>JBBTUA010000001.1:0-33872 GCA_038063995.1 Patescibacteria group bacterium
TATTTTTCTGAAACAAAAACTTTGTATCGCGTGCCGGAATGGGCCGGAGAAAAACTCTCATCTTTAAGAAAATCAAGTATATTTTTTAATTGTTCAATTCTATATATCAGTTTGTCCATTAAGTTAAGCTGGGGTAGTATGAATGTGAAATCTACAAACTGGGTTTCGGCAAACTCCATTCACATTTACTTCTCCATTAACAGCAAAGTTAAATTGTTTCTCTTCACAAACAGGACATAGTACTATGCCCCAACTTTTTCCGTACTCTTTAATAGTTTCTAAAACTTTCCGAACATCTTTCACATATTTATCGACTTCGGGTTTACTATTTAGATATCCTTGAACCCAAAGATCAGTAGTTACCCTACCGGCTGAAGTCTCTTTGTAAAGTATTTTTTGTTCATTTAAAAGTTTCTCCCAATATTGACGAGATTTCCCGAATCTTTCGGCTATGTCTCGTGAAGACATAACCCTTGCGTTAAAAGGGATATAACCTAATTCTTCCATGCTTTCGTAACAAGCTTTAATAGCATCGGCGATAATTCTTCCTTTTTCATTACGAGTAAATTTCCCCTCTAAATCTACTCCTAAACTAAGAGTGCCACCGCTGCTAGTGTTCGCATGCCAGTAAATTTTCTGGTCTTTATTTTCCATTAAACCTAGTTTATCACAACAGGTTTCCTTTGGCAACCTATTTATTGTGGATAAAAATGAGACACTCTGGTATCCTTTTTATAGTGTCTCATTTGCTATATTTTATACCCCGACCCGAGTGCCTTAAATTACGCTTGGGATTGAACCCCTGGAAACCCTTGTAACACTTGGAGATTCCGGGTACTTAACCCGAGTGGCCCGTTTGCAAACCAAAAACAGCCCTGAGTTTATCGATGGGCTGTTTTTGGTTTGCAAACGGTGTATTCTTGAAATAGCTCGAACGGAATTCTGCCCTCGCCGCGCAAAGCGCGGCTCGGAATGGGCGGACGGGCAAAATGAATTAAAAAGCCGAGAGTATTAACAATTTCAAGTTTTTAATTGAGTTAAGTATAACTCAATTCAGTAAATTTTTCAATAATTTCAAATTGAAAAATTCACTGGCTTTGGCGGCAAATTCTCGCTCTTTGAATTATAAAAAAGAAAATGCTCGCCGTTCATTTCCGACCGGCGAGCTGATGGATTGGCGACGTACCATTTGGAGCGATGAGCTACGCCGCTCGTTTCTTCTCGGCGCGCACTTCGAGTCCACGGACGATTACATACGCAATCATCGTGAAAACGAAGAATGCGAGAAGTAGTGTCGTGACTCCTTGTAAAGTCTCGATGACTGTCTCGTACATGTTGAGCATCATGTGAGGCATATCCAGCGGCTCTCGTTTAAGAAACTCCGAGTCCACTCGGATGTATTCCCGAAGGCGACTGACAGGAGCGCCATAGGAAATTCCCATCACGTAGATTCCCAGTGAGACGTATTTCTGCCAGGCACCGGCCAGGTCACCCACGATCTTTCCCAAGATTTCGGAGACGGGCTTTCTCATAGCCCTCTCGACCACGAACGAGGTTGCCACGGCCAATACGAACGTTCCCAGAATCAAGGCAAAGAACATACTATCCTCCCTGTTTTGAACTACTTTAACTACCGAGATACACACTATAGCACTTCTGACTGTTGGTCAAGTAGCGGTAGCTAAACCAAAAACAGAAACCCTTTCAATTTTTTTAACTACAAAACCATGAAATACATAATATATGCGAGAAAAAGTACGGAAAGTGAGGAAAGGCAGGTGCGCTCGATTGAATCCCAGATTTCTGAATTGCGAGAATTTGCCGCCAAAGAAAAACTTGAAATTGTTGCCTCGCTTTGCGAGGCCCAAACTGCCAAAGAACCTGGGCGAATGAAATTCGCAGAAATGTTGTCATTTTTGGAGCAAGGAAAAGCAGATGGAATTTTGAGTTGGAATCCTGATCGTCTCGCCCGAAATTCCATAGACGGAGGACAGATTATCTACCTATTGGACACAGGAAAGATTAAAGACTTGAAGTTTCCTACTCACTGGTTTGAGAATACGCCACAGGGGAAATTTATGCTAAACATTGCCTTCGGGCAAAGCAAGTATTATGTAGATAACCTTTCGGAGAACATTAAGCGTGGGCATAGAGCAAAACTTCGTAAAGGAATCTGGCCTAGCTTTGCCCCATTTGGATATACGAACAATCATAAAACACGAGATATTGATTTAGACATCGAAAAAGCTCCGCTAGTCCGAAAGGGTTTTGAGCTGTATTCAACTGGAAAATATACACTCAAACAGATAGCTAAAGTCTAGAAAGACATCGGACTGCGGAGCTACAAAGGCAATGTTCTTGCAGTTTCCTGTGTCCAGCGAATTCTAAAATCAACTTTCTACTATGGAATTTTCGAGTTCAAGGGCGAGACATATCAGGGTTCGCACAAGCCGTTAATCTCAAAGAAACTTTTTGATATTTGCCAAGAAGTGATGAAAGATCGCGGACATATTATGACGAGAAAAGCTGAAAACACTTTTCCATTTCGCGGATTACTCACTTGCGGAGAATGTAGCTGTATGATTACCGCCGAAACACAAAAAGGACATAACTATTATCGCTGTACGAAAAAGAAAAGTGTTTGTTCGCAAAAATATGTCCGCGAAGAATTGTTAACCGAGCAAGTGAAAAGTTTTCTTCAAAAAGTTTCTTTGCCGAGCCAAGACACCGAAAAAGTTTTGCGCGAGTTAGACAAAGACGAGCAGAAAGCAAGAGAGGATAGTTTAGCTTTGGTTAGTGGTATGAAAAATGATTTAGCAGAAATTGAAACAAGATTAGATAAATTGCTTTCTGCCTATCTCGACGAAGTAATTTCCGAGGAGGAATATCTCGCGCAAAAACAAAAAATGATTGACCAGAGAGTAGGGCTGAAAGAAAAAATCCACGAAATCGAGGACAAAGGTGTGTCTTGGCTCGAACCGGCTCGTGCTTGGGTTAAATTCTTGAATCAAGCGGATATTCTGCTTTCCTCTGGGGACAAATCTGAAATGACAACATTTCTAAAACAAATCGGCTCGAACCATATTTTGTTTGATAAATCCTTTTCCTTTTCGCCCAAAAAACCCTTTCAAATCCTAGCCGAGCGGCGGCAAAGCCGTCGCTCGGTTGAGCTTGATTTCTTGCAAAATTCCAATTGGCGGAGACGGGAGGACTCGAACCTCCAAGCCCGTTAGGGCGCCGGTTTTCAAAACCGGTGCATTAGCCGTTCTGCCACGTCTCCAAAACTACAAGATTTTATCAGTTTTTCCGCCGATTTGCAATTTTTGTTTAGATAAGGTATGATATCTTTACCTGTTATTTGCGTCTCATTTATTGGGTGCGCGTTAGTCGAGAGCAGGAATTAAAAAAGTACAAATTGGAGAAGCAAGTGAAGTTTAAAACTAGCTGCGCATCCATTTTGTTATTAAGTGGCTAAGAGACTTTATGTAGGAGGTCTTCCTTACGAAACCACCGATGACGAGTTAAAGGATCTCTTTTCCGAAGCTGGAACAGTTGATTCGGCCAAAATTGTGACCGACAAGTATTCTGGCAGGAGCCGGGGATTCGGATTCGTTGAAATGTCTTCTGACGAAGAAGCCATGAAAGCGATCGAATCAATGAACGGCAAGCAGATCGGAGAAAGATCCATTACCGTCAATGAAGCCAAACCAATGGGAGAAAGAACAGAAAGGAGAGGAGGTTTTGGAGGCGGCCGAGGCCGTGGCGGCTTTGGCGGCGGTTCGAGAGGTGGTTTTGGAAGACAGTACTAAATTAGCAAATAGCGAATAGCGAATTGCTAAAACCAAAACTAAAAACAGCCCGAGCGGGCTGTTTTTGGTTTGCAAACGGCGGGTGTGAGACTCGAACTCACAAGACTCCTTTCGAAGTCGCGGATTAGCAATCCGCTGCGATACCATTACGCGAACCCGCCAGATTTCAAAATATTAACTTAATTCAGATATTTTTTCAAATCATTTTTTGTTCGCCTTTCTGGGCGAACCCGGGGCATTTTTACGGCAAGGCCGGTACGCTTGTCTAAAATGCCCGTGAGAGTGCTATTCATAGCACTCTCACCCTCTCGCAATCGCAAGGCCGGTGATCTCGCTGGCTCCGGCTTCTTTTAAAACCTTGGCGCATTCAGCCATTGTTGAGCCGGTGGTATATACATCGTCGATCAAGAGAACTTTTTTGCCGGAAACGAGCCAGGGCTTGGAGCAGGCATAAGCATTTTTTAAATTTTTCAGCCGTTCGCTTTCCTTTAATTTGGCTTGGTCTTTTGTCGCTTTGCTTTTTACTAAAGAATCAGCAGCCATTTCAAGATTCAGGAACTGGGAAATTTTGGAGGCGATCAATTCAGACTGATTGTAGCCTCTCTGGTTGTATTTTCTCCGGTGAAGCGGCACCGGAATCACGAGGTAATCGTTTAAATCCAGCTTCCCGTTGATTTTTCCAAGATAGCGGGACATTAGACGCCCGAGCGGCTCTTCCAGTCCTTGTATGAATTGGTATTTGAAGGCTTTGATCACTCTTTGAATAGCCGGGTCTTTGTAGGAGTAGGGATGGAATAAGCGGTCTAAATAGAACTTAGTTTCGGTATTGGAAATTATAAGACGGCAGGAAAAACAAAGCGCGCCGTCAGCGGTTTTGGCTTCGCAAAGGGGGCAGTAAAAATCCAGAGAAGGGGAAAGGAGTTTCAGACAGTCAGTACAGATCAACTTGTTTTTCTTTTTGGATTCGGTTTCTTTTCTGCAGGCCGCGCATTTTAAGGGAAAGAGAAGTTCCAAGGCATAATCTTTGACTGATGTTAATAACTTGAATGCCATATCAATTACTTTGAAGTATAATATAGATAAATTTCAATTTTCAATTCACAGTTTTAAATAAAATTCAAATGTTTTAAAATTTAAAATTTTAATTTTGAGTTTTTAAGATATGGCCTTATTTGGTTCTAAATCAATACTAGGAGTAGATCTTGGGACAGCCGGAATAAAGATAGCAGAACTTTCTAACTCGGGGGATCGTTTTGATCTGAAAAATTATGGGATAATAGATTTTCTGGCTAAAGAAGGCTCTAGCCCCAAGCTTAGCGATGATATTCTTATTGCCGGGTTGAAAGATTTAATTGCCCGCACTAGGCCTTCGACCAAAGACGCGGTTGCTTCCATATCCTCATTTTTGACTTTTACGACAGTCATTGAAATGCCCTATCTTTCGGCAAAAGATCTGGAAAAAGCCATTCCCTTCGAAGCCAGAAAATATATTCCTATTCCTCTTTCGGATGTGGTTTTAGACTGGTCAATCATTAATGTCGGAGGGCAGTCTAATCAGACTCCCAATGTCGAGGTCTTTTTAGCCGCCGTCCCCAAGAATGAAGCCGAGAGATACAAAAATATATTCACTTCGGCCGGGCTTAATATAAAAGCTCTTGAACTTGAAAACATTGCCATAATCAGAGCTTTATTAGGAGACGATAAATCTCCTTTAGCCATTATTAATTTAGGAGGCAGAAGCACTTCCATATTGGTCGTTGATAAAGGTTTTGAAAGGGTTTCCAGAAATTATGAATTGGGTGGTTTTGAAATAACCAAGGCCTTGGCCGTGTCTTTGGGAATCAGTTTTGAAAGAGCCGAAGAAATTAAGAGAAAAGACGGCTTAAAGGGTAATCAGGCCTTTAATCAGGCAATTTCGCCTTTGATTGATATGATTGTTTTTGAGGTCAGAAAGACAATAGCCAATTATGAGGAAAATAAAATGGTTAAAATAGGCAAGGTTATTTTGATTGGCGGCCAATCGCAAATGCCGGGGATTAAGGACTATTTTGCCCAGAAACTCGGGAAAGATATTTTGATTGGAGATCCACTCAAAAGGATTTCATACAATAAAGTTTTGGAGGAAACCTTGAAAAATGCAGGCCCGTCTTTGAGTGTTGCTTTGGGATTAGCGATGAGAAAGATTTGAGTTGTTGATAATTTATTAGAGGAACTTTTCAGAATAAGTTAAAATTTTATATATAAATGCCTGAGTTAGATCTGCTTCCGGAAAGAACCAAAAAAATAGAAATCGGCGCCGCGACCAGATTCGGGCCGTCTTTTTTCATTTTTATAATCGTTTTTGTCTTATATGGAGGACTTTTCTTTTACAACAAGACCCTGGAAAGCAAAGTTCAGGAACTGGATGCTTCTCTTATATCTTTCAATCAAAACAGGGATAAAGCTAAGGAGGAAAGGATTGCTGAAGTAAATTCAAAGCTAAATCAAGCCCAGATTTTGCTTGGCAGGCATATGCTTTGGTCAAAAGGGTTTAAGAAGATTCAGCAATTGACCTTGCCTTCGGTTCAGTTTGAGTCGCTTGTCGCTTCTCTGCCGGAATTGAAATTCGAATTTAAGGCAACTGCCCCAAATCTTACTGCGATTGCCAAGCAGGGCGCCAATTTTTTAGCCGATGAGTCAGTCAGTGATATTTCCGTAAATCAAATCAAGATTTTAACCAACGGCCGGACCGAATTCATCTTTAAGCTTACTTTTAATTCTGATAAATTTTTGAAATGAACCAAAAACTTACTTCCGCAATTGTTGCTGCCGCTTCGATCCTGATTTTTTTCTTTTTGGTTATGCCTTCTTTTGATAAAACATTGATGATCAGGGCTTCGATGAAAGACAGAGAGGATATTTTGAGGGAAGCGGAACAAATATCCAAAAAGATAGTTGATCTGGACAGGGAAATCGAATCAAGGCGGCAGGAGGTGGAAAAGCTTGACCGCTTGCTTCCGGCAGAGAAAGAGATTCCCGAGCTTTTATCCAGCATCGAGTCAATTGTATCGGCTTCAGGAATGATTCTGTCGGAAATGAATCTTTCAGAAGTTCCCGGCCAGTCAGAAATCAGAAAAATAAACGGGAATATGAAGTTGAACGGAAGCTACGCTTCTTTTATTAATTTCCTGGATCTTTTCGAGAAAAATCTAAGGCTTACCGAAGTAGCGACTTTAGATGTAGCCGCCCAGCTTATCGAAGGATCAAGGGCCCTTAATTTTGATATCAGATTCGAGGTCAATTATTTAGCTAACGAATCAGTGGCTAGCCAGTAATTTATGTTTGGTTTTTTGAATATCAAAGGAGGTTCTACTCTGCCGATGGTTTTGATTTTGCTGGCTTTGGTTTTCGGTTTTGTGTTTTATTTCCAAATTCTTAAGCCCGGCCAGGTGAATGAATACGAAATTGCGCCAAGTATCCGCTCCTCAATATTAGAATTGAAAAATTATAAAACTCTTCAGTTTAATTTTTCTCTTTTTGATCTGCCAGAGTTTAAAAGTTTGAGGATTTTCGGGGAGGCGCCTGTGAAAACTGCGCCTAGCGGCAAGCAAGATCTCTTTCAATGATAAAAATCCCCCAGACTTTAATCGAGGAATTAATCAAGAAAAAAGTCTTGGACAAAAAGACCGCGGAGGCGCTTGCCCAGAAAGCTAAATCAGAAGATAAAGATTTTACTCAAATAGTCGTTGAAGAAAAGATAATCTCTGATCCTGATTTGCTTTCTCTGAAATCCGAGCTTTACGGCCTTCCCTCGGTTGTTTTAAAAGATGCTGCGGTTAAATCAGAAACTTTGAAGTTTTTGCCTGAAGATATAGCCGAGTTTTATAAAATTGTTCCTTTTGACAAGGAAGATAGCACTTTAAGAATAGGGATGCTTAATCCTGAAGATACTGATGCTTTGGAAGCTCTAAAGCTTATTGGCCAAGACAAGGCCTCGGCCATCGAAAAATATGTTATAGGTTTTAAGGACTACTCCTTGATCATTAAAAAATACCGGACATTATCCGGCGAGGTTAAGGAAGCTCTTGAGGAATTGAATCAGGAGCTTGTTATAGAAGAAGCTAAAAAGCCAAGCCTGCCCAAAACTCCCCAGATTTCAGAAGAAGCGCCCATAATCAAAGCTGTTGCCGCGACCATCAGGCATGCCGTCGAATCGCGGGCCTCGGATATTCATATCGAACCCCAGGAAGACAAGATAAGGGTTCGTTTCAGAATAGACGGAATAATGCATGTTGCTTTGGTTCTTCCTAAAACCATCCATTCCGCGATCATCACTAGAATTAAAATTCTCTCCGATTTAAAAATAGACGAGACAAGGTTTCCCCAGGATGGAAGATTCGGGACTACAGTTGGAGGCAAAAAAATAGATTTTCGGGTTTCGACTTTGCCGACCAGATACGGAGAAAAAGCGGTTTTGAGAATTCTTGATCCGTCATTTGGCTTGGTTGAATTGCCTGATTTAGGATTAGTCGGCCGGAACCTTAAATTGATTGAAGAAAATATTCAAAAGCCTTTTGGCAGTATTTTAATGACCGGACCTACGGGTTCCGGGAAAACAACCACTCTTTATTCGATTTTAAGAAAGATAAACGAGGAAAGCGTCAATATAATTACGTTGGAAGACCCGATAGAAATTTTGCTTCCCGGAATAAACCAATCCCAGATTCAGGAGGAGATCGGATATACCTTTGCCAGCGGTCTTCGTTCAATTTTAAGACAGGATCCTGATATAATAATGGTAGGCGAGATCAGGGATGCGGATACGGCTAATTTAGCCACTCACGCGTCTCTTACCGGCCATTTGGTTTTTTCCACTTTGCATACCAATGATTCAATAGGAGTAATTCCCCGTTTGATTGACTTGGGGGTGGAGAAATATCTTATTGCTCCGACTTTGAATCTGGCCGCGGCCCAAAGGCTTCTCCGTCGTCTTTGCTCTTCCTGCAAAGTAAAGTCAAAGCCGAATATTGCCGAAGAAAAGGTGATTGCAGATGCGATTGATCAGATGCCGGAGGAAGTGAGAAGGGATCTAGCCAAGACCTTTTCTATTTATAAAGCCAGCGGGGAGGGGTGTTCCGAATGCCAAGGCAAAGCTTATAAAGGAAGGATTGCGATTTTTGAAATTATGGAAGTCACTGATCAGGTTGAGAAAATAATTTTGTCCGGTCTTTCGGAATCGGCTTTGCGCGAAGAAGCAAAGCGCCAAGGAATGCTGACAATGTTTCAGGATGGTATACTTAAGGTGATTGAAGGTGCGGTTTCTTTGGAAGAATTATTAGAGGTCGCCGAAGTCGGGAATGCTTAACGAAATGCTTTTTAAACATTTAAACATTTAAATATATTTTATGCCTGATTACAAGGAATTACTAAACGAATTATTGGTCTATACCGCTTCTCAAAGAGCTTCGGATTTGCATCTTTCTCCGGCCAATTATCCCACCTTGAGGCTTTTCGGCCGTTTGGTTCCTTTGAAAAAATATCAAATTTTGGATCCTGAAACTCTCCGCGGATTGATCGAAGTTCTTCTTGGAGAACGAAAAGCGAGGCTCCTCACCGAAAAAGAGATTGATTTTTCTTATTCGGTAAACAGCGAGGCCCGTTTTAGGGTGAATATCTACCAGACTAAAGGCATTCCGGCCGCCACTTTTAGATTCATTCCTCCCCAGATTCCGGATATTGATGACTTGAATCTTCCGTCAATAGTAAAAATATTCAGCCGCATCAGTCAGGGTTTTGTCTTGGTTGTCGGTCCGAATGGCCATGGAAAAACAACAACTCTGGCCGCCTTGATCAATCTAATTAACCGGGAAAGAGGCTATAAAATCGTTACCATTGAAGACCCTATTGAATATATATTTTCGCCGGATAAAAGCATTATTGACCAGAGAGAGCTTTTCTCGGATACGCTTTCATTTCATAAGGCTCTTCGTTCTACTTTCAGGCAGAATGTAGATGTTATTTTAGTCGGTGAGATGCGCGATTACGAGACAATGTCCGCGGCGGTAACTGCGGCTGAAACCGGCCATCTTGTTTTTGCCTCTTTGCATACCAATAACGCTTCGCAGACCATTGAAAGGATCATTGACAGTTTTCCGGCGACCCAGCAGCCGCAGATCAGGGTCCAGTTAGCCAACACGATCAGCGGGGTAGTTTCCCAACGTTTGATCCCGGGAATAAAAGGGGGTTTGGTTCCGGCAGTTGAAGTGATGATCGCCAATTCGGCCGTAAGAAATCTGATTCGGGAGAATAAGATCAACCAGTTGAATCTGGTTATTGAAACCAGTTCTGATATTGGTATGGTGTCATTAAATAAATCCTTGGCAGATTTAGTCAGGAGAAAAGAAATTTCAATGGAGCAGGCCGAGTTTTATTCTTTGAATCCGACCGAGCTAAGAGAGTTGATTAGATAAAGGTAGCTCTCCTTCGCTAAAGCTACGGAGGAGCACTTCTTCGTTTCATTATGAAGAAATGCTTGCACTTCGTAGCTCCGAAGGAGCGAAGAAGTGGAATTTTTTTATCAAGCTAAAAAGAGAAGCGGAGAAATGACTGAAGGAGTGGTGGAGGCTCACAACGAAAACGACGCTGTTTCTGTTTTACACGATCAGGGACTGGTCATTTTGGCATTGGAGGCTAAAGAAAAAGGCGTTTTCAAGAAAGATATCGGCTCCGTTTTGATAAAGCCATCTAACCGCGATGTGGTTTTCTTTTCAAGGCAGCTCGCCACTTTGATCGGGGCAGACGTTCCTTTGATCACTTCTTTGAATACCTTGGCCGAGCAGGCTGACAACCCTTCTTTTAAAAAAATCCTGAAGGATATAACAGAAATGGTTGATGCGGGGAGTTCTCTTTCAGGCGCCTTGGCCAGGTATCCGAATGTTTTTTCGGATTTTTTCGTAAGTTTAGTAAGATCAGGCGAAACAGCCGGAAAGCTTCACGAAGTTTCAAACTATTTAGCTGACTACCTTGAAAAACAAGCCGAGATAAAATCGAAAACTATGGGTGCTTTGATCTATCCGGCTTTCCTGTTGCTTGCGGTCATCGCTGTTTTCATAGTTTTGTTCTTTGGTTTCCCTTTGCTTGATCTGCCCCCGGTGATTCCCCAAATCTTGACAATCGTTCAGGAGGCTGGCGTGGAAGATCTTCCTTTCTCTACCCGGCTCCTTCTTTTTGTTAATCAGGCCCTTTTTGATTTTTGGTTTTTGATTCTTGGTTTCCTGGCTATTATGGCTTTTTGGATTTTTAATTATTTCAAGACTCCAGAGGGCAGGGAGAAATACGATCGGGTAAAGCTTAAACTGCCTCTTCTTAAAAAGGCGATCCAGGGTATTTATCTGGCCCGGCTTTCGGAAACTCTGGCCACTCTGGTCAAAGCCGGTGTTCCGATCTTGGATTCTTTAGAAATAACCTCGAGTGTCGTCGGGAATTCGGTCTATAAAAAGGCCCTTTTGGAGGCAAAAAGCGAGGTTTCAAAGGGAGCAAAGATTTCTGAAGTTTTTATAAAGTATCCGGAATTTATTCCCCCGATAATCACGCAAATGATCTCCATCGGCGAGAAGACTGGCAAGCTTGATTTGATCTTAGAACATATCTCCCGATTTTATTCGAATGAAGCAGATGCGATCATTAGAAATTTGCCTTCGATCATCGAACCAGTTGTGATTTTGGGTTTCGGAGGGGTGGTGTTTATAATTGTATCTGGCGTACTTTTGCCATTGTTTAGTATAATAAGATAAAGTTCGGATATTTAACTTTTAACCGAAGGTCGAATTATTAATAAAGAAAAATTAAGAAAAATGGAAAGAGTTTTACACAGAGAAAGGGGTTTCACGCTCGTCGAGCTTTTGGTGGTTATTGCCATTATCGGAGTTTTGGCGACTCTGCTTCTTTTGCAGCTTGGAGGAGCCAGGGGAAAGGCCAGGGACACAAAAAGGATTGCTGATTTGACCCAGTTAAGAACTGCTGTTGAGCAGTATTTCGATGATAACTCCGGCACTTATCCGGCTGTGAGTTTGTATGACGTCTCTGATCCTCTGAAGGCTTATATAGGCACCGGTAAAATGGCTAATACCACTGATCCTTTGGATCAAGTCCAGTATGGCTATTCTACTGCTCCGGCGATAAGCGGTAAAATACTTAGATTCCAGGTCTGGGCCGAGCTTGAAGTCGGGAACCCGGCCTTGAAAACTGATGATGACATCACTACTACCGGCTGGACCGCAAGATCAACCGGCAGGATGGGCGTTTTAAGCAATGGAACTGATCCGGCTTCAGGGACTTGCATCAGCAACGATATCTCAACTATAGATTGTGTATTTGACCTTGGCGTAAAATAAGGCTGTCTTGCAGATATAAAGCGAACTGCCATCAAGGTCAGTTCGCTTTAGGTTATGGCCGCATTTTTAATTTTTATTCTTGGTTTGATCATAGGAAGTTTTTTGAATGTATTAATCATCAGGCTGCCTAAAAGCCAGAGCATTTTGGGTTTTTCAAAATGTCCGAAATGCGGGGAGAAAATCAGATGGTATGACAATATCCCGGTGTTAAGTTTTTTTATTTTAGGCGGCCGCTGCAGAAATTGCCGTTCAAATATTTCTCGGCAATACCCGCTTGTGGAACTGGCAAGCGGTTTATTATTTATTTTTCTTTTTTCTCTTTACGGCGAAAATCCGGTTTTTCTGGCTTATATTATTTTTTTAGCGAGTCTGATAATTCTGACCGGTTTTATAGACTTAAAGCACTTTTTGATCTTGGATAGCATTGTTCTTTTGGGATTAACCGTTTTTTTGCTTTACTCTTTTGGTTTCGGTTTTAATTCGCCACCAGCTTCGATATTGAGTTCTTCTTGGATTGATTCTGCTTTGGGTTCTCTTTTATTCGCCGGATTTTTTCTGTTTTTGTTTGTTATAACCAGAGGGAAGGGAATAGGTTTGGGAGATGTGAATCTTGCTTTGCTTTTCGGCCTTGTTTTTGGATTGAAAAATTCCGCCAGTGTGCTTTTTTTAACCTTTTTTATCGGCTTTGTTTGGGCTATAATATTGTTAGTCTCTAAAAGAGCCGGTTTAAAATCAAAAATGCCTTTGGGTTCGGCTATGGCGGCCGCGGCAATTATGCAGCTAGCCGGATTCAATCTAATCGATTTTGTTGATTTTGAACTGGTTTTTAGACTGTGGCAAAATTATTAATGAAAATGAGAAGAACATTTAAAAACCGTGATTTTTGGTTAATTGTTTTTATTTTGATCTACGGATTTTATTCGGGGTTATTCCGCGATCTATTTTCTTTGAAGAAGGACGATTCGGCTTTGACCACGGCCAGAATCGAGATCGATTACGGTCAATTCAGACGGGCTTTTGAAGGAGATGTTCTGGCGGATATGACTGTTTTAGACGCGCTCTTGGCTGCTTCCCGCGGAGGCGGATTTGAGGTTCGCTATGCTCTTTTGAACGATAAAACCGAGATTATGAAAATAAACAGTCATTCCGAAGACGGTCTTGGCGGCCAATGGAGATTTTATTTGAACGGAACGGAAATTGATGTAGGCAAAATCCATAAAATTGAAATAAAGCCCGGTGATAAAATTTTTGCCGAATTTAAATAAGAATGAAAAAGGGATTCACCTTGGTCGAACTTCTCATCGCCTTTTTTATTATCGGCACATTAAGCACGGTGATTCTGCTGAATTACCGGAGCGGTCAGGAACAAGCTTCTTTAACCAGGGCCGCCGCCGCTTTTGAAACAAGTATGAGAAAAGCGCAGAACTTGGCTGTGGCCAGTTCGGAGTTCGAAGGTTCGATCCCCTGCGGCTACGGCCTTCATTACTTGGATGATCGGAATTATTCTTTGTATGTCGGACAGCGCGGCGGAGCGGCAAGATGCGAATTCTCGAACCGCAATTACCAATCCGGGCTCGATTCTCTTTATGAGAGCGTTAAAGTAATCGAGCCGAAAGTTGTTTTCAAGAATTCATTTCCGGATATCTTTTTTGAACCTCCTGATCCGGCCACTTATATTGACAATAGCCGGGCTGTCGGCGTTTCCACTTTGATAGAGGTTTGTTTGGAATCTAACTTATCTGTTTGTCGGGGAATAACCATAGATACGGCGGGCAGAATAATAATCCAATGAAGAAAGGGTTTACTTTGGTGGAGGTAATTGTTGCCCTTGGCATAATTTCGTTTGTGTCTGTTGGTGTAATGTTTTCGATCAGCTTAAGTTTATCAAGCGCTTCAAGAATAAAGAATAACTTGATTGCCGCAGGCTTGGCCCAAGAGGGTTTTGAAATAGTGAGGAATATGAGAGATCAAGACTGGCATTCAGGCAGGGCTTTTGGAGTTTCTTTACCCAATGGCAACTATCTAGTCGATTGGAATTCCCAGTCTTTAACTCCTTTTTCTGATATATTTTTAAAAAAAGATTCTAACGGTCTTCATAACTATTCATCCGTACAGGACACTATTTTTAAAAGAAAAATAATCATTGGAAATTCCAGCCAGAATCCTTCGGGCGTGGAGAAAGTAGTGAAGGTTGAAGTTTCCTGGAACGAGAAAAGCGGGCTTAAAACGATTCAGGCTGAATTAAGATTATTTAATTGGCAATGAAACGAAACAAAGGCTTCACTTTAATTGAACTGATTGTTTCGATTTTTCTTTTTTCGATTTTGGTTTTCGTGGCTGGCGGTTCTTTTGTTGGAGCTTTGGCTACCCAAAGGCGGGCCTTGAATATGAAAAAGGTCGAAGAGAATGGAAGATTTATCATCGAATTAATGGCTCGCGAAATCAGAGTGGCGAATCCGATAAATACTTCAAATTCTACTTGCCCCGGGCCTTCGGTTTTAAGTTTTCAGCATCCGGTGAATGGGGCAATCGAGTATTCTGTTTCAAATAACCAAATTCAGCGGCGGGTCGGCGGAGTCAATACAATTATTTCAAATCCTGATGTTATGGTTTCCCGTCTTAATTTTTGCATCTCGGGAAATTCTACCGGTGACGATAAACAGCCAAGAGTGACAATAATTTTGGGGTTGAGCAGTAGTTCGGCTCAAAGCGAGGCCATAGATTTGCAAACTACGGTTTCGCAAAGAGTCTTGTCCGATTAATTATGATATTTAAATATTTAAATATTAAAAAATTTAAAAGAGGCAGCGCTTTAATTTATGTTTTACTAACTGTCGGGATCATTTTAAACATTGCTTTTTTTATGACTTCTATTTTTGCTTCAAAACTGAAAACATCTGTAGATTTTCCAAATTCTGTTACTGCTTTTTACGCCGCAGATTCAGCCGTCGAATGGCAGCTTTACGATCAATTTAAAGATCCAAACGCGAATCAGCCTTCGTTTTCTAACGGCGCTACTTTTACCATCACTTCTCCTCCTGGTTCTTTTCCGTTAAAGGTGATAGGAAAATTCAGAGGGGTTACCCGAGCCATTGAACTATCCTTGTAACTATATAAATGACCAAAGAAGAAGTCAGGGAGAGAATAGAGAGGCTCAAAAAGCTGATCAGTAAATACCGCTATCATCGGTTGGTTTTAGATAAGCCTTTGATCTCGGAATCAGCTGAAGACACTCTTAAAAAGGAGCTTTTTGATCTTGAAGAAAAATATCCTGATCTGGTTACTTCTGATTCTCCGACTCAAAGGATTGGAGGTAAGCCTCTTGAGAAATTCAAGAAATTCGCTCATCCGAAACCAATGCTTTCTTTTAATGACGCTTTTTCTAGGGAAGATATGGAAGATTGGATCAACCGGCTCGAGCGGATCTCAAAAGGCGCGACTAAAGAGGGATTTTACGGAGAGCTTAAAATTGACGGTTTGGCGATCGAGATGATTTACAGAAACGGCATCTTTGAAACAGGTTCAACCAGAGGCGACGGTTTGATCGGTGAGGATGTGACCCAAAATCTTAAAACTATAGAGGATATACCATTGAAGTTAAGCCGTATTCCTAAAAAGTTTGAGAAAGTTTTGTCTCAAGAGCTGGCAGTCAGAGGAGAAGTTTTTATGGATGAGAAAGATTTTGAAAGAGTGAATTGGGAATTAAAAGAGAAGAACATTAAGACTTACGCCAATCCGAGGAATTTAGCCGCTGGTTCGGTCAGGCAGTTAAACCCGCGGGTTACGGCCTCCCGCAAGTTAAGCTCATTTGCTTATTCTTTGGTGACTGATTTGGGCCAAAAGACCCACGAGGAAGAGCATTTGATTTTGAAAGCTTTAGGTTTCAGGGTCAATCCCCATAACAAATTTCTAAAAGACTTAAAGGAAGTCCAGGAATTCAGAGATCACTGGGAGAGCCGCCGCGAAAAACTTAGTTACGAAATAGATGGAATAGTCGTTATCGTTAATGACGAGAATATTTTTGAAAAGCTCGGTACAGTCGGCAAATCGCCGCGCGGTTCGATTGCTTATAAATTTTCAACCAGGGAGGCGACCACAAAAGTGAAAGATATAATAGTTTCCGTGGGCCGGACCGGAACCCTTACTCCAATCGCCATTCTCGAGCCGGTCCAGATAAGCGGAGTTATGGTAAGCCGGGCAACTCTTCATAACGAAGATGAAATAAAGAGGCTTGGAATTAAATTAGGCGATACGGTTATAGTCGGCCGGGCCGGTGATGTCATTCCTGACGTGATAAAGGTTTTAAAAGAGTTAAGAACCGGAAAAGAGAAAGAATTTATTATGCCTAGTCATTGCCCCGTCTGCGGCGGCAAAGTAGTCAGAATTCCGGGCGAAGCGGCCCATCGTTGTATCAATAAAAATTGCCCGGCCATAAAACGGGAGGCCTTGTATCATTTTGTCGGAAAGAATTCTATGGATATAGAAGGAGTCGGGCCGAAAATAATCGACCAGCTTATGGATGCGGGTTTGATCAAAGATGCGGCGGGTCTTTATTCATTGAAAAAAGAGGATTTGTTAAATTTGCCTCGATTTGCCGATAAGTCTGCCGAAAACGCTGTGAATTCAATCCAGAAAAGCAAGCGCCCGGCTTTGGACAAATTTATTTTCGCCTTGGGGATTCGGCATATCGGCGAGGAAACTGCCTTTGACTTGGCAAAGAAGTTCGGCAGTTTGGATAGGCTTGCCGAGGCTTCTTTGGAAGAATTCAATAGAATCCCGAATATTGGAGAAGTTGTGGCTCAAAGCGTCTTTAGGTGGTTCAAAGATAAGTATAATCAAAAACTTTTAGCTAAGTTTAAAAAAGCCGGAATCAGACCCAAGGAATTGAAAGTAATCAAAAAGCCGAGGTTGGGTGGCAAGATTTTTGTTCTGACCGGCGGCCTTGAAACTATAACCCGCGAAAGCGCTCAAAGCTTGATTCGCGAGCTTGGCGGAGAAGTTTTCTCTTCTATTTCAAAAAACGTCGATTTTGTCGTGGCTGGCGAGGAGCCGGGCTCAAAGTACGAAAAAGCCAAAAAGCTGGGAATTAAAATAATTGACGAAAAAGAATTTTTGTCGATGATTAAGTAATATGCCGGTATCTAAAAAAGACTTGGAACATATCGCCGAATTGGCTCGTTTGGGTTTAAGCGAGCCTGAAAAAGAAAAATACTCAAAAGAGTTGAGCAAGATTTTGGATTATTTCGATAAGTTAAAAGAAGTTGATACCCCGAAGGAGCCGCTTCGTGGCCCTACGGGGTATGTACAAAATATTTTCAGAAAAGATGACTGGACTCATCCGGTTGATCCCGAGAAAATAAAAAAGATAATCGGCCAGGCCCCCGAAAGAGAGGATAATTTTGTAAAGACAAAGCCGATATTGGAAAAATGACTGACATTAAAAAAATGACCATCAAAGATGTGGCTGGGGCCTTTAAAAAAGGAGAATTTTCGCCGGAAGAATTGCGGCGGGAGTTTTTAAAGCTGATTGAAAAAGAAAATCCGAAACTGAATGCGTATTTGGAGGTATTCCGTAAAGTGGGTCCTGCCCCTCCTCACCCCCATAGCGCTCAATCTACTGATTTGCGCGCTATGGGGGGCCCCCAGTCGGGTCACCCTCTTTACGGAATACCCTGCGCCATCAAGGATAATATTTTGATTGAAAACACTCGTTGCACCGCTGGTTCCAAAATTCTTGAAAATTATATTTCCACTTACGACGCCGCGGTAATAAAAAAACTGAAAGAAGCCGGAGCCGCAATTTTAGGCAAAACCAACTTAGATGAATTTGCTATGGGTTCATCAACCGAGAATTCTGCTTTTGGCCCGACAAAAAATCCTTATGATCTGTCCCGCGTTCCCGGAGGTTCTTCTGGCGGTTCGGCCGCGGCTGTGGCCTCCGGAATGGCTGTTTTTGCTTTAGGTTCTGATACCGGCGGCTCGATCCGTTTACCGGCTTCCTTTTGCGGGATAGTCGGCCTTAAACCGACTTATGGCCGGGTTTCAAGATACGGGTTGATGGCTATGGCTTCTTCTTTGGATCAAATCGGGCCAATGACTAAAAATATTTATGATTCTGCTTTGGTTTTAAATATTATTGCCGGCAAAGATAAATTTGATTCTACCAGTTCTAATCGCGATGTCCCGGACTACACTCTTGGATTGGATAAACCAATTAAAGGGCTCAAAATAGGCGTTCCCAAAGAATACTTTGCCGAAGGATTGGATGGGGAAGTAGCCAATCTTATCCAAAAATCTATTATTAAACTCCAGAATCTCGGAGCTGAAATAATCGATATTTCTTTGCCTCATTCAGAGTATGCCTTGGCTGTATATTACATAATTATGCCTTCTGAAGTTTCATCAAATTTAGCCAGATATGATGGAATAAAGTATGGATATTCTTCCAGTAAAAAGGCAGGCAATTTATTGGAAGTTTATCTTAAAAGCAGGGGTGAAGGCTTTGGAGAAGAGGCGAGGAGAAGGGTAATGCTTGGCACTTATGCTCTTTCAGCCGGATATTACGACGCTTATTATAAAAAAGCCCAGCAAGTAAGGGTTTTGATTCGGCGTGATTTTGAAGAAGTTTTCAAGAAAGTCGATGCTATTGTCGGACCGACTTCGCCCACTGTCGCTTTTAAGCTTGGTGAAAAAACTGAAGATCCTCTGACAATGTATTTAGGGGATATTTATACCGTAGCCGCAAACCTAGCCGGTTTACCGGCCCTTTCAGTGCCTTGCGGTTTTACCGAGGCTGATCTTCCTGTCGGTTTTCAGATAATCGGAAAGGATTTTGACGAGGAGACGATATTAAGAGTCGGATATAATTTAGAAAACAATTAAAATATGGAAGGCATAGAAAAATTCGTGGTTACTCTGTCTTTAATTTTGATTTTCGTTTTCATATTCTTGGCTTTTTTATTTTTGGGCAAAGCCAAAAAAATAAAATCAAAAATAGAAGAGCCACAGAAAAGGGAGGATGGAGCCGAGGCGCTTTTTAAAAGATTCAATGAAAACTGGCAGGGAGTTTTGGTTCACATCAACACCAGCAATGAAAGCGATTGGAAGCTGGCGATTATGGAGGCAGATAAGATCGTTGATGAGATTTTGATTCTGAAAGGATATAAAGGCGAGTCTATGGCTGAAAGACTGACATCGATCGGTAAAAATGAATTGAAGAGTTTAGAGCTTCTTTGGGAGGCGCATAAAGTCAGAAATAGAATCGCTCATCAGCCCGGCTACGGAGTTGATTACAATCAAGCCAGAAAAATTATTTCTTACTACGAAGAAGTTTTGAAAGATTTAAGAGCGTTATAGCTCTTCTACAAGAAGTTTCTTTATTTTAGGAGTTTCGATAACAGCAATCTTTTTTTCTTGAGACAGTATATTTCTGCTTTCGTCTATTTCTTCAAGCAGTTTTTCAACATCTCCTATTTTATAAACCCGGTAGTTGTTTATAGGATTTCTGTAGGCTTGAAGCTTGCCTCGTTTGTCCCAGTTTCGGATAGTTAAAGGTGTAACCCCTAAAATCTTGGCAACCTGTTTTACATTTAAGAATTGTTTAGGCATATGATCTCAATCTTTATTAAGGTTTATTATTTAATTTTAAGATTTAGATCAATGAATTAGCAATCGATAAATGTGGATAAGATTTGCAAAGTTATTCACTTTATTAGTGTAGCCGACAAAGCTTGAATTTATTAGAATTAAAATAATTCGTTAAATCCAGGTCGATATTTATAATTTAGCCCAACAGCTATTTTGTATATATGAAAAATAAAACTTTGTGGGTGATCATTGCAGTGGTTGTAGCGCTTGTCGTGTGGTGGGTGATACAAAGCGGAAAAATTCCCGACTATAAAACAGAGAGCGGCCAGCCGACTTATAGTCCGGGCCAGACTCCAGTTTCGGGAGGATCCGGAACTGGAAAAAAACAAGGCCAGCCCACTGCTTTGCCGGGCGGTACGCCAGTGGAACAAAATCCTCAAGCCTACTCTCAATTGGTTATTCAGTATGAGGGTCGAAGAATTGAGTTTGATGAAAGCTGCCAGATGAGGCCGGCAGATATAAGTTTCAAAAACGGAACTGTGGTGATGTTTGATAATCGTTCTCCTCAAGCGAAAACGATTAAAATCGGAAACCAGTCATACAATCTTCCGGCTTACGGTTATAGATTTTTGACCATGGCGGCTGGAAACGTGCCGGTTTCTTTGAAAGTCGGCTGCGACAACGTCCCGGAAGTGGGAAAGATTCTTTTGCAGGCGAATATATTGGAACAGTACTGATTGCGAAATCCTGCTTTTGCGAAAACGACTCTCGTCTAATTCGAGAGTCGTTTTGATTTGTTGCGGAGGTGTGCCGTCATTGCTGTGCTTTTCCGAAGCTTGAAAAGCGAAGGAGAGGCACCAGATATTGCAGGATATACAGGATATTTATGCGTTTGGGAGAGCGTATTGAAAAGAAAGAGCATCCTTTGGGATGCTCTTTTTGCCGTCGCTCGGCATACCATGCGGAGTCTTTGGTGGGAAATTATAGAACATACTTACAAGCCACTCACGGTGTTTTGTGCCATCAATGAACTTGTGAGTTCGCAGGAACCAGTCATAGGCCTCAAGATAGCGACCAAGAAGCAGTCTTCCTTCTTCGGAAAGACCAATATAGACGCCCTGATTCCGAAGACGCCAGTCAGTGAATGCTTCACTTGCATCGCACATTGCGTTGACAGCGGCAAGACAGTCGTTGCACTGATGGTGATGTCGTATCAAGAAACTGACCATAAAAAGAACAAGAATTGCAGCGATCATACTTCCTCCTTTCGTTGATTTGCCTCCGAGAACAAAATATCTCTTTCAGAGTATTTTGTAAATTAGCTATTATGGTTCAATAGTTTGACAAGCTCACTACAAGTAAATTCACCACAGATCAGTCACCCTCTTTTTGTTTTTGGGAAATACTTCTTGTTTCTTAAAGTAATTTTTGCTATAGTATAGTCAATATGACTCAATCACTTCAAACAACTAGAGAAATAAAAAGTGCTTATCAAAAAGCCCTAAGAAAATACCCTTCATTAGATACACTTGATCTTCTAAAACAAGAAGTAGAGCTGCTTCGTTCTCTTGTGATAAGCGTTATCGGAAAAGATAAAGAAGGAGAATACAGGCCAGAGTTTGTTAAAAGAATCTTAAAATCAGCCAAATCAAAAGCAAAATATACATACAAAGATTCAAAAACATTTTTATTTCAACTCGGACTGCGCAAATAAATGATTGTTGTTTTCAGTGACGATTTCCTCGGTTCTACTGAATAACTTCCGTCCAAACTAAAAATAAAGTTAAACAACTTAATTCAGATTTTGAAAGAAAATCCGTTTCATCCCTCTTTGTGTACAAAACATCTAAGCGGCAAACTTTCTGGTCTACTCTCTTTTAGGATCACCCGCGACTGGCGGGTAATTTTCAGGTTTCTTGAACCCGATATCATTCAGCTTCTCGAGGCAGCTGATAGAGAAGATATTTACAGATAAAAACTCTTTTGGCATCGCTCGTTTGTCGCATGTCTTCGAGCTTTCTCGGACTTTTGATGGAGACAACACACACTTTGTTGCGGGGGACGGAAGACTTTATTTGTCCTGAATTTATTGAAGGAGAACTTCAATTTTTGGCTATTCGGATTATTCCAATAAAATAACCCAGATTTTTCTGGGTTATTTTTACGAATTGCGGAGGCGGGAGTTGCACCCGCGACCTCCTGGTTATGAGCCAGGCGAGCTACTACTGCTCCACTCCGCGATTAAGAAATATTATAATAAAAGAACTTGAAAATCAAGGGAAATTGGATTATCATTTTTTTCATAGCCGGCGTAGCTCAGTGGCAGAGCATACCTTTCATAAGGGTAGGGTCGCAGGTTCGATCCCTGCCGCCGGCATTTGCGGGCGTGGCTTAGTCCGGTTAAAGCGCTTGGTTGTCAACCAAGAGATCACGGGTTCAAATCCCGTCGCCCGCGTTTAAAATTCTTATGCAAATCGAAATTAATTCTCCGGAAGAAACAGAATTAATAGAAAAATTGAAGACTAGGGATGACCCGGAAGGCAAGCGCTTGACGCGTTTTTTAAATATGCCGGACCTTACACGTGATCCGGAAAGCCCTCTTTTTGAAATAGTTCAGAGAATTTTGAAAATTCCTCGTTTTTCCAATTTCGATGTAATTAAAGTGCCGGAAGCCGTTCCTTATGACGTAAGTTTTGATTTGTTTAATTTCCCGCCTGACCATCCGGCCCGTTCAAAATCAGATACTTATTTTGTCGGCGAAAATCATATTTTACGCACCCACACTACGGTGATGTGGTATTACTGGCTGAATCATCCGGAAGTAAAGGAGAAAATTTCAACACGCCAGCCGCTTGGCGCGTTGAGTTACGGAAAGGTTTATCGAAAAGATGAGATAGACCGGAACCATATGAATGTATTTCATCAGATGGACGGCTGGTATCTGGTTCCAAAATCTCAAAAGATTATAACCATCGAAGATCTAAAAGAAGTATTGGTTGAGATCGCCAAGGCCATCTACGGCGAAAACATAAAGTACCGTTTCAATAAAGATGAGTTTCCTTACACTGAGCCATCGATTGAAATGGAAATTAACATCAATGAAAGGTGGGTTGAAGTTTTGGGAAGCGGAGTAGTAAGGCCTGTAGTTTTGCAAAATTTTGGAGTTGACCCTGAAAAATACAATGGCTGGGCTTTTGGATTCGGATTGGAAAGGCTTGCGATTATAAGTATGGATTTGCCAGATATCCGTTTGCTTTGGTCTGAAGACGAAAGAGTGACAAAGCAGCTTAAACTCGGCCAGAAATTCGTTCCGGTCTCCAAGTATCCGCCTATCACCCGCGATATTTCTTTTATTGTCGGGAACGGCTTTGTGCCAAACAATTATTTTGATTTGATTCGGGATATCGGCGGAAATTTGGTGGAAGAGGTTCAGCTTATCGATAAGTACGATGATGAGGAAAAGTTTGGCAAAGGCAGGACAAGCTATACTTATAGGATAATTTACCGATCAGGCGAGCGGACTTTGGTTTCAAGCGAAGTTGATGCAATTCAAAACGAAATATACAAGCAGACAGCCGAGCAATTCAGAGCAGAACTTCGTTGATTCTTTATATAAGTTTTGATAGAATTTAGGTATAGAAACCCTATTTTTTTATGGCTAAAATCAGCAATAATCATAGCCCCGTAAAATCACAAGGCGATAACGGGGCAAGCAATAACTACACCGCCAAAGACATTTATGTGTTGGAGGGTTTGGAACCGGTAAGAAAAAGACCGGGAATGTACATAGGCTCAACCGGACCGGCCGGTTTGCATCACCTTATTTATGAAACAGTAGACAACTCTTTGGACGAAGCAATGGCCGGTTTTGCCAAAAATATCGAGATCAGGCTTCATTCCGATAACTCGGTTTCAGTAAAAGACGACGGCCGGGGCATTCCGGTTGATATTCATAAGCAGACCAAAAAATCGGCTCTTGAAACCGTAATGACCACTTTGCATGCCGGAGCAAAATTCGGCGGCAAGTCTTATACTATTTCCGGCGGTTTGCACGGAGTCGGCGTTTCGGTGGTGAATGCTTTATCAAGTTTAATGAAAGTTCAAGTCTCGCGGGACGGCGGGCTTTTTGAACAGGAGTATGAAAGAGGCCGAGCCAAGAAACCGGTCAAAAAGATCGGAAAATCTCCCAAGGACTTTGACCACGGCACCATCGTCACTTTTTCTCCTGATCCGGAAATTTTCAAGGAAATAAAATGGGATTTGCATACCTTGCTTGACCATTTCAGGCAGCAGGCTTATTTAGTCAGGGGAGTGCGAATAGACATAGTTGATGAAAGAGATCCTTTGGCGCCGAGCTACACTTTTTATTTTGAAGGAGGGTTGGTTTCTTACATCAGATTTTTAACTGAAGGCTATGGGGTAAAGCATCAGAATATCTTTTACGAAGCCAAAGAGGAGAGCGGCATCATGGTTGAAACCGCTTTTCAATATCTGGAAGAGGAGGTTTTGGGCAAAGAATTCTCTTTTGCCAATAACATATATACCGGCGAAGGCGGAATGCACATCACCGGTTTCCGTTCTGCTTTAACCCGGACCTTGAATGATTATGCAAGAAAAGAAGGTTATCTGAAGGAAAAAGACGAAAATCTGACCGGCGAAGATGTGAGAGAAGGATTGGTAGTGGTTGTTTCGGTCAAATTAAGAGAGCCGCAGTTTGAAGGCCAGACAAAGGCAAAACTGGGAAATCCGGAAGCCAGAACTTCGGTGGAAGCGGTTTTAAATGAAGCCATTTCGGACTGGCTTGAAAGGAATCCAAACGACGCGAGAGGGATAATGGAAAAAGTGATTCTTGCGGCCAAAGCCAGAGTCGCGGCCAAAGCCGCGAGGGAAACGGTTTTGCGCAAAGGCGCTTTAGACGGATTAGCCCTGCCCGGCAAGCTGGCTGACTGTTCTTCTAAAGATCCGGCGGAATCGGAGTTATTTTTAGTGGAAGGCGATTCGGCCGGCGGCTGTTTTTCCGGTGATACAAAAGTCGCTCTTACTGATGGAAGAAATGTTTCTTTTAAGGATTTAGTTGAAGAATATGAGAAAGGAAAACAGAATTTCTGTTACACAATAAATAAAGATGGATATGTTACGGTTGCCCCCATATTAAATCCTCGTATAACAAAAAAAGATTCTGAAGTCATAAAGATTATTTTAGACAACGATGAAGAAATTATTTGTACTCCTGACCATAAATTTATGTTGAGAGACGGTTCATTTAAGGAAGCTCAAGATTTGACCATCGAAGACTCTTTGATGCCTCTTTACCGTAAACTCTCAAAATTTGGAGGCAGAATTACAATTGATGGTTATGAGATGGTATATGATCCGAAAGAAAATTACTGGAGATTTACCCATATATTGGCAGACGACTATAACTTGAAAAGGGGAACTTATGTCGAAGAAAGAGGTGAACACCGTCATCATAAGGATTTTAATAAATTAAATAATAACCCTATGAATATTGCTCGTTTAAGTAAAGAAGAACATTTAAATCTTCACAGAAAGTTGGCAAAAGAGAATCTATTTAAGCCAGAAGTTTTAGAAAAATTAAAAGAAATTAAAAATTCGCCTCAATACAGAGATAAAATTAGAAAGATAATGTTGAAATTAAGACCATTACTTTCAGAAAGAGCCAAAAGGCAATGGGAAAATTTGGAATACAAAGAGTTTATGGCTAAGAAGTTTTTGGAATTTTACAAGAATAACCACGAATATCAGAAGATAAACATTCAGACATTAAATGAAGAACAGAAGAAGTATTGGAGTAAGAAAAAAAATAGACTTATTCAGTCAAAAAGAGTGGAAGAGTATTTCAAATTAAACCCCGATAAAAAACTAGAACTATCCATATTAGCAAAAAAACAATGGGAAGATATTTCTTTGAGAAGTTGGCGTTCAGAAACAACTAAGAAGCAATGGACGCCTGAATTCAGGGAGAGGCGGAGAAAGGCCTATAACCAGACCTATTTCAGAAAAGCTCTCAAGGCACTGCACGGAGTTTACACAAAATATGGCAAAATTGATGTTGTCAGGTATGACCAATTTAGAAAACTGGCCAGAAATAGATCCTTACTTAAATACAACACAATTTGTGAGAGATTTTTTGGTGGCAACAAAAACAATTTTAATGAAGCAATTATAAACTATAATCACTGCATTAAATCCATTATTTCACTTCAAGAGAAAATAGACGTTTATGACCTAGAAGTTCCTGAGACTCATAATTTTGCTTTATCTTCAGGCATTTTCGTCCATAATAGTGCAAAATCGGCCAGGAACAGAAGATTCCAAGCCATCTTGCCGCTTAGAGGTAAAATTCTGAATGTCGAAAAAGCAAGGATTGATAAAATGCTGGCTTCAAAAGAAATTCGGGCATTGATCATTGCCTTGGGTACGGCCATTTCAGAGGATTTTGATATTTCCAAATTAAGGTATCATCGGATAGTCATTGCAACGGATGCTGATGTTGATGGAATGCATATCAGGACCCTGCTTTTGACTCTTTTTTACCGCTATTTCAAACCCGTGATCGAAGCCGGACATCTTTACATTGCCCAGCCGCCGCTATATAAGATTCAGAAAGGCGCCAAAATCCTGTATGCCTATTCTGATTCTGAAAGGGATGAAGTTCTCGATGAATTTAAAAAGGAAAAGACTTCCGGAGCAAATGTCCAGCGCTATAAAGGTTTGGGTGAGATGAATCCGCAGGAATTGTGGGATACGACAATGAATCCGGAAAACCGTGTTTTGCTTAAGGTCAATATTCAGGAAGCCGAAGAAGCAGACCGGATTTTCGATGTTTTGATGGGCATTGAAGTAGCGCCGAGAAAAAAATTCATTCAGGCTTACGCCAAAGAAGTCAGGAATTTGGATATATAAATATGAAAGTAGGGGAGTTTTTAAAAGATGTTAAAGTCGAGCTGAAAAAAGTTTCCTGGCCTTCCCGCGAGGAGACTGTCAGGCTTACCGGTGTAGTAGTTTTGATAAGCGTGGCTTTAGCCGCGTTTTTAGGTCTGCTTGATTTTCTTTTCGTAACCTTGTTAAATAAAATACTGTTTTAATATCAGCGAGCACGAGTTATGCCAAAACAATTAGCAACAGGAGAAAAACACTGGTACGCAATCCATACTTATTCCGGATATGAAGAATCCGTGTCCAAAAACCTTGAGCAAAGGATTGATTCCTTAGGTATGCAGGATAAAATTTTTCGCGTCCTGGTTCCCAAGGAAAAAAAGATAAAAATAAGAGGAGGAAAAAGATATATTATGGAAGATAAAATTTATCCGGGTTATGTCTTGGTTGAAATGGTTGTCACTGACGATTCGTGGTATGTAGTCAGAAATACGCCCAATGTTACCGGCTTCATTGGTTCCGGAACGACTCCGACCCCTGTTTCAGAAGAGGAGATCCAGATTTTGATGCAGAGAATGGGCGTGGAAGAGCCGAAATATAAAATCGAATTCAAAGTCGGCGATCATGTAAAGATAACAGACGGGCCGTTCAAGGATTTTGACGGAAAAGTTTCCGAGATTGACGAGAAGCGGGGGAAAGTAAAGGTTTTGGTGACAATGTTTGGACGCGATACGCCCGTCGAGTTGGATTTTTTGCAGGTGAAGAAAGTGTAATTAAAGGAATACCCTTCGACAAGCTCAGGGTGAATTTTTTCTAAATTCATGGCAAAAAGGATAAAAACAATTGTAAAAATTCAGGTAACTGCGGGGCAGATTGAAATTCCTAAAATCGGACAGGCTTTGGGTCCGCACGGATTGAATCTTCAGGAGGTAATTAAGCAAATCAACGAGCTGACCAAAGATAAACAAGGAGATGTGGTTCCGATTGACGTCATCATTTACGAAGACAGAACTTTTAGCATGAAGGCTAAAACTCCGCCGGCCTCTTTTCTTTTAAAGAAAGCGGCCGGAATAGAAAAAGGTTCAGGTGAAGCCAAAAAGACCAAAGTAGGCAAAATAACCAGGGAACAGGTTCGCCAAATCGCCGAGAAAAAACTTCCTGATTTGAATACCGACGATTTGGAACAGGCAGTGAAGATAATCGAAGGAACGGCGAGACAGATGGGGATTGAGGTTCAGAAATAAATTTTATGATTTTTTCCGATCGCGACCTCCGCAAAATAATTAAATCAAAGAAACTGATTTTTACGCCAAAACTTTCTAAAGATCAAATCGGCCCAGCCTCCATTGATTTGAAACTCGGCCCGGAATTTAAGGTTTTTAAAACAAGCCGTTTGAGTTTGCTTAATCCCAAAAAGGGGCTACCCAAAGACTTTATGGATACCCACTATCTTAAAGAACATGAATCGTTCATTCTTCATCCTAATAATTTTGTTTTGGCCTCTACTCGGGAATATATGTAGGTTCCTGATGATATAGTTCTTCGAGCCGAAGGCAAAAGTACTTTGGCTAGAATGGGCATTTTGGTGCATACCGCCGGGTTCGTGGACCCCGGTTTTGAAGGCAGTCTTACTCTTGAAATTTCAAATCAATCAGATATTGCGGTGGCACTTTATCCAGGGATGTATATTTGCCAGATTGCAGTTGAGTGCTTAACTTCGCCGGCCGAAATACCCTACAATAAAAGAAAAAAATCACTATATCGCCGCTCTAAAGGTACTATTGAGGCTAAACCAAAGAATCTCTTTAAAGCATAGTGACATAGCAGTGTCACCCTTTTGTTTTTTCTGAATTCCTGTGGTAGTTTAGATGGCAGCACAAAGGAGGATTAAGATGAGTCAAAGACCGTTTTTTGTTGCCCTCGAGGGCATTGATGGTTCCGGGAAAGATACTCTTGCTGTGAGGCTTGAAGAACACTTTGTCGAGAAACACAATCTCGAAGTCGCTGTAACCGAAGAACCAACCCAAGGGTCGATTGGCGTTCTTATCAGGAGAATGCTGGACGGTGAAATTCCTGCGCCGTCTGCAAACATTGTCTTTCAGGCGCTTTTCATTGAGGACAGAGCTTTTCACATTCAGTCTTTAATCCGACCCAAACTGCTGCGAAACAACTTGGTGATCTCTGTCCGCTACTGGCTTTCAACGATTGCCTACGGTATGCTCGACGGCACTGCCGCCGAGTACATCGCTTTTCATAGAAGAGTTGTCGGAGAGGAATTGATTGTTCCGGATCTCACGATAATTCTTGATTTGGAAACAGAAGAAACGATGCGGCGGATTCAAGCGGCTGGTCGGAAATTTGACTGGTTCGCCAAGAAAGAAAAGCTCGAGAGGATTCGCCAGAATTATCTGGAGCTGGCAAAAAGCAGAATAGCCGCTTTGGGAACAATAGTCGTTGTCGACGCGATGAAGTCAAAAGAAGAAGTGGCTTTGGACGCGGAAGCAGCGATTGAGAGGTGGTATCTCATGAGGATCTATTCGTAGGAGGCGACGATGCATAAAGTCGAGCCGCAGGTTTTTCTGATCGGTGAGACCCGCGTGGTTGAAGAAGGCCTTCAGGCTTATCTCAATTACCTCGGGATTCCTGACTGGATCTCGGATGCGCCAACCGATTCAGAAAAAATCGTGGAAGTGATGGGCCGGCTGTGCTATCGGAGCTTTCAGCCGGGAATGAACAAGAATGTTACCAAGATTCGCGAACACAACAGCGATTATCTTGGCAACATTCTGAAAGTGAAGCACGGCTCGGTCATCGAGCACCCGATGATGAATTTCGTTTTTGCCGATGTGAGCCGGGTTTTCACTCACGAGCTTGTGCGTCATCGGGCTGGCGTGGCTATTTCTCAAGAATCGCTCCGTTTCGTTCGTCTTGAGGATCTTGGCCAGTGGTTGCCGACTGTGATTCGCGAGAACAAAGAAGCGGTTGAGATTTTCTGTAAGACTTTTCAAGACCTTGAAAATCTTCAAATCAAGCTCGCCGAGCTTTTTCGTCTTGATGACTCTGATCTTCCGTTTTCGGTCAAGAAGGTCATCACTTCGGCGATGCGCCGGATTGCTCCGATCGGCTTGGCCACGACGATCGGTTGGTCAGCCAATCCGCGAACTATCCGATGGGTTCTGGAAATGCGCACTCATCCGACTGCCGAAGAAGAGATTCGTCTCGTTTTCGGTAAAGCGGGTGAGATTGTTACAAAGCGCTATCCGCATTTTTTCGGCGACTTTACTGTAGAAACAGTAGATGGCTTGCCTTGGTATAAATCAGCTAACAGTAAGATTTAGACCATGGCCGAGCTAAAGTGTTCCTGTGTGCCTTCGCGAGTAATCGCGGAGGCACTTTTATTTTATAACCCCGGCAATTCGAAAGTTTGTTTCACCAGATCGGGATTGATGGTATTCAAAATAATATAAGAGGCGAGGAGAATGATCGCTCCGATCAAAGAATTCCACATTTTTTCCTGGGCTTCTTTGATTTTTCCGGGCCGGCCGGCCGCAGTGAACCATAAGAATCCAGCCCAGAGGAAATTTACAAAAATCGCGGTTCCAACCAGCCGCAAAGCCCAGTTAAAAATACTCTCAATTAATTTGCCAAAATCTTTAATTTCTTGCTGGGGGAAACTAACGCTGGTTGGTTCTGAAACCGTAAAAACCACATTTTGAGATGGTGTTCCGCCTGCCGCGCTTATCACAACAACAAAATAGTCTCCCAGAGGGATATTATCAGGCAAAGTTATAGTGGCTCTTGTCTCATCGCTGTTTAATGAAGCGGTTAATTCTATAGGCGAGCCGCCCTTAGAATTATAAAGCTGGATTCTGTCAGTCAGATTAGCACCAATTATAGTTACCTTGTCTCCGGGTTTTGGGTTATTCGGATTGGCGCCGATGATTTGTGGAATTAAAATTTCTCCTCCACCTCCACCACCACCGCCACCACCTCCGTCGCCGCAGGTGCCGCTTTGGCCAACTGGAATTGAAGCTGAATCAATCGGGTCGCGCCATCTCGCCGGATCTACCTGGCCTACATATCCCCACCTTGGCTTGCGGCACAGATCTTCTCCGCCGATAAGCACGTCATAATGGCTGCCGTCTTTATATACAATTATGTCTTGAGAGTAGCCAATACAGTTATTACCTGTTGGCTTGCTAAGGATTCCAGCATCCAGCTCCCCTTGTTTTTGCAATTCTTTTGCCACCTCGTTAGTTATATAAAGTCCTCCACAGGGCCCAGGATAGTTTTTATTCTCCGCCTTTAATCGATTAAAAACCTTGGTTACAACATCGAGATGTTCTTTTGTTTGAGCTTGAGTAAAATCAGGTTTTATAAATACAAATACGATCAAAAAAATTGTAGCAACTATTTTGAATTTCATCATTTTAATTGTATAACATACTGTATTAAGTTTAAATTGATTTTATGAACAGATTTGAACCGGTTATCGGCCTTGAGATTCACGTCCAGTTGAAGACTAAAACTAAGATGTTTTGTGATTCAAAAAACGACCCGGACGAAAGACACCCGAATATAAATATTTGCCCGGTCTGCGCCGGCCAGCCCGGAACGCTTCCAGTGCCAAACTTAGAAGCGATAAAAAAGACAATTCTTTTGGGCATGGCCCTGAATTGCAAAATCGCCGAACATACTTTTTTTGAAAGGAAGAACTATTTTTATCCTGATTTGCCCAAAGGCTACCAGATTTCGCAGTATCAGGCGCCGCTTTGCGAAAACGGCAGCTTTGAGATCAACAGGCGTAAGATTAGAATAAGGCGAATTCACTTGGAGGAAGACACCGGCCGGCTCTTGCATAACCCTAAGGGCAAGTATAGCTTGGTTGATTTTAATCGGGCCGGGGTGCCTCTTTTAGAACTGGTAACCGAACCGGATTTAAATAGCGGAGAAGAAGTCAGGAAATTCGGGGAAGAGCTCCAGATGATTTTGCGGTATTTGAATATTTCGGATGCGGATATGCAAAAAGGGCAGATGAGAGTGGAGGTCAATATGTCTTTACGAAAGCCGGGTGACGAGTTAGGCACAAAAGTTGAATTAAAAAATATAAATTCATTCAGATTCGCGGCTCAAGCGGTTGATTATGAAATAAAGCGGCAGACAGAGCTTTTGGAAGGCGGTAAAAAAGTGGTTCAGGAAACCCGAGGCTGGGATGAAGTTGGCCAGAAGACTTTCTCGCAAAGAACCAAAGAAGAGGCTCACGATTACCGCTATTTTCCTGAACCTGATATTCCATCGATAAATACAAATGATTTAGGCTTGGAAGAGATAAAGTCAAAAATAGTTGAGTTGCCGAGCCAAAGGCGAGAAAGGTTTAAAAAATTATACGGTTTGCCGGAGCATGACATTGATGTTTTGACCGTAAATAAACAGCTTGGTGATTATTTCGAAAAAGTCGTTTCAGAATTGAAGGTTTGGGAAAGCGATATTAGTTATAAACGATCGTCTGTAACTAATACTGAAGCCTCAAATAAGTTGGTTAAATTAGCGGCGAATTATTTAATTACTGAACTAGCTAAGCTTTTGCAGGGGCGGGGCACCGGCGTTGAAGAAATGGAATACATAAAAATAACGCCAGAGAATTTTGCCGAGTTTGTCATCCGGATTTTTCATCAGGAAATTTCTTCTTCCGGAGCACAAGATCTGCTTAAAGAAATGTTTGAAACCGGCGAAGATCCGAGCGTCATTATTGAAAAGAAAGATTTAGCCCAGGTTTCAGATATTGCGGAATTGGAGCTTGCGGCTAAAGAAGTAATTGTCGAAAATCCAAAACCGGTTAGCGACTACAAAAAAGGCAAGAAAGAATCTATGCAGTTTTTGGTGGGGCTGGTAATGAAGAAAACCAGGGGAAAAGCGAATCCGCAGGTAGCAAGAGAGGTTTTAGAAAAGCAACTCGAATAATTACTTACATTCTCCTTGGTGAGAGATTTCTACTCCGGCGGCGGTAGCGAAGCAGTCGTTTGAATAGGTCCGGCCATCTTTGCCGCAGACCGGCTGGTAAATCAAGATGCAGGCCACCTCGCCCTTTTCAACTTTTTTATTATCTTCATCTATCTCTATGATGAGTTTCTGGAGCCGTTCGATTTCTCTTTGGATTTCTTCAGCGGATTGCGGACCTTTATCTCTTTGACTATTCCAAACTAAAAATCCCGCTACTGCTACAATTATTATAATTAGCCAAATGATTAGTTTTTTATTCATATCGATTTGTCTTCTATCTCTTTTTTAATTTTTTCGATTAGTTTTTCAATTTGAAGTTCTTTTTCATCTCCTTTATGTCGTACATTGGTTGATTCGTTCTTTTCTTCTTTTTCGCCGACTACTAGGATATAAGGAATTTTTTGCAGTTCTGCTTCGCGGATTCTTTTGGGCAGGGTTTCGCCTGACTCGTAGATTTCCGCGCGGATTTTGTTTTCTTTTAATTCAGCCAAAACCTTTTCGGCGTAACCAGTTTGTTTTTCCGAAACCGGAATCAAAACCGCCTGCACCGGCGCAAGCCAAAGCGGTAAATTTCCATTTGTATGTTCAAGCAGGATGCCGATAAATCTTTCAAAACTGCCAAGCATGGCCCTATGAATTATTACCGGTCTTTTTCCAATTCCGTCTTTATCTATGTATTCCAATTCAAATCGTTCTGGTGATTGAAAATCAAGCTGGATAGTAGCGATCGTCCACTCGCGATTTAGAGAATCTTTAACATTAATATCAATTTTGGGTCCGTAAAAAGTCCCGTCTTTTTCACGAAGCTCATAGTTAATTTTATTTTTTTCAAGGGCAGCCTTGAGTCCATTTTCGGCTTCTTCCCAAAGTTTTGGCTCGCCAATGGCTTTATCCGGCTTTGTGGCGAAACGGAAAAAAGATTTAAAACCGAAAGTTTCATGTATCTTCAAAGCCAATTTCAGAAGGTCGGAAATTTCTTTTTCAATTTGGTCCGGCCGGCAATAGACATGAGCATCATCTTGGGTGAATTGATAAAGTCTGAAAAGACCGCCGACTGAACCGGAAACTTCTTTGCGATGAAGTTTTCCGGTTGGTTCAGCCAGACGCAGGGGTAAATCTTTATAGCTTCGTATGCTGTTAGAAAATATTAAATGGCCTTCCGGGCAGTTCATCGGTTTGAGGCCGTAAGTTTCTTCATTTATCT
>JBBTUA010000002.1:0-20858 GCA_038063995.1 Patescibacteria group bacterium
GACTCTGGAGCCGGAAGATCTCAAGACCATGGTGAACGCCACGGACTTTTGGTAGTAAAGACTATATCATGGAAGGGGACAGGGAGTCAAGGTGATTGACTTTTTGAATTCAGAATAATAAAATGATTATCTGAACTATTCCTATGTTGTGTGACATCTGCAAAAAAAATCAATCTACCAGCCGGATTATAAAAATAGTCAATGGCGTTAGAACAGTAATGAATGTTTGCGATGAATGCGCGCAGAAAGGCGTAAGTTTTGAATTTGGTCCTTCGAAAAATTCGGGACGGCCTGGTCGGGATCGATCCAGCCGCCCTTCGACCGGCTCAGGGCGAGGCCGCGATCCCTTCGGTTTCGGCAATATTTTTGGCGATGATATTTTCGGCGATTTGTTCGGCGAGATTTTTGATGCGGAACCAAGAGTCCAGGAGCGGGTTGATGTTCAGGATTATCTTTCTGAATCAGCCAACGAAGCCCTGAATCAGGCGGCAGAATACGCTTCAAGCGGCGGGAGCGTTCAAGTTGATACCGAACATCTGCTCCTTGCCTTGATAAACGACCAGATAATTAAAAAGATTTTAAGCAATTTGAAAATTTCGGAAACCGAAGTAAAACTTGCTTTGGAAAAAACCATTCCTGTTTCTGATAAATTTCGGGAAAAAATCGAAAGGACGGAGTATTCGCCGAGAATGAAAAGAATTTTAGATTTGGCTTTGCCCGAAGCCCAGAATTTGCGCCATAGCTATGTCGGTCCGGAGCATCTTTTACTGGCTTTAATGTCTGAAGGAGAGGGGATTGGCGCCAGGATTTTGAGGAAGCAGAAAATAGATTACGAAAAATTGAGGACAGCAGTGGCAAAGATCGTGGGCCGGGGCGCCAAAGAAGGTTTTATTCCGGTAATGCAGACGCCGAATCTGGACCAGTTCTCAAAAGATCTGACCCAGTTAGCCAGAGTCGGGAAATTGGATCCGGTTATCGGCCGCCACAAGGAAATCGAAACCACCATAGAGATTTTAGCCAGACGAACCAAAAACAACCCGGTTTTGATCGGTGAGCCGGGCGTGGGCAAGACCGCCATAATAGAAGGTCTGGCCCAGAGAATTGTTTCTGGAAATGTGCCCGAGCCTTTGCAGGGTAAAAGAGTGGTTGAACTTGATTTATCAGGAATTCTTGCCGGGACCCAGTTCCGCGGGCAGTTTGAAGAAAGATTAAAAGGAATTTTAGAAGAGATCAGGGCTAATTCAGACAAATTGATTATTTTCATAGACGAGCTTCATCTTCTTGTCGGCGCCGGCCGGGCTGAAGGCGGCCCAATGGATGCGGCAAATATGTTTAAACCGGCTCTTGCCCGGGGCGAACTTCATGTTGTCGGCGCAACTACTTTAAAGGAATATCAAAAATACATTGAAAAAGATGCGGCTTTGGAAAGAAGATTCCAGCCGATCTATGTTGCCGAACCCAGCGTTTTGGAAACAATCGAGATTTTGCGTGGGCTTCGCGACCGCTATGAATCACACCACCGGGTTAAAATTTCGGACGAAGCCTTGGTCGGTGCGGCAGAGCTTTCCCATCGCTATATCACCAGCCGTTTTCTTCCTGATAAAGCAATTGACTTGATCGATCAGGCGGCTTCGAGAGTTCGGATAAGATTTTCAACCGAACCGGATGAGCTTAAAAAACTGGAAGAAAAAATTCGCAATCTTAAAAAAGAGTTTGACGCGGCGAGGCAGGTCAAAAACAAAAAAGCGGCTGGTATAGAAAAGGAATTGGTTGAGTTTGAAAAAGAGAGAGCCGAAAAGCTGGATGAGTGGGAAACCAAAAAAGCGAAAATCATTCCGGAAGTCAGGTTTGAAAATGTGGCTGAAGTGATCTCAAAACTCACCGGCATTCCGCTTACAGAACTTACCAAGGCCGAAAAGGAAAAGCTTTTGAATATGGAGCAAAGAATCCACGAACGGTTAATTGACCAGGAAGAAGCAGTCAGCGCTGTGGCTAAAGCGATTAGAAGGGGAAGAGCCGGGCTTGGCGATGTTTCGCGGCCGATTGCTTCATTTTTGTTTCTTGGTCCAACTGGTGTTGGAAAGACGGAGCTTGCCCGGACTTTGGCTTTCGTTTTATTTGGCGATACCGAGGCTTTGGTTCGGCTTGATATGTCTGAATATATGGAAAAGCACAATGTTTCCCGTTTAATCGGCGCTCCTCCCGGATATGTCGGCTATGACGAAGGCGGACAGCTTACCGAGCAGGTAAGGCGAAGGCCGCATTCAATAATCCTTCTTGACGAGGTTGAAAAAGCCCACCCCGATGTTTTCAATATTCTTTTGCAGGTTTTGGAAGATGGCCGGCTTACGGACGGCCAGGGCCGGGTGGTTGATTTTTCCAACACGATCATCATTGCCACTTCCAACATAGGTTCGGATATAATTTATCGCGAGTTTGACAAGCCCAAAGACGATCGGATGTCTTATGAGGCTTTGAAGGAGACTCTTAGCAACAATTTGAGGGCGTATTTCAGGCCGGAGTTCTTAAATCGTCTTGATGAGATAATAGTTTTCAAATCTCTTGAAAAGGAGCAGATTCAAAAAATTGTTGTTCTTCAGTTGGCGAAGTTGTCGGAGAAACTGAAGCTGCTCGGTTATTCGTTCAATGTTTTGCCGCAAGCCGTCAAGAAACTTGCCGAGCAGGGTTTTGATCCGCACTTCGGAGCCAGAGAGCTTCGGCGGGTGATCCAAAGAGAAATCGAAAACAGAATTTCTGAACTTCTCTTGAAGGAAGAGCCGGAGCGGGGGAGTATGATTGAGGTTGATTTTGACAAGCAGTTTGGAGTCAGAATAAGGGAACAGATTAGGCACTGATTTTTACCGGTTTTTGTCTAAAAATAGCCCACTTGTCTTTTTATTTTAACAGGGCTATTTTTTAATTGAAGGAGGTGGAAAATGAGTGTGATTCCAGCTCCACTGCCCGGCCGGCCCGCCTTCATTGAAATGAACGGCGGAAGGATCTATATCTCGGTTCATGACCGCTGGCATATGGCCGAAGAAAGGAGATTCAAAAGGAGGATCATGGCCGTTCATCCGGACAGAGTCAGAGTCAGACGTTTCTGGGCAACCAGCCGTACCCGCAACCTTCTAAGATTGCGCCAAGCGTGGCGGAAGAAAGAAATGAATTGGTATATTCCATTCGGCCTTGAACCGCCAACCAACGCAAGCCGGCACCCTGCTCTTTCCAAGACCTGCCTTGCGCTTGATGCTGCAAGTTAGGTTTAACCTTGAGAGGCTCTGACGAGCCTCTCTTAATTTGCGCAGAGTTAGCTAAAACTGTTAAAATTAAATTAATGGGACAGGTTAAAATTTATACAACTACGACTTGCGTTTATTGCCGGGCGGCTAAAGAACACTTCAAGCAGAAGGGAATCCAGTATGAGGAAGTGAATTTGAGCGAGCATCCGGATCGAATTCAGGAAATGGTTCAGATGACCGGCCAAATGGGCGTGCCGGTGATTTTGATTGGCGGGAAAGTTATAATCGGCTTTGACCGAGGCGCGATTGACGAAGCGCTTGATAAAAGTTAATCCCGATCAGAGCTCTCGGGCACAGCTAGCAACGAAAAGCTTCCCTCGGCCTACTCTTCAAGAAACCCTTCCGCCCGCAACATCATTTTCTTCATAGGGGCGGCCCTTCTTGGAAATGGCACGCCACTTTGCTCGAATTGCCGATAAATCAGGGTACCTCCGCCATAGATTTATATATTCGGCAATTCTTCGCAAAGATACCGGCCATTTCTCAATAAACTTCCCAATTCAGAAACTGATGTTGCTGGCCGGGTTTCTCTTTTTTCAAAATCAGAGCCGCAGAGTACAGCCTAGTTCTGAACTTTTGTGGAGTATAATAAAGCGAAAAGCGCGAGGCATATGTCGTTTTATTGTGAGAGTATGTTTGATTTCTGAACTGCAAGCGAATAGCAACAAATAACCGAAAGAGAGTGAAAATTTGCCGATGACAAATCTATGGCGGAGGTATCCTGATTTGTCGGCAAATTTTAATGAGGTCAATTTCTGAATTGCGAATGGTACTCTCTGAGGATTATTTGTCTATGAGACTTGAGAGAAGAAATTAAATATACCCGAACAACTTTCGAAAACATATGCCGAGGAAAGCTTTTCGTTCATCTATCTCCAACTCGGCAGCCAGACCGTCATTTTATAATACCATTCAGGGATCTCTAATCCGTAGCTAAGAGGGGAGAAGAAGAGGAATAAAATTATTGCACCGATTAAAATTGTATAAAGATACGACGGGGTCCTGTCCCTCCTCACCCCCACCGTGCTCATTATCATTCCGCCCGGTGGGGGACGAACATGGGGGCCACCCCTTTCGTTATCTAGTTGGAAACACAATATCAAGATCGCGAAAATAAGAGCCGGGAAATAATGATACAAAAACATCACCCGGCCAATGAAGATAAAAGGCAAGAGATTCAACAGGTAGCCACTGATTAAAAATTTCCAATTTTTGAGCTTCCAGTTTTTCAGAAGAAAGATCAAGGAATATAAAACAGCAATTGTCGAAGCCCACCAGACGAGCGGATTGCCCAAAAGATAAATTCTTGCGACCGTGCCCTCCGAAGCTTCAGCGAAGGAGGGACCATTCCAGTAATAAATCGGCCGAGTCATAAAAGGCCATTGATACCAAGGGCTGGAATATGGATGCGAGGCAGTAAGCCGCGCGTTGCTTTGGTAAAGCTCTGAATTAAGTTCTATAAATTTTTCAAAAATATTCATTTCTTGGAAATCAGGCGGATGAAAAGCCAAGCCCGGCCCGGGTTGGTCCAAAAGCAAGAAGTGAATTGCGAAAATCAAGAAGTAAATTAAAAATGGAATTAATATTAGAAAAATGAAAGCTTTTATAACAGAGGGGTGGCGCGAGTGGGGGCCCCCCATAGGGCGCAAATCAGAATTGAGCACTATGGGGGTGACGAGCGACAGGACCCCTCTGTTTTTTAACCATTCTCCTAAGTAGAAAATCAAAATTAAGCCTAAAAAAGTCAGGCCGGTCCATTTTATCGAAAAAGCAAGTGCGGCGAAGACACCAGCCAAGAATAAGTATTTAGTGTTTAGTGTTTTGTATTTTAAATAAAACAGGATTGAAAGAAAGCCGAAAAGAAGAAGAAATGAATCAAGAAGGATAAATCGCGATTGGGTTAAAAGCGCGTTTTCGAATACGATTAAAAGTCCGGCAAGAAAGGCGAATTTTTGGCTTATTCCAAGCTGAATAGCTAGTAAAAATACGACCAAAGGTAGTAAAGTGCCGGCGAGCTTTGGCAGGAAGCGGAGCCATTTATAGGTTTCATCAGGAAACTGCTGGCCTATGTTTTCAAATGAAAAGCCGGGCTGGAAGCCGGAGACCTTGGCCGTCGCGGCGACGATGAGTTTCCCAAGGGGCGGGTGAATATCGAAAAAGTATTCGCCGGTGAAATAACCCGAAACAAATTTTCCGAAATGGACTTCGTCAAAGACCGTTTCCGCAGGATGGCTGAAAAAAGCAAAACGGGTGATTAAAGAAAGGGCCAAAATTATCAACCCCAAACGAAGCGCAGTCGCGCTGCGGGCCCTCGTGGCTTCGTACGGGACAGGGATATATTTTTTTGTTTCCATTTATAAATTAGTATAGAATAAAACTAAATGGGAAAATATGATTTGATTATAATCGGAGGTTCGGCGGCTGCAACTGCAGCCGGCATTTATGCCGTGCGGCGGAATTTGAATTTCAAAATAATTTCAAAAGATTTCGGCGGTGAAGTGGCCACTTCAGGCGAGGTAGATAACTATCCCGGCGTGGCCGACACAAACGGCATTGAATTGGCTGATAAATTTAGGAAGCATCTGACTGATTATCGAGTCGAGCCGGAGATTGGGGTGGAAGTCCAAAAAATCGAAAAGCAGGATGACGGAACTTTTTGCATCAGCGCTAAAACAGGAAAAGAAGTTGCTATGGCTTCTGAAAAGATGCCCGAAGACGATAATAATGCTCCCAAGTGTGATTATATCGCCAAAACAATAATCATCGCCACCGGAGTTCATCCGCGAGAGCTGAATGTCCCGGGCGAGAAAGAATTGAGAAATAAAGGGGTGAGCTATTGCACTGTCTGTGACGGTCCGCTGTTTCCGGGCAAGACCGTGGCAGTTATCGGCGGAGGGAATTCAGCCTTGGAAGCCGGAATTATGATGGCTGACATCGCCTCAAAAGTTTTCATAATCAATAAAAACCCAGCCTTTAAGGGCGATCAAGTTTTGATTGATAATCTTTTAAGCAAGAAAAATGTTGAAGTGGTCTATAATGCCAATGCCAGCCAAATAATTGGAGACGGTTTTGTCAGCGGAGTAAAGTATAAAGATCAAAGCGGACAGGAGCAGGAATTGAAAGTTGATGGTGTTTTCATTCATATCGGGATGATTCCAAATAGCGGCGTCGCTCCGGAAGCAGTTGAGAAAAATAAATTCGGCGAGATTATAGTCAGCAAAAATTGCGAAACCAATATCCTGGGCCTTTTTGCGGCCGGAGATGTGACCGATATACCCTTTAAACAAATAGTGATAGCGGCCGGACAGGGGACTTGCGCCTTGCTTCAGGCGGTTAATTATTTGAATAGACTAAAATGATTATTTATCTTGCCACTGACCATCGCGGCTTTCAATTAAAAGAAAGAATTAAAGAATGGCTTTCGGAATGGGGCTATAAATATGAAGATCTTGGAGCTTTTGAATATAATCAGGAAGACGATTACCCTGATTTCATTCGCAAGGCCGCCCGAGCCGTAGCGAATGATCCCGAGCATAGCCGGGGGATTATTCTGGGCGGTTCCGGACAAGGCGAGGCAATGATGGCCAATCGTTTTAAAAATGTAAGAGCTTCTGTTTATTACGGCCCTTCGATGAGTTCGGGGCAAGCAGGCGAAGAGATTATAAAAATGAGTCGCGAACATAATGATTCCAATATTTTATCCTTGGGCGCTTCATTTTTAAACGAAGAAGAAGCTAAAAAAGCAGTGAAGCTTTGGCTCGACACCAAATTTACCAGAGAAGAAAGGCATTTAAGGAGAATTGCGAAATTAGATTTATGAGAATTTTCATCACCCGGCCGATTCCGGAAGCCGGCATTAAACTTTTGCAAAACAATGGCTATGAAGTCGTTATTAACGAATTGGCTGATGACCGGCCAGCCAGCAAGGAGGAAATAATAGTTGCTCTTCGACAAGCTCGCGGCGAAGGGAAACCCTTCGACGCCCTGCTTTGCACTTTGACTGAAAAAATAGACGGGGAAATTATGGATGCGGCTTTGCCTCAATTAAAAATAATCGCCAATATGGCTGTTGGTTTTGACAATATTGATCTCGAGGCCGTGAAGGCAAGAAATATTATGGTTGCCAACACGCCCGGAGTTTTGACCAATACCGTGGCCGAACATACTTTTGCTTTGATGCTGGCAATAAGCCATCGAATTGCCGAAGGCGATAAATTTACAAGAGCCGGCTTATATAAAGCTTGGGGTCCAATGCTGCTTTTGGGAAGTGATCTTTCGGGCAAGACCTTAGGCATTATCGGCCTTGGCCGGATTGGCTCCCGGGTTGCCCATCATGCAGTCAAGGGCTTTGGAATGAAGGTTTTATACACAGACTTAAAACCGAGTTTTGAATTTGAAAATCAGTTTGGAGCCCAATACATTCAAAATATTGATGATTTGCTGCCCCGGTGCGATTATGTCTCTTTGCATGTTCCGCTTTTAGACTCGACCCGCCATTTAATGGACGAAAAACGGCTCAAGCTTATGAAAAAAAGCGCCTATCTGATAAATACTTCACGCGGGCCCATAGTTGATGAAAAGGCTCTAGCCCAAAGCTTGTCGAAGGGTTGGATCCGTGGAGCGGCCATTGATGTTTTTGAAAACGAACCCAAAGTTGAAACCGGCCTTTTAAAATTGAACAATGTTATTTTAACCCCTCATATTGCTTCGGCCACAGAAGAAACAAGGAATAAAATGGCGGAACTCGCAGCCCAAAATATAATTGAAGCATTTGAAGGGAGGATACCGCCGAATTTGGTGAAATAATTTTTATGCAGATTATTCCCGCAATTCTTGCTAAAACTACCGAAGAGTTTGAGACTATGGTTAAAAAAATAGAACCTTATGCTGATTTGGTCCAAATTGATATTGCTGACGGCGATTTTGTCGCCAATAAGACGATTGACGGCTATGAAGAATTGCAAAAAGTTGAAACTAAGTTGGATTTCGAGGTTCATCTGATGGTTAAAAATCCCGAATATCTGGCTGACAAATGGCTCAAAACAAAAGCGATAAGATATTGGGTTCATTACGAAGCTTCTGAAGAAATAGATACTTTGCTTAATCAGTTTGCGGTTCAGGGGAAAGAAATCGGTTTTGTTTTGAATCCGGAAACAAATTTTAGTGTTATAGAGCCGTACCTGGACAGAATCAATTTGGTTCAGTTTATGACTGTTGATCCCGGGTTTTACGGATCGCCGTTTTTGCCAGAAGTTTTGGAGAAGATCAGAACCTTCCATAGCCTTTATCCAAGCAAGATTATTCAAGTCGATGGAGGAATAAATCCGGAAACTGTAAAATTAGTTCAAGAGGCCGGAGCCTCTAGGGCCGTTGTCGGAAGCTATATTTTTAAAAGCGCCGATATTAAGAAAGCTTTAGATGATTTAACAGCGATTTCGCCAACTAGCAATGTTTAAAATGCTAGATGTCATTACTATTGGATCTGCGACTCGGGATGTTTTTTTGAAAGCCGAAGGTTTTGAGCTTCGAAAACACGCCGATTCTCCAACCGGAGTGGAGCAGTGTTTTCCTTTGGGCGCCAAGATCGAAGCCAAAGAAGTTGTTTTTACAACCGGCGGCGGAGGTACTAACGCGGCCGTGACTTTTGCGAGACAGGGCTTGAAAACGGGCTGTGTCGGAGTCATTGGCAGTGATTTTAACGGCCGGGAAATAATGAGAGAGCTTAAAAATGAGAAGGTTAAAACTTTTTTTACGACTCACAAAGACGACTTCACGGCTTACTCGGTCATTTTGGTTCATCCAAATGCCGAGCGGACGATTTTAAGCTACAAAGGAGAAGGACAGCATTTTAACCCTGATGAAATAAAATGGAAAAAACTCAAGACCAAGTGGTTTTTCTTTGATTCTATGGGCGGGAATTGGAGTATGCTTGAACGGGCTTTTGATTACGTTACTGCCAGAAATTTCAAAATTGCTTTTAATCCCGGGGGCAAAGAACTTGGCCACGGTCTGGAAAAATTAAGGCCGCTTCTTGGCCAGACCGATATTTTTTCAGTGAATAAGGAAGAAGCAGAAGGGCTTTTGAATATAAAAGGTTCGGCAAAAGAGGTTCTAGCCGAGCTGGATAAACTGATAAAGGGTATTACGGTTTTAACTCTGGGACCGGAAGGAGTTTTGGTTTCAGACAAAAAGAATGTATATCGGGCCGGGACGCCTGATTCGCCAAAAGTCGAACGTACCGGCGCCGGAGACGCTTTTGTTTCGGGATTCACGTCGCAGTATATAACTTCGGGCGGCGACATAACTAAATCAATCCAATTTGCCACCGCCAACGCTTCTTCTGTTGTAGCTCAATACGGCCCGAAAGCCGGGATTCTCAAAAAAGACGACTGGGGACCGTGGCCGCTGGTGGAAGTAGAGATTTTTTGATGTCGAACTCTTTTAATCAGTTAGCAAAAATTTTACGAGTTAAACCAGAGGCGTTTTTGGATTTGGAGCAGAAGATGGCGAATATCAGCGGGAAACAAGGGGTGATTCAGAAGATCGCGGAAGAGAATGATAATTTGGTTAGTAAGACTTTAATAGAATTAGGGCTTTCAAGAGAAAGTTCAGCCGAAGAAGTTAGAATAGCACTTCAGAAAAAGATAATAGAACTGGATAGCCAATTGCCAAGTGATTGGCAAGGACTTTTTGATAAAGCTTTGGAGTTAGTAAATAAAAGCGGGCCTGCCCTGAGCTTGTCGAAGGGTTTCTTCATCAAAAAAGAAAAAGCAATTGAGCTTTTGGAAAAATATCCGCCCGAGAATATTCCAATTGATAAAGATGATTTTGAATCAGTTTTTGCCGCCTTGCGTTTCACCCAAAGCAATGAGTGGATGCATAAGTTTTTTGATGAGGCTTACAACGATTTAAAACCGGAAGATTTTGAAGAAAGGCCGATTGAGCTTAAGGTTTTGGAAGAAAAGTGGTTGAATGTTGCCGAGAAATTCTTAGAAAAAAAATACCACAATGTCAGTCATCTTAAAGAATTAGGGATCATTTTTATGATCCCGCTGAAACTTGACCCCATTAGAGGCAAAGATACGCTGCGGGCTCTCGCGGCCTCTAACGGGGCAGGTACTCCAGGAGAAGTTTTAAGAACTTTTTTACTTTTGCTTCATTATTTGAATGAAGTCCCTTTTTATTCGAAATTATTCAGAAAGTTCGCCGCTGAAGAAAATTTTATTGAAAAGTTAAAATCTCTTCTTCGCGGCGATGTAATAGACGTTCTAAGTTCTAAATCCTATATTCTAAATTCTAAAGCAAGTTGGCTGATAATCCAGAGATATTTAGCAAAAGACGACGAGAACGACCCGCGGCTTCTCATCCCTCATATTAATCCTGAAGCCGAGCATTGGTATAAAGCGCAGGAAAGTTTGGCAAAGCTGGGGCCGGATTTTACTTTTTGGAAAGAGCTAGATTTCGCGGGAGATTTTTTCCCTTCGACAAGCTCAGGGCAAGTGGAACTTGTCAGTTTTGATTTGATTGACCAAGTAATGACTTTGGTAAAAAAAGGCGAAGCGAAATATCTTTATCACCAGCAGGAGGCGCTTTGGAATAAAATTTTTATTGAATATCTCGGTCGGGAAAGGATGAATGAGTTGATTGAAGAAAACATCATCAAAGGTTATATTGAACTCTAGTGAGTTTGAGTGAGTATTTAAACGAAGCTAAACATAAGAAATTTGCCATTCCGCATTTTAATTTTGCGTCGGCGGAGCAGCTTGAGGCCATTGTTTTGGGTTTTAAGAAAGTCTTGGATTTTTACGACTTGCCTTACGAAACTTACGCTTTGATGGTCGGGACTTCAGAAGGCGAGGCGGAATTTTTAGGCTACAAACAGGCCCGAGCTTTGGTTGATGCGTGGAAAAAAGAAACAAATATTCCCATATTTTTGAATGCCGACCACCACAAAAGCTTTGAATCCTGCAAAACCGCTTTAGACGCGGGCTATGATACGGTTTTAATCGATGGTTCCAAAATGCCTTTCGAGGAAAATATAAAGATGACTCACAAGGTTGTGGATTATGCCAAATCAGTTGACCCCGTTAGAGGCCGCGAGGGCTCGCAGCGCGTCTCTGCCTCTAACGGGGTGAATCCGGAAATTTCGGTTGAAGGCGAGCTTGGTTATTTAAGGGGTGAGTCAAAGATGCAGGAAGCAGTGGAAATAAAGGCGGAAGATTTTACCAAGCCTGAAGAAGCCAAAGAATTTGTCGAAATGACCGGGGTGGATAGGCTGGCGATTGTTTTCGGCAATATTCACGGGGTGGTAACAAAACAGGAAGAGAAATTGGATTTTGATATTTTGAAAAAAATTACTCAAGCCGTGCCCCAGACTTATTTAGTTTTACACGGCGGCTCGGGTTTGTCAGAAAAAGATTTTAAAGAAGCCGTCAAAAACGGGATAACCAATATTCATATAAATACAGAGGTGAGAGTGGCTTACCGGGAAGGGCTGGAAGAAGATTTGAAAAACTCGCCCGGAGAGACCACGCCTTACAAGTTTTTAGATAAAGCAGTTGAGAAAATGCAAGCCGTTGTAGAGGATAAGGTAAGGATATTTCTGAATCTATGATTAAAAAAATTATTTTAATAGGAATTTTAATTGCTTTGGCTCTTTTTGTTTACTGGCCGAAATTTCCTTTTCGTCTGGGTTTAGACCTGCTTGGCGGAGCCCATCTGGTTTATCAGGCTGATTTGAATAGCATTGAGCCGAGCGAGCGGGATTCTGCAATGGAAGGGGTTCGTGGTGTCATTGAAAGAAGAGTTAATCTATTCGGGGTGGCTGAACCGGTTGTTCAGATAAGCGGCGATAACCGGCTGATTGTGGAGTTGCCGCAGGTAAAAGACGTTGGCGAGGCGATAAAACTGATAGGGGAGACGCCTTTTTTGGAATTTAAGGAGCTGGCCGCTGATTTTGATGTAAATAAAGAAGCTGGAGCCCAAGATTTTATTTCTACCGGATTGAGCGGCAGACAGCTTAAGCGCGCGTTTTTGACTTTTGATCCAAATACCAATATTCCATTTGTGAGTTTGGAGTTTAATGATGAAGGGAAAAGTCTGCTTTCTGAAATTTCAAAAAGAAACTTAGGCCGGCCTCTGGCTATTTTTCTGGATGGCCTAGCAATCTCGGTTCCAATAGTTCAGGATGAGATAACGGACGGAAAGGCGGTAATCTCAGGTCAATTTACTCCTGACCAGGCAAGAGAATTGGCCCAGCGGCTTGCGGCCGGAGCCCTGCCTGTGCCGATTACTTTAATATCCCAGCAAACCGTGGGCCCGAGCTTGGGCAAAGTTTCTTTGGAACAAAGCCTCAAAGCCGGCCTTTATGGAATAATAGCCCTGATTGCTTTTATGCTTGTCTTTTACAGGAAATTCGGATTGGTTGCGTTTTTCAGCCTGTTTTTTTACGCGGTTTCAGTTCTGGCGATTTTCAAGCTTTTACCGGTTACCTTGACTCTGGCCGGAATTGCCGGATTCATTTTGACTTTGGGCATGGCCGTTGATGGAAATATTCTAATTTTTGCAAGAATTAAAGAAGAGCTGAAGGAAGGCAAAAATAGAGGAGTGGCGATTGAGGCCGGTTTTCAAAGAGCCTGGTCTTCAATTCGCGACAGCCAGGTCACCACTCTGATCGCCGCTTTCATTCTTTACATTTTTTCAACTTCTTTGGTTAAGGGTTTTGCTCTGACTCTGGCAATCGGCACTATTTTTTCGATCTTCAGTTCGGTTTATGTTACTAAGGCATTTTTGAAATCAAGATGAATAGGCAAAATTCGAAACAACTTTTGCGAAGCGAACACTTTTACAAATTTTTTATGTGTCCGCATTGGATTTGGTACGACATTTACGAAGACCAGAAAAAACACAAGCATATCCCGCCGATTTTGGAGATGCTCTATACAGGTAAGATCCGCGAACCGAATTCTGTCTTGCCGACACAGGAATTCGTCGAAATCAAGCCGGAACTTTATCAAGATCTGGATGAAGCCTTTTTTGCCACGGTGGAGCTGATGAAACAGGGTAAGAATATATATAAACCGGTTTTAATGGATGGCCATTGGGTTGGCGAACCGGATTTTATTGAGCGAAGGCCTATGGCCGAATTAAAAGCAGTAGATAGGTTAGCTAAAAGCATTTTCGGCGATTGGTACTACGTCGCTTACGACATCCGCAACGACCCGGAGCTTAAAGACGAATACAAATTTCCTCTGGTTTTTGCCAGTCTTATTCTGGAAAAAATCCAGGGCGCGAGGCCCCAAGACGCTTATATCATCAACGCCGATGGAGAAGCAAAATCTTTTTTGATCGAACCATTTCTCGATAAATTCCAGCTTACGATCAAGGAAATCGAGAAACTTCTTGAAGGCGAAAAACCGGTTCCTTTTTTGAAGGGCGGATGCAAAAGAAGTCCGTGGTTTGCGATCTGTGAAGATGAAACCAAGGGCTGTGAAGATATTTCTTTGATCCACGGCATCAGTCAGAGAGATCAGAAGGATTTGTATGATCTTGGAATAAAAACAGTCAGGCAGTTGGCCGAAGCGGACCTTAGAAAACTGCAAGAGGCTTTGGAAGGGTGGAATTTTGATAAACTGGTCAGAGTTCATAATCAGGCTCAAGTTTTGATCTCTGCCGGCCCTTTAGTGATTCAGCATTACAGCTTTCCGAAAGTGGAAAACGAAATTTATTTTGATGTTGAAAGCGATCCGACAAGGGGTATTGATTTTCTATTTGGTCTTTTAATAAAAAAAAAGGAAAGAAAAACCGCTGATTATGAGTATTTCTTGGCCAAAGGCAAGGACGAAGAAAAGAAAATGTGGGAGCAATTTTTGGAATTTTTGGGGAATCTCAATGATTTTGTAATTTATCATTACGGCTATTACGAAAAGCACGTTTTGCAAAGGCTTGAAAAAAAATACGGAGCGCCTTCGGAAATAATGAAAAAATTCAGGGCTTCGAGTCTTGATTTGTATAACATAACAACAAGTTCTCTAATCCTGCCGATCTATTTTTATAGCTTGAAAGACGTGGCCGGATTCATCGGCTACAAATGGTCGGACGAAGGCGCGGGCGGAGGAGAGGCAGTAATGTGGTACGATCAGTGGCAGGAGACCGGGAAGAAAGATTTTTTGAATAAACTCATAAAATACAACGAAGATGATGTAAGGGCGACGTTTATGATCAAAGAATGGCTGGAGAAGCAAAAGCCTAAAGTTCAAAAAGAAGTTTTACCAGAAGCATAGCGATATAGCCGCAAACATTCCATTCGAGCTCTCGGGGTATAGTCAATTTCTTCTCTCTTTGCTCGCTGAACAAATAATCTTCAGACTCATTCAATTTGCCGATAAGATCTTCGGTTTTCGCGTGCGGCAAAATACCTCAATCTTATATTATACCGGCAAATTATCACTCTCTTCAGTTATTTGTCCGGTTTTGTCTTCTGCCAAAACCTATCAGCTCACAAAAGTTCAGAAAGTTGACTATACCCCTGCGGCTCTAAGCAAAGCTAGATGTTTGCGGTTGACTTATTTCAAAAAACCCGGCCCACAACATCATTTTCTGAATTGGGAAGTTTATTGAGAAATGGCCGGTATCTTTGCGAAGAATTTGCCGAATATATAAATCTATGGCGGAGGTACCCTGATTTATCGACAATTCGAGCAAAGTGGCGTGCCATTTCCAAGAAGGGTCGCCCCTATGAAGAAAATGATGTTGTGGGCGCAAGGGTTTTTTGGGGCATTGAGTAGGACAGGTGGGAAGATTGATTTTTTGAGGATAATTTTGTAAGCTTTATTTCGCGATGCAAAAGATTGAACTCCAGGCGGAAAAAAGGGAACAAATCGGGAAATCTTTAAAATCTTTGAGAAAAGATGGTTTTTTGCCGTCAGTTGTTTACGGCCATAAATTCGAACCCATAGCAATAAAGATCAGATACAAGGACTTTGAAAAAGTTTTTAAAATTGCCGGCGAATCCACGCTTATTACTTTAAAAATAGGAGACAGCGAAGAGCCGTCAGTAGTCAAAGATATCCAAAGAGATCCTTTGACCGACAAAGTCATTCACGCCGATTTTTATAAAGTTAATCTTAAGGAAAAGATAAAAGCCAAGATCCCGGTTGTTTTGGAAGGGGAATCAGACGCGGTCAAGGCTGGCGGAATTTTGCTTAAAACTTTGAATGAGCTTGAAGTTGAAGCCTTGCCTCAAGACCTGCCCCACGAGTTTAAGATTGATATTTCGAAACTGCAAAATATCGGAGACCAGATTTTGGTTAAGGATATAGCCGTTTCTGATAAAGTTAAAATCGAAGCGGATCCGGAAGATATTATCGCTTTGATTCAGGAGCCTAGGGAAGAAGTTGTTGAAGAAGCCGCTCCTCCTTCAGTCGAAGAAGTCGAGGTCATTAAAAAACCCTCCGACGCTGAAGCTATGGAGGGCGAGGGAGGAGGCAAAATTACTGAAGCTTCTGAAGAGAAGAAATGATTTTATCCAAATTCCCGTCCATCACATCTTCGAGATTCCCCCAGCTTTTTTTGATCCGATGGTCGGTGATCCTGTCCTGCGGGAAATTATAGGTTCTGATTTTTTCCGAACGTTCGGCCGAGCCGATTTGTTTTCTTCTCTCTTCGGTTATTTCTCCGGTCGCTTTTTCCTGTTCCGCCTGCCAAAGTTTGGCCCTTAAAACTTCGATAGCCTTTTCCCTATTTCTTTGCTGGGAGCGCTCTTCCTGCGAGGCGACCACAAGTCCGGATGGTTTGTGTCTTATTCTTACCGCAGTTTCGACTTTATTGACATTTTGGCCTCCCGGCCCGCCGGAGCGGAAAAAGGTTATTTCCAGATCAGCCGGATTTATTTTGACATCAGCTTCTTTCGGTTTTGGAAGAATGGCAATAGTTGCCGTAGAAGTATGAACCCGGCCTGATTTTTCAGTTTTTGGGACTCTTTGAACTCGATGAACCCCGGCCTCGTTTCTCATTTTTTTAAGGGTATCAATACCGGAGATTTCAAAAGTAATCTGTTTTAAGCCTCCCAAGTCAGAACGGCTGGAATCAAGAACATTAAAACGCCACCCGTGCTTCAGAGAGTATTTTTTATACATATTGAACAGGTTGGACGCAAAAAGAGCGGCTTCTTCGCCGCCGGTGCCGGCCCTTATCTCCATAATGACTTCGTCTATCATCGAATTACGAATCTATTACGAATCTACGAATAAACTAATAACTGATTTTCTAATTCGTACATTAGTATATTAGTATGGATTCGTTATTCGTAGATTACTTTTTCTTTTTGGCGCTTCTTTCAAGCCGTTTCTTAAACCTTTCCACCCGGCCCTTGGAATCAAGCAGCATTCCTTTGCCTGTGTAAAAAGGATGGCAGTTTGAGCACACCTCGATTTTAATCTCGGGCATAGTAGCCCCAACGGTAAATTCGTTGCCGCAGGCGCATTTAACCTTAGCTTCGGGATAATATTGGGGGTGGATATTTTGCTTCATAATTCAGTGATAGTATCATAAACTATTGAAAATTTCAACGATTTTTTATATTATTCCTTTTATGTCTGAAATTAATTGGACTGCAATTATGCCTACATACGAAGATATGCTTTTGGCTGGAGTCCATTACGGCCGAAAGAAAACCGTCCGGCACCCCAAGATGGATTCTTTTATTTACGCCTTAAAAGATTCAATCCACCTCATAAACATTTTCAAAACAGAAGAAACCCTTAAAGAAGCGATTGAGTTTCTGAAGAAGATAAAAGAAAGCGGGGGAGTCATTTTTTGGACGGCTTTGACCAAGCATTCAGAAGAAAAGATAAGCGAGATCGCCAATCTTTTTTCAATGCCTTATGTTAAGGAAAGGTGGCTTGGGGGAACTTTGACCAATTTCAAGACGATTCAGGAAAGAATAAAGTATTATAAGGAAAAAAAAGAGAAGTGGGGCAATAAAGAATATTTGGATAAGCTGACCAAAAAAGAAAGATATGATTTTGAAAAAGAAATCAAACTGCTTCAGGAAAAATTCGAAGGCCTTGTGAATATGACTAAACTGCCGGATGTGGTTTTTTTAAGTTCTTTAAGGCATGGAGCTTTGCCTCTTAGAGAGGCAAAGAGAATGGGCATCAAGGTTGTATGTATTTGCAATACAGAAAGCGACCCGACCCAAGTTGATTATCCGATTCCGGCCAATGATAATTCGAGGCAGTCAGTTGAGTTGATTTTGGAAACCGTAAAGAAAGCTTTGGTATGATTGATTCTATCAAAAAACTTCGCGAACAAACCGGCCTTTCGGTTTTGGACATTAAAAATGCTTTGGAGGCCGCCGCTGGAGATGAAGAAAAAGCTATGGATATTTTGATTTCCCGGGGGCATGAAATAGCCGAAAAAAAGTCTGCCAGGACGGCCAAAGAAGGAGTAGTTGAAAGTTATATCCATTCAAATAGAAAAGTGGGGGCGATCATTGTTTTGCACTGCGAAACAGATTTTGTGGCCAAAAGTCCCGAATTCAGAGAGCTGGCTCATAACCTTGCGATGCAAGTGGCTTCAATGAAGCCCAAAACCGTCGATGAGCTTTTGGAGCAGGTTTTCATAAAAGACCAGAGCCTGACTATTAAACAGCTTTTGGAAAAGTATATCGCAAAGTTAGGAGAGAATATTAAGGTAGGGGATTTATCCTATTTTTCCGTTTAGATTTATGTTTTTACTTATTCCATTAATTTTGTTTGCTTCGGGAGCGGCCGGTCTCGGCTACATTCTCTGGCCTAAAATTAAAGAAATCAAGAAAAAAGAAGACCTGCCGGAGATTGAAGAAGATATTTGGCATCTGTTGGTTCCGGAATTTTTTGATATTTGGAATAAAATAGATTTTCACGGCTTTAAGAAAAATGCTTCGACAGATTACGAAAAGTTTTTAAGGAGAGTCAGGATTTTGTCTTTAAAAACAGATAATTTTGTAAATAAGCTTTTGGAAAACAGACAAGCTAAGCCAGTAAAACCGGAATTCAAAGAAAAGAATGAAGATCTGGCCGAGGAGTCAAAAGCGAGCCTGTCTTATTTTAAGACAAAAGAGTCGGCTCTCATTGCTGATATTGCAATGAATCCCAAAGACAAGAATCTTTATAAAGCTCTAGCGATTCTTTATTTTGAAAATCAGATGTATCAGGACGCCAAAGAGGTTTTCGACGTTGTTTTGGAGCTTGACCCGAATGATGAAGAGTCAAAAAAAGCACTCGAAAAAATAATTCACTAATACTATTGCCAGAGGGGATAATTTATTGATATAATAAATTATGCCTAGAAAGTGGAAAAGAGAAGAAGAAAATAAGCATAGAAAAGTATTAGAAGATTTGTACATTAAAAAGAACTTGACTATTTTTGAAGTCGGTAAAACTTTAGGTATAAAATACCAGACAGTATACGATCGTTTAAAAAGATTGGATATAAAGACAATTCCATATCTGAAAGAAAATTATACAAATAAGCGTAAATTAAATACTAATGGATATAGTATAGAGTTGGCAGAGTTTATTGGAATAATGTGTGGCGATGGTCACGTAAGCGATGAACAAGTTTTTGTCTTTTTAGGAACTAAACCCAACGAATATGGAGATTATGTAAAAGAGTTATTTAAAAAGATTTTTTGGTATGAATTAAAAGAAATGGCAAAAGATAGCAAGTATTTAACTTTATATTTAGGTTTTCGAGAATTAGTTAAACTTTTAATGAGTATGGGACTTGTAAAAAATAAAGTGAAAGAACAAATGGGAGCTCCAAAGTGGATTTTTGAAAATGAGAATTTTATGAAAGCATTTATAAGAGGCTTTCTTGATACTGATGGTTCGGTATATAAATTACGGTGGGGGACACAAATATCTTTTTGTAATCGATCAGTACCTTTATTGAAAGATACCAGAAGAATGTTAAAATTATTAGGTTTCAATCCATCAAAAATTAGCGATCAAAATTTGTATCTTACACGAAAAGCAGATTTAAAAAAATTTTTAATTGAGATTGGTTCAAGTAATCCTAAAAAGTTAAATAGGTTACAAAAATGGGTAGGTACGGAAGTAGACAAACCGGGTGCGCTGTAGACGCACCGGCCGTTGGCCTTCGGGGGTGCAAATCCCTCCCTACCCACAAGGATACTACAAAGGGGAAGTTTCCCGACTTCTGAATGGGCGGCGCTAAGCGCCGCCCATGAAATGGCTTCCGAAAAATCGCGAAGTATGGTTCTGCTTTCGCAGAACGCGGAGCCGATTATCCACCCTGAAGGGAAAGAAAAAGGCGCCGGATTTCTCCAAGCGCCTCTGGTGGGAACAGGAGTACATCGTGTACTCCGGATGTGAGACAGTGCTCACGGGTCTTCCTTGCGTAACGCGAAGGTTCCTCGTCTGATGAAACCTTCGGGGTCGTGGCCAGCGACATCGGGCATATGCTGCCAGATCGTACATTCGACCTTGTCGTAGTGCGGCAAGAGTTCTTCGCGTACCAGCTCCTTGATGTAGTCTTTGAAGCTGTCGCACGCTCGACGGCTGGATATCAGCTGGCATGATGGAATCCTTTCTGCTCAAATGCCACCTGATCTTCGTTCTTGCAAATGACATCGGCACGAAAAACTTGCTGTGTACTCACAATGCTCTCCTCTCGAGCTGGTTGAAAGAACTGTGGAATAATTCCCACCAGAATCTCTATAAAGAAACTCTGGTGGGGACCCAACCGTTAGGTTGGGTCGTAGCTATCGAACAGTCCATGAAGGATATGAGCGATAGCGTCGCCGGGCTCGGGAGCTTTGACACAAAAAGTATGCAACGCCCGGCCAATTTCATAGAGGGTTACATCTGAAGGGAAACTGCCGGTTTCTACTTCAGACGCTACTCTACGAAGTACTGCGGCTCCGGCAATCTGTAGTATAGACTGCACTGGAAGGAACTGATCTGCCATATCACACCTCCTATTTTCACATTATATATCAGATATATTACTTTGTCAAGTGTCGCGGTTTCAAAAAGGGGTAGGCAAGCGGCTCCACTATTCCTCGTTAGAGGAAATAACAAAACAGAAAAATTATCCGTTCATTTTTCAGAAAAATCCGGCGCGCGCAAAATCTCAATCATTAAAAGATAATTTTTCTGTTTTGTCTCGCCGTCTGCGGCGGGCGGAGCTGTGGGATGGGTGTGGCCGCCGCTTTGCGGCGGCCACTTCTTCTCACTTTCTTTTTTCAAGATTTTTTGCTAAAGTAGATTCGACGAGCTCACTATAAATAGGTTCTAACTTGGTTGTATAGATTCATATGCTTCGTAAAATCGGGGCAAAATGGTATGTGCTTTCCGAGAAGACCGAAAAAAGTCTGGGCAGTTATCATACCAAAAAAGAAGCAAATAAGAGATTAGGCCAAGTTGAGTTTTTTAAACGTTTGAAAGAGACAAAAGGAATCAAAGAGGGAAGAAAGGGAAGGAATAGATAATGCCGGAGTAGTTCAGTGGCAGAACGCCATCTTGGTAAGATGGAAGTCGCGAGTTCGATTCT
>JBBTUA010000003.1:0-63041 GCA_038063995.1 Patescibacteria group bacterium
TGCCCGGGTGATGAAATTGGAAACCATGATCGACTTAAGATCGATTGCCGCAAGGCTTGTGGGTTCGAGTCCCACCCCGGGCATTGACTTTAATTTCGTTTTGTGCTAATATTAATAAAGCAACCTTAAAACCCTCCTATCTCATCCCCTCCTCGTTTTTCCCTAGATCCCAGCTAGGGAGGTACTATGCCCAAGTTGAGCATCGGGTTTGTTTCTCTCAACTCGGCCGGGCAGGGCCGGGTTGAAATTCTTGCTGACCGCATCACCGTGATTTTCCGCGGCAACGCGGAAAACCTGGTTGAGGTCGCAAGAAAACAACCGGCAAGAGTACTCGATGATTCCCAGAGCCTTTACTTCTCTCACGAAACAGAAGAAAAAGTAAAGGCTCTGGCCAAACGAGCTCTTGCTGAAGCCGAGCAAAAAATTCTCGCAAAAAGGGAGGTATAATAAATGAAGCCGACCCGCCGCGTCTTTCCCAAAAAGATCCGGCGGGTTTCGTATTTTTAAATAAAATTGATTAAATAAATTTTTTATGATAAGATCTAGCCGGAACGATCAAATCTTTTAATATGGCTTTAACTCCTAAAGAAAAAACAAAAATCGTCCAGCAAAGGTCTTTGCACGAAAAAGACACCGGTTCAGCCGATATTCAAATCGGCATTTTTACCGAAGAAATAAAAAGACTGATCAAACATTTAAAGGATCATCCCAAAGACCACTCTTCGAGGCGGGGTCTTTTAAAAATGGTCTCGAAAAGGAAAAGACTGCTCGATTATTTAAAAAAGGATGACCCTAGAAGATACAGCACGGTAACAAAGGACCTTGGATTGAGGAAATAATTTTTTAATGAACTCCAGAATAGCCTATTTAACTGCATCGCTGCCAAAACTTTTTATGCCTTCAAAAAAAAATCAAACCGTCGCTGTTTTTGTCGATGCCCAAAATATGTATCATTCGGCGAGAAATCTTTACAAAGCCAGGGTAAATTTTAAAGAACTTCTGAAGACGGCCATAAATGGCCGAAATCTGGTAAAAGCCAATGCCTATGTTGTTAAAAGCGATGTCCCTGAAGAACAGGGGTTTTTTGAGGCCCTTGAGCGCTCCGGTTATTACCTAAAGATGAAAGACCTTCAGATTTTCCCGGGCGGGATGAAAAAGGGAGACTGGGATGTAGGAATCGCCATTGACGCCATCAGTATGATCCAAAAAACAGAAGTGATGGTTTTGGCTACCGGAGACGGTGATTTCGTGCCTCTTTTAGAGTATTTGAAACATCAAGGCGTAACCGTTGAAGTGGTAGCTTTTCGAAGAAGCACTTCTTCCAAGCTGATTCAGGCGGCTGATAAATTTTTTGATTTGGAAGAGGATGTAGAAAGATTTTTAATGAAAAAGTGATACCGATGGAAATAAAAAATTATTCAATTGATTACGGCGGCAAAAAACTGGAAGTAGAAATCGGAAAATTGGCCGGCCAGGCAGACGGCTCTGTTTTTGTTAAATATGGAGATACTTCGGTTCTGGTGACCGCGGTGATGAGCAAAAAAGAAAAAGAAGTGGATTATATGCCTCTTACCGTGGATTACGAAGAAAGATATTATGCCGCAGGAAAAATAAAAGGTTCGAGATGGGTGAAAAGAGAAACCCGGCCGGGCGAAGAAGCGATCCTGCATGCCCGGCTGATTGACCGAACCTTAAGACCCCGCTTTGACCAAAGAATCAGAAATGATATCCAGATAGTAGCGACTGTCCTTTCTTTTGACGCCGAAAACGATCCTGATATTCCTTCTTTGATCGGAGCTTCACTGGCTCTTATGATCTCTGACATTCCGTTCGACGGGCCGGTGAGTGGGGCCAGAGTTTCGGAAGTAGACGGGAAATTCGTTCTTAATCCGAATTACATTGAGCGGAATAAATCTCCTTTTGACTTGGTTGTCGCCGGAATAAAAGAAAAAGTGAATATGCTTGAATTCGAAGGCGGCGAAACGAACGAAAAAAAAGTGCTTGAAGCAATAATTTTCGGCCATAACGAATACAAAAAAATAATTGAGTTTCAAAATAAAATAGCGGCCGAATTCAATCCAAAAAAGAGGGAAGTTGAAATTTTCGAACCGGATCCGGAAATCAAAAAAACAATTAAAGACTTTTTGGCCGGGAAAATAGAAGAGGCCCTTTATCAAAACAAAGAAAAAACAGAAAAAAGGAAAAGAATCGACGATCTTAAAAAATCCTTATCCGATTTTATCGAGGAAAAATTTCCCGATCACCCGAAAATCGAAACAATTTTAAGAGAACTTGAAAATATTTTCGCGGATGAAATGGATAAAATTGTCAAAGCAAATATCATCGAAAAAGAAAGACGTTCTGACGGAAGAAAAATGGATGAAGTAAGGCCTTTGATAGTTCAGGTTGGCGTTTTGCCCCGGACGCATGGTTCGGCGATATTTCAAAGAGGAGAAACCCAGATCTTAAGCATCCTGACTTTGGGAAGCCCGGGCAAAGAGCAATGGATAGAAGAAATGGAAACCGAAAAAAAGAAGTATTTTATGCATCATTACAATTTCCCGCCTTATAGCTCCGGAGAAACCGGCAGAGTCGGATTTCCGGGACGGCGTGAAATAGGCCACGGGGCATTGGCTGAAAAATCTCTTGAACCGGTAATCCCCTCGAAAGAAGAATTTCCATACACTATCAGACTCGTTTCCGAAGCCCTCTCTTCAAACGGCTCAACTTCAATGGCTTCAGTCTGCGCTTCATCAATGTCTTTAATGGACGGCGGAGTGCCTGTAAAAGAACCGGTGGCAGGAATTTCTATGGGATTATTTGCTTCGCCGGACGAAAAAGAATTCAAATTGCTGACCGACATCCAGGGTGAAGAAGATCACCACGGCTATATGGATTTCAAAATTGCCGGGACTAAAAACGGAATTACCGGCATCCAGCTGGATGTCAAAAACGACGGCCTGACTCATGAAATAATCGAAGCCGCCCTCGAAGGAGGACAAAAAACAAGGTTGGAAATTCTGAAAAAGATGAAGGAAGCGATAGAAAAACCGAGAACCGAACTTTCGCCTTTTGCTCCCCGCGTTTATAAAATTCAGATCAATCCGGAAAAAATCAGGAATGTCATAGGTCCGGGCGGAAAAATAATTAATGAAATAGTGGCCCAAACCGGCGTTACCATAGACATAGAGGATTCCGGCCTGGTTTTTGTTACCTCCGAAAAAGAAGAAGGCGCGAAAAAGGCTCTTGAGTGGATCAATAATCTGACCAGAGAAGTAAAAGCCGGCGAAATTTTCGATGGGATCGTGGTAAAAATAGCCGATTTTGGCGCTTTCGTTGAACTATTTCCAAACCAAGACGGCTTGGTTCATATTTCCGAGATCTCGGACAAACGGATTGAAAGAGTATCTGATGTGATGAAAGTAGGAGATGTTGTAAAAGTAAAAGTCAAAAAAATAGACGAACAAGGAAGAGTAAGTTTGACGATGAAAGGAATCTAAACTTATTCACAGCTAAGCATTTATCACTTCTCTTAAGAAAAGTATAATTACTTCTAATGGATGAAAAAGAATTTCAAAAGCCATTAGAGCCTCCTACAGCGATTCCGCAACGAGCCGCAAGCGGCTCGGCGGAACCTTCGACGAGCAAAGATATAGAAGAATTATTAAAAGAGCTCCCGCCTGCTCCTAAAATTGCTTCTCCGCCTCCTTCTTCCAGCCCTTCTAAACCTATTACCTCTTCTCAACCAAACCCAAATCCTGCAGTAAAACAGGCAGAACCTTTGCCTAAACCAACAAAACCGGAACCTTTGACGAGCAGCAGCAACTTCAAATCATTTGTCCGAACAATGGGAGAAGATATTGAGGCCGCGAAAAAGGGTTTAAAACCAGAACCAAAGCCTTTTGAAATTAAACCGCCTCCCGGCGGTCCGAAAATTGCTCCGCCCCCGCCGCCTCTCAAAATGCCTTCGCCCCAACCCGAAGTAAAGCTTGGGCCGTCAGAAAAAACAAAGCCTCTGGAATTGCCAAAAATTAACCAGCCAGCCAAAGGACCGGTTCCCATAATTTCTCCTCAAATTGGAAAAAAATCATTCCTGAATGTAAAACTTTTAATTCTCGTTTTGGCTTTGATTGGTGTTGCTGGCTCCGCCTGGTATTTCCTGACCAGAGGGCCTGAAGAAATAGCCGTCTCGCCTACGCCTACTCCAACTTCCCTTCCAACGCCCAAAAGCCTTCAAGAATTAATCTTTTCTTCCAACCAAATCGCTGTTCCTTCGACTGCAAACTTTGTAAATTATTTTTCCAGTGAATTAAAAAACAAGGCTGGCGAATTAAACAGCCAGCCGGGAAAATTCACTTATTTGAATCTTGCGGATGAAAACGGAACGCCTTATTCTTTTTCACAAATTATTTCAAAATTGAATATTGCTTTGCCCGCTGGATTTCTCGAAAGCCTTAGTCCAAATGAATGGATCATTTCCGCTTACACTCAACAGGAAATGTTTGATAGCCAAGGAAATCTTGTATTCAACCAAAACCCAGAGACCAAACTTGCTTTCATAATAAAAATAACGGATCCGACAGTTTTAAGAAGCGCTTTAAACAACTGGGAGATAACTTTATCTAAAGATCTGGAGAAATTTTTTGAACTGGATTCCAAAAAGGCTACCAGCGACACTTTTCTCGACAATTTTTATAAAGGAGTTAATGCCCGTTATCGGAATTTCCCGTATGCCGATAAAACTATAGACTATGCTATTATCGATCTGCCTCAATTTAACGCAAGCTACCTTATTCTAACCAACTCCCGCGAAAGCATTTACTCGGCCATTGATCTTTTGAAAAAGCAATAAGATCCAGTCGCTTACCTGTGAGCGACTGGACATTGACTTAAACATTGAAAAGAGTAAAATTAAAGCCAAATAAGGCTAGCTTTTTATGGAACAAGAACAACTCGAACAATTAAAAAATGGGCTCCTCAAAGAAAAGGAGAGAATCGAAAAGGAGTTAAGCGAGATCGGACAAAAAAACCCAAAATCAGAGGGTAATTTTGATATTCGTTTTCCGCAATACGGCCATAGCAAAGACGAAAATGCCCAGGAGGTAACCGAATTTGAGAAAAACAAAATTCTTGAAGCAAACTTGGAGCAAAGACTTGCAGATATAAATGAAACCCTCAAAAAAATAGAGAAGGGGGAATACGGGATCTGTGAAAATTGTTCCGAAGAGATCGAAGAACCAAGACTAAAAGCAATGCCGACAGCGGCTCTGTGTTTAGTCTGCGTGAAGAAAACCTGAAGTTTAAACATTTAAATATTTCGTAATGACCTCTAAAATATTCTCTGCCGCCATAATCGGCCTTGACGCCATTCCAATAGAGGTCGAAGTTGATGCCTCGCGCGGCCTGCCCTCTTTCAGCATTGTCGGCCTGCCGGATAAAACCGTCCAGGAGTCAAAAGACCGGATAAATTCAGCAATCAAAAATTCCGGACTGACCAATCCCAAAAAAGAAAATCTAAAAATTGTGGTCAATCTTGCCCCCGCGGATATTAGAAAGCAGGGGCCGCTTTACGATTTGCCGATCGCCGTTTCCTATCTTTTGAACACCAAACAAGTTGAATTTGACCATCAGAAAAAAGTTTTTGCCGGAGAGCTGGCCCTCGACGGCTCTTTAAGAAGCATATCAGCCGTTCTTTTGATAGCCCTGATGGCCCGCAACCTGGGGTTTAAAGAACTGATTCTGCCAAAAGCCAATGCCAAAGAAGCCGCTTTGATAAAAGATCTAAAAATCATCGGCCTTAACAATTTAACTGAAGTAGCCGCCTATCTTTCTGGAAAAATTATAATCCAGCCCGAAAAAAACATTGATTTTTCAAAAATCATTTCCAATTCTGAATACGATTTTGATATTTCCGAAATAAAAGGCCAGGAAACCGCCAAACGAGCTTTGTCTCTCGCCGCGGCAGGATTTCATAATGTATTGATGACCGGACCGCCGGGAGCCGGTAAAACAATGCTGGCCAAAGCCCTGCCCTCGATAATGCCCTCGCTTTCTATGGATGAGGCTCTTGAAATAACCAAAATACACAGCGTGGCCAACGCTTTCAAGTATTCGGATTCAAACGAACCAAAGAATTACATCATTAATCAAAGGCAGTTCCGGAATCCCCATCATACTGCTTCGGCCGTGGCTTTGGTTGGCGGAGGAAGCAATTTAAAACCGGGTGAAATAAGCCTGGCTCACCGCGGGATCTTATTCCTTGATGAATTTCCGGAATTTTCAAGAGATGTCATCGAAGCCTTGCGCCAGCCCCTTGAAGAAGGGAAAGTTTCTCTTTCAAGAGCCAATAATTCAGTTGCTTACCCGGCTAAATTTCTATTGGTTGCCTCAATGAATCCCTGCCCCTGCGGGAACCACCAAAACCCGCACAAAGAATGCCTCTGTACTCCGGGAGTAATAATGCGATACCAGAAAAAAGTATCGGGACCGATCTTGGACAGATTTGATATTAAGCTCGATATACCCCAGGAAAATCCGAAAAAACTGAAGGAAGAGCCGGACTATAAAGAATCCGAAGAACTAAGACAAAAGGTTGAATTGGCCAGGGAAAAACAAAAAAGAAGATTCAAAGAACTTGGAATTTTAACCAACTCGGAAATGAATAACAAACAAGTGAGACGATTCTGTAAAATAGATGAAGAGAGCGAAAATTTTCTGGATAATTATGTGATGGATAAAAAACTAAGCCACCGGTCTTATTTCAAAATTCTAAAGTTGGCCCGAACCATTGCTGATTTGGAAGAAAGAGAAGATATAAGCCGGGAAGACCTCCAGGAAGCGGCAATGTACAAAAACGACTCGGTTCTGACGATTTAAGAATCGGAACGAAAAGCTTCCCTCGGCATAATCAGAATCAGAGCTCTCGGCCTGCTCTTTAGAAAGCTTGCGCGAGCAATATAAATTTCTTCATAGGGGCGGCCCTTCTTGGAAATGGCACGCCACTTTGCTCGAATTGCCGATAAATCAGGGTACCTCCGCCATAGATTTATATATTCGGCAATTCTTCGCAAAGATACCGGCCATTTCTCAATAAACTTCCCAATTCAGAAATTTATATTTCTCGCCGCTTTCTAATTTTTAAATTTTCCCAATGAAAAGAAAACCATTTCAGAATCAGAGCCGCAGGGTATGAATAATTTCTGAACTTCAAGAGAATAGAATACAAATAACTGAAAGATATGAAGAATTGACGGATAACATTAGTGTTATTCTGATAAACAATATAATGGGGTAGGGGTTCCCCATTATATTGTCGGCAATTCAATATATCTGAAGATTATTTGTTCTATGAGCTTGAGAGAAGAAATTATTCATACCCGAGAGGCTCTGATTATGATTATGCCGAGACGATTTCCCATTAATACCTTGCAAACGGGTTTCGGGCGCCGTGGACTTCGAAATGCAAATGGCAGCCGGTTGAGAGACCGGTTGAACCCATTAACCCGACAAGCTGTCCTCGTGAAATATTCTGTCCGCCTAAAACCAAGAGACGAGACAAATGGGCATATAAAGTATATATCTCATTGCCGTGATAAATTTTAATATATTTCCCGGCTCCGCCATTCCAGCCGGAATTTGCCGCTCCAATTATCACTCCTTCAGCGGCCGAATAAATCGGAGTGCCGCAAAGATTTGCCACATCAACGCCGTTGCGGCCATGAATACGGCCCCAATTATGACCTTGCGCAGGCAAAAAAAGCAGTCCGCCTAAATCAGGCAAACGGGCAAATCTTACATTGGAACGATAAGCCACATACTGACTGCCGATCTGGATTTTGCCGTCAGGAACAATCAATTCCTTGCCTGCCTCAAGAGTTCCGTTTTTTGGCAAACTATTGAATTCCACGATCTTTTCTTCGTTCGCCGAATATTTCTTGGCTATTGATTGAATAGTATCTCCCTGCTTCACAAAATGGATAACGCCTGAAACCGGAGGAATTTTCAATTCTTGACCCGAACTTAAATAATCGCTATCTTTTAGGTTGTTGGCCCAAATCAAAGAACTGACGCTGATGCCGAAATCATTTGCCACCTGACCCAAGGTATCGCCGGGCTGAACAGTATAATTAACAACCTGATTCCTTTCGCCGTTTTCAAAAACAGAAGCCAGCGTCTGATAAGGCAGAAATGAATCCTGGAAAACATTGCGGCTGGATTCAACACCAGCTTCCAAAGCCTGATAAACCTGGCCTAAAAATAAATCATTATCGCTTGGAATACGGGAATCAATAAAAGCCGAGGTTTCTTCAATATAATCTTCCACTGCCAAGCTTAAAAGAGTGGCCTGGCCCTGCCCGGAACTGGATTTAAAAGAAAAAAGAATGACCGTAAGAGCCACAAAAACAAAAATAACCAGCCTTTCATTTTCAGCATATGATTTGTACTTATTGAAGTTCCTTTTGAATAAACCAAAAAAAAGGACTGCTTGGGGGTTTTTAAACATTAAAATCCTCTTGCGAGGACTACAACTATTGTAGGAAAAATGAGCTTAAAGTCAAATAATAATATCCACAATTAAAAAATGACGGTTCCAAGAAAACACACAACCAAAAGCAGCCAAGGTCAAAGAAGACAGCACCTGAAACTAAGAAAAATGAGGCTTTTACCCTGCCCAAAATGCGGGAATTTTAGAATGCCTCATAAGATGTGTAAAACTTGTGGGTTTTACAAATAAAAACCACTAATAAATGGCCTCCAGACATTTAGCCAGATCAATCGCAATCCAGTCCCTTTACGAGTGGGATTTTAAAAATTACCCTACTGAATTTTTACCCGAAATCATTAAAAGAAACATTGAAGAGTTTGGCCCGGGGCTCAAAGACCAGGAATTTGTTGCAAGCCTGATAAACGGAGTGGTAAGCCATAGAAAAGAGATCGATAATATCATTGAAAAGGCGGCGCCGATGTGGCCGATTGATCAAATCGATATGATTGACCGAAATGTTCTGCGCTTGGGCCTTTATGAACTTATATACGAAAACAAAGAAGAGGTTCCGCCAAAAGTAGCCATAAATGAGGCAATTGAACTGGCTAAGAGTTTTGGCGGTGAAAGTTCGGGAAAATTCATAAATGGAGTTTTAGGAACTGTCTATAGAGAAATAGAGAAAGGCGGCTCCGAAAATAAGAACAGCGATTCCGCAACGAATCGCTAAAGCGATTCGGCGGAACCTTCGACGAGCATGGAGACAAACAAAATATTTGAATTTGAAAAAAAACTCGGCATCAATTTTAAAAACCGCGACTTATTGCTTGAAGCCTTAACCCATCGTTCTTATCTTAACGAGCGGCCCGACTGGCACATCGACAACAATGAAAGGCTTGAATTTCTTGGAGATGCCGTTTTAGAATTGATCGTCACCGAAAATCTTTTTAAAAACCACAAGGAGCCGGAAGGAATCTTAACTTCCTGGCGGGCGGCTTTAGTAAATTCCGACATCCTGGCCGAGATTTCTAAAAAATTGGATCTAAATGAATATGTCTTGCTTTCTCAAGGCGAAAGAAAAGATAACGGCCGAGCTAGACAATATATTTTGGCCAATGCCTTGGAAGCTGTCATAGGAGCCGTTTATTTGGATCAAGGCTATGAAGAAACCAGAAAACTTGTTGAAAAAAACATCCTTTCTGAATTTTCCAGAATCCTGGATCAAAAATTGTATAAAGACTCGAAGTCTCTTTTTCAGGAAAAAGCCCAGGAAATAGAAAACACAACTCCTTCTTATAAGGTCTTGGACGAATGGGGGCCGGACCATTCCAAAACTTTCAAAGTCGGCGTTTATTTGAACGAGGAATTGACCGGAGTCGGATTAGGGCCTTCGAAACAGGAAGCCCAGCAGAAAGCCGCCGAAGAAGCTCTTCACAAAAAAGGATGGGAATGGTAAGGTAAGTAAATAAAGGCTTTTACTTGCCTTAGAATGGTCAAGAAAGAACAAGAAAGACAGAATAGATAGAAATTATGGCTGAAAAATACAACGATCAAGAATTCGTAGAATATATTGTCAAATCATTAGTCAATCATCCTGACGATGTTATGGTGGATAGGCGCGTAGACGAAATGGGTGTTCTTTTAACCTTAAAAGTTAATCAAGCTGATATGGCCTTGATAATCGGCAAAAAAGGTTCTACGGCAAGAGCCATAAGAACCTTAGCAAGAATAGTCGGTCTAAGAAACCACGCCAGAGTGAATTTCAAGATTGAAGAGCCCGAAGGCTCAATGAGAATGCAAAAAGGAGAAATGGAATCAGTCGTTGACGAACTTAAATGATTTTAGTTAAATAGACCTTTCTACTGCAATCTGTAAATTTACGAAAAGCTATCTAACTAAAATCATAGAAAATTAAGGGGCTGGGTTAGCCCTTTTAATTTAACGGAAATGAGGTTTGATGTCATCACAATCTTCCCTGAAATTTTTGATTCTTTTCTTAAAGAGTCGCTTTTAGCTAAGGCCATTGATAAAAAAATAATCAAAATAAATATTCATAATCTAAGGAATTTTGCTTACGGCAAACACCAAATAGTGGATGATAAGCCCTATGGCGGCGGGCCGGGAATGGTCTTGAAAATTGAACCGATTCACAAAGCAATCAAAAAGATAAAAAAGAAAGACTCAAAAGTAATATTTTTATCTCCCCGGGGCAAAAAATTCAACCAAAGCCTTGCGCGAAAATGGGCTAAAAACTTAAAACAGCTGATAATAATTTCAGGCCGCTACGAAGGCCTCGATGAAAGAGTTAAAAAAATGGCTGACGAGACTATAAGCGTTGGTGATTTCATAACCCTTGGCGGCGAAATTCCGGCAATGGCGATTATCGAAGCCGTGGCGCGGCTTAAACCTCGCGTAGTCGGTCGCGTAGAATCAATAGAAAAACTGGATTTCCCCCAATACACCCGGCCTGAAATTTTTTCTCCTAAAAAAGATGTCAATTGGACTGTCCCCAAAGTTTTAGTTTCCGGAAACCACAAAAAAATAGAAGAATGGAGAAAAAAACAGGCTAAAGAAATCAAATGAGCACCAGGGAGTTTGGACTATTTGCCGAAGGTATTGCCAGGCATTATCTTATTAAAAAAGGCTATAAAATCTTGGCCTCGAACTTTAAACTAAAATTTGGCGAGCTGGATATTGTCGCCCAAAAAGAAGATAAAATAATCTTCTTTGAAGTAAAGGCCCTTAAAAACTCCTACGAAGACTATAATCCCGAAATGAGGGTTGATTACAAAAAGAAAAATAAATTAATTAAGCTTGGTCAAGCTTTTATGCTGTATAAAAAGCTGGATGATGTGCCCTGGCAGATAGATGTTATTTCGGTCACCTTGGATCCAGAAAATAGACCCGAAAAGTCCCGTGAGGGACCTCGGGTCACCTTTACGGGAAAAGCGAAAATAAAACATTTTAAAAATGCGTTCAGTGATAACTGAAAATCAAAAAGAAACAAAAAAAATTGCCGGCGAGCTGGCTAAAAAACTGATTAGAAAAAAACCGGAAAAAGCCCTGGTTATAGCTTTATCCGGAGAGTTAGGAAGCGGCAAAACAACTTTTGTGAGCGGTTTTTCAAAAATACTGGGAGTTAACGAAAAAATCTTAAGTCCTACCTTTATTATAATGCACAAACACGAATTAAACCCTGGCAAAAAACCAAACAGCGATTCCGCAACGAGCCGCAAGCGGCTCGGCGGAACCTTCGACGAGCAACATAAAACCTATAAATTTCTCTATCATATTGACGCTTACCGGCTAGAAAACAAAAATGACTTATTAAAACTCGGAGTTAAAAAACTTTTTTATAATCCTGAAAATATCGTTATGATCGAGTGGGCTGATAAAGTTAAAAAGATAATACCAAAAAGAACTGTCTGGATATATTTTAAACATTCAGGCAAAAATAAAAGAACAATAAATTATCACCTTTGAAATGAAGAAATTGATACTTGTCGATGCAAACGCAGTGATCCACCGAGCTTTCCATGCCTTGCCGCCTCTTAAAAGCCAAAAAGGCATAGTGACCAACGCGGTTTTCGGATTTTCCTCCATCCTCTTAAAAATGCTGAAAGATCTGGAGCCAGACTACGTTGTCGCGGCCTATGATCTTCCTGGACCGACTTTCCGCCACGAAGCTTACAAAGAATACAAAATCCACCGGGCAAAGACACCGGATGAACTTTCAAACCAAATGCCTTTAACCAAAGATGTGCTTAAATCATTTGGCATTCCGGTTTTGGGAAAAAAGGGGTACGAAGCCGACGACATCATTGGCTCCCTCGTGGAAAAATTCAAAAAAGAAAAAGATTTAAAAATAATCGTGGTGACCGGAGATTTGGATACTTTGCAGCTGGTAAAAGACAAAAAAGTTGTAGTCTATACGATGAAAAGAGGGCTTTCAGACACGGTAATTTACGATGAAGATACGGTAATGGAAAGATTCAACTTAAAACCTGAACAGCTAACCGATTATAAAGGACTGAAAGGGGATCCTTCAGACAATATTCCGGGAGTTAAAGGCATCGGCGACAAAACCGCTTCTGAACTGATCAAAGAATACGGCTCCATTGAAAATCTTTATAAAGAAGCCAAGTCTCCCAAAACTAAAATCAAGGAATCGATAAAAAAGAAGCTTCTTGAGTCAGAAGAAGAGGCAATTTTTTCAAAACACCTGGCAATGATGGTCAAAGATCTGGAAGTAGACGTAGATCTAAATCAAGCTGACTGGAAAAGCAATTTTAAACGGGCGGATTTGGAAAATTTGTTCAAAGAATTCAGCTTTTCGAGTTTAATTGCCAGAATTCCTGATTTAAAAAAACAGACTTTGTTCCCTGCGCCCCAAAAACTGGAACTGCCAAAATCAAGTGAATTCCCCGCTGATTTAAAAGATGGGGCCAAAAAAATACAAATTGCGGCTTGGCTCCTCAATTCAGAACTAAAGGAACCGATTTTGGATGAGGTTTATTTCGCCGAATTCGGCCAGTCAGTTCCTGATGGCCAATACAAAGAAAAAGATATTTCCAAACTATATGAAAGCTTGCAAAGAAAACTTAAAGACGCGGGCCTGAATAAAGTCTTTGAAGAAATTGAGTTGCCTTTAATTCCGGTCCTGGACGAAATGGAAAAAAACGGCATCAAAATTGATGAAAAGGCCATAAAAGAACTTGACCGATTCGCCAAAAAAGAAATCGAAAAACTGGAGGATAAGATTTTCAAGCTTGCCGGAATTAAATTTAATATCAACTCAACCCAGCAGTTAAGCGAAGTCCTCTTTAACCGTTTAAATATCAGCGGCAAAATAAGAAAGACTCCCAAAGGAAAACTTTCAACCAAAGCCGCAGAGCTTGAAAAATTAAGAGAGGCTCATCCGATAATTCCCCTGCTCCTTGAATACCGGGAATTGCAAAAACTCAAAACGACCTATATTGATCCGTTCCCCAAACTTACCGGGAAAGACGGCCGAATTCATACTACTTTTATCCAAACAGGCACAGTCACCGGCCGTTTGGCTTCCCAAAATCCAAATCTTCAGAACATTCCCATAAAAACCGAGCTCGGCCAGAAGTTCAGAAAGATCTTTATCGCCGAAAAGGGCTACAAACTAGTTTCGCTCGACTATTCCCAGATTGATTTGAGAATCGCCGCTCATATCGCCGGCGACCAAAAAATGACAGCCGCTTTCAAAAAAGGAGAAGACATCCACTTAAGAACCGCGGCCGAAGTATTTGAAATTCCACCGGAAAATATAACTCCGGCAATGAGAAGAAAAGCCAAAGCCTTGAATTTCGGAATAATCTACGGGATGGGGTCCCAAGGATTCGCCCGCTCCGCCGGAATAAAACAGGCTGAAGCAAAAAAATTCATAGAGAGATATTTTGAAGAATTCCCGAAAATAGCCGAATATATGGAGGAAATGAAGAATGAAGCCCACGAAAAAGGAATGGTCAAAAATCTTCTGGGAAGAAGAAGGCAGTTAAACGAGATCTATTCTTCAATTCCGGAAATGGTCAGACAGGCAGAACGGATGGCCATCAATTTCCCGGTTCAAAGCATGACCAGCGATATAACAAAAATGGCGATGATAAAAATTTATGATTACATACAAAAAAATTATAAAAAAGAAGATATTAAAATACTGCTTCAGGTGCATGACGAAATTGTTCTGGAAGCTAAAGAGGACGTCGCCGAAAAGGCGGCCGAAGAATTAAGAAAAATTATGGAGAGTGTGTACGAGTTAGATGCATCGCTAGTCGCCGAAGCAAAGGCCGGAGACAACTGGCATGATCTAAAACTAATAAATTGATGTGCCCGAACTTCCAGAAGTAGAAACAATCGCAAAATATTTGAGGCCAAAAATAGTTGGTTTAAAGATAACCGATGTTTGGGCTGACCGTGAAAAACCGTTAAGACAGGCCGGCGGGCTTAAAAAGTTTTTAAAAGAAGTTAAAAACAAAAAAATCAAAGAGGTAAGGAGAAGAGCCAAATTCATTATTATTGATCTTGAAGGGCCTAAATCAATTTTTATTCATCAAAAAATATCAGGGCATCTGCTTTACGGAAAATGGAAGAAAAACAGAAACACTTGGAATTCTTTATCAAAAGGGCCGCTTCGCGATGACCCGCAGAATAAATACTTGCGGATAATTTTTTCATTGAATAACGGGAATCAGCTTGCCTTATCGGATTTGAGAAGATTCGGAAAAGTACTACTTGTGGGAAATAAAGAAATAGAAAATTTGAATGAAATCAAAAAACTCGGGCCAGAACCATTTGAAATAAATTTTGAAGAATTTAAAAATTTATTCAACCCTTCGATAAAACTCAAGGTAAGGAAAAAGGGACGGCTAAAACCTGTTTTGATGGATCCTTATTTTATCGCCGGGATCGGCAATATTTATTCAGACGAAATTTTGTGGGACGCCGGCTATCATCCCCTTTCCAGAGTTGAGAAACTAAAAGAAAAAGATTTAAAAAAGGTATTTGACTCGACTATTAAGATTCTTAAAAAGGCAATCGAAAGTCAGGGTTCAAGCATAGATGACTACCGACTCCCGTCCGGCGAAAAAGGACATTATCAGGAAATTCAAAATGCTTACCAGCAGACCGGGAAAAAGTGCAAAAAAAGTGACGGCGGAGTAATCCAGCGTCTTAAAATCACCGGCCGCTCCGCACATTTCTGCCCGGTGCATCAAAAGAGACTATAGCAAAAGTATAACCAATTTCTTCTCTCAAGCTCATAGAACAAATAATCTTCAGATATATTGAATTGCCGACAATATAATGGGGAACCCCTACCCCATTATATTGTTATTGAAGAAAAAGAAAGTAAGGTAGCAATCCGTCAATTCTTCATATCTTTCAGTTATTTGTATTCTATTCCCTTGTAGTTCAGAAATTGGTTATACTTTTGCCAGTCTTTTTTGAGATTCCGTCTCGGCAGACCTCACCGGCGAAGCCCAAAGAAAAAAGCGGTTTGATGTTATCGTACCGCTTTGGAAGCTACATAAAGACCTCTGGCCTCTTCGGATTTTAGAACTTCTTTTGCATAGAACTGCAAGATATAATCCTTAGCTCACCTCCATATTAAGAACTCAACAAAACCAATATTTAACTAAGTTTCTAAAAGGCCTGAAAAAATGGCTTGATGCGCCTGTGCCTGAAATATTAGTTAGAATCTACTAGAGATACAAAATACTGGCTTTATTGAGCCCTAAATGCCTCAAAGAGAGAAATTTAACTATACCTACATTATAGCACTAAGATATATAATTTGTCAAATGCAAACTTTTGGTCTCTGTTTTAGTATAGAAAGCAGATTAAAAAAGAAAAATAGAAAGCGGCAAGGCGTATCAATTTCTGAGTCGGGTAGTCGTCTTAGAAAATGGCCGGTATCTTTGCGAAGAATTGCCGAGCTTTAATAAATCTATAGTGGAGGTATCCTGATTTATCGGCAATTCGAGCAAAGTGGTGAGCCATTTTCAAGAAGGGCTCCCAAACGAAGAAATTGATATGCCTTGCGCAAGCTTTCTAAATTCCTAATGATCATCTTTCTCCACGGCCAAGACTCATACAGTTTAATTCAATACGTAAACAATCTTATCGCCAGATACGAAAAAAAATATCCGGGCAGTTTTAATTTCCATCGCTTCGACTTGGAAGAAGACGATCCTGCCGAAATCAAAAATGTAATCAAGAGTACATCGTTTTTCAAACAGGTAAAATTCGCAGTCGTCAAAAATCCATTTGCCAAAAGTGAAGTTATGGAAAAATTGATAAAGGAAAATAGCCTGGAAAAAGACAAAGATTCGGTTTTGCTTCTTTATCAAACAGGCGAAGAAGAAAAGTTTAAAAATTTGAAGTTATTTGATTTATTGAATAAAACGGCTCAAATAAAAGAATTCAAACCGCCGGAACGGCCAAAAGCCGCGAAATTCGCCTCTGATTATCTTTCAAAAAACCAGATATCAATAGAAAGAACAGCCTTGAATAAGTTAGTCAAAGAAGGCGGCTCTGATTTTTGGAGGCTTAAAAATGAACTTGATAAACTTATTAATTTTTCAAAACAGAACAAAGCCATAAATCTAAAAGAAGAAGATCTTTCAAAGTTAGTCAGTTTTAAACTTGACCAGAATATTTTTAACATCCTTGACTCTCTTTTTTCAAACCAAAGCAAAGCTTTGCTTCTTCTAGAGGATTATTTTTCTTCCGGCGGCGACCCTCTTTACCTTATTTCAATGATTGCTTTCCAGCTAAAAAATATGCTAATAGTTCGAGAGTTGATAGACAAAAAAATGCAGTACGCCCAAATCCTTAAAAAGACCGGCATGCATCCGTTTTTCTTCAAAAAAATTTACGAGGCATCTAAAAAATACAGCCTTAGCGACTTAAAAAATATTTTCCGAAAAGCAGTTGATTTTGAAATGGCTTTAAAAACAGGCCAGGCTGAAGCTGAAACCGCTTTTTTCAAAATTTTTCTTTAACAGCGATTCCGCTACGATTCGCTCCGCGAATCGGCGGAACCTTCGACGAGCAATGGAAATGGTATGGAAGATTACTTAAAAATAGGAAAAGCAAACGAGCTAGCAAACAGAAAAGACCGAATAATTTATCGGTCTTTTGAAATTCTGCCAGGATTTCTGGCTTATTTTAGCATCGCGGCTCTTATCCTTCTTTCTTTTAAAAGGCCATTTTGGGCCGCGGTCTTTATAATCGCCTTTGATATTTATTGGATTATCCGAATTGCTTATTTTTACTCTCACCTTGCCGCCGCTTTCAAAGTAATGAAAAAAGTGAAAAAAACGGACTGGCAGGAAAAACTTAAATCAGAAAACCTGGATTGGCAAAAAATTTATCATCTGGTCATCCTTCCATTCTATAAAGAAGGGGAAGAAGTGGTTATTCCTTCTATCGAATCTTTGGCTGAATCCAATTATCTGGTGAAAGAAAAAATGATCGTGGTCTTGGCCAGCGAAGACAGAGCCGGCGAAGAAGCTGAAATAATTTCAGAAAAAATAAAAGAGAAATACGGCGGTAAATTTTATCAATTTTTAATTACCAAACATCCCAAAGATTTGTCCGGCGAATTAGCCGGAAAAGGCTCGAATACTGCCTGGGCCGGAAAAAAAGCCAAAGAATTGATAAATCAGCTTGGTATTCCACATCAAAATATAATTGCTTCATCTTTCGACATCGACACCGTTGTCCCTCCTGATTATTTCAGCCGCTTAACTTACGTATATCTAACTACCGAAGACCCGCTTCACGCCTCCTATCAGCCGGTGCCTCTTTATTTTAATAACATCTGGGAAGCGCCTTTTCTTTCAAGGATTGCCGCATTTTCAACAACCTTCTGGTCTCTTCTCAACCAGGAGCGATCCAAAAGACTTAAAACTTTTTCGAGCCACTCGATGCCCTTCAAAGCCTTGGTTGATGTTGATTTTTGGATGACGGATATAGTTACGGAAGACAATATTATATTTTTTCAATGCTTTCTTAAATATGACGGCAATTACCGCGTAATCCCTTTGTATTACCCGGTTTATATGGATGCGAATATCGGGGAAAACTTTTTCCAGACAACAGCCAATGTTTATCGTCAGCACCGCCGGTGGGCCTGGGGCGTTGAAACAATCCCTTATATGCTTTTCGGTTTTCTAAAAAACAAAAAAATACCGCTTAGAAAAAAAATTGCTCAAGGCTTTGATTACATTGAAAGCTTCTGGTCCTGGGCCACCAGTTCTTTCATTATCGCGATATTTGGATGGCTGCCGGGAGTGGTTGGGGGCATAGAATTTAAAACCAGCATCTTGGCTCTTAATCTGCCGGATATTACAGGAGGAATCGGGAGTATCGCTATTATTGCCTTGATCTTTTCAGCTTTTTTCTCAATCAACCTCTTGTTGATAAAATTCGAAGGATATAAGAAAAGCAGATTTGCCTGGCTGGCCCTTCAATGGCTCTTTACTCCTTTAATTATGCTCACTTTAATCGCAACTCCGGCTATCGACGCTCAAACCAGATTGATTTTTGGAAAATATATGGGATTTTGGAACACTCCCAAACCAAAGAAATAACTACTCCAGATGTATTTTTTTGTTAAACTCCTCAAGTTTTTTTAGAATTAAAGGGTATCTTGCGATCTCTTTTAAAATAAGCTTTGACTCTGATCTCGCCTGTTTTATTAAATTCACATCAGCCAAAGAAGCCATTGCCAGATCTGGGATTCCTGACTGCTTCGTGCCTGTAAATTCACCCGGACCCCTGATTTTTAAATCCATTTCCGCCAGCTTGAAGCCGTCGTTGGTTTTTAAAAGCGCCCGTAGCCGGCGAGTCTCCCCGACTAAAGGCGACTCCGTAAAAAGCAGGCAATAGCTTTTGTGCTCTCCGCGGCCAACTCTCCCTCGAAACTGATGAAGCTGGGCCAAGCCGAATCTTTCCGCTCCCTCGATCATCATAATCGTGGCGTTGGGAACATCTACCCCGACTTCGATAACAGATGTCGAAACAAGAATATCAAAATCTCTGTTTTTAAATTTAGACATTATTTCTTCTTTCTCCTTAGACTTCATTTTCCCATGCAGCATCGCTACTCTTAAATCCTTAAAAACTTCTTTTGAGAGTTTTTCATATTCTGCCTTTACGGCCTTGACTTCGTATTTTAAGTAATCTTTAAGAGACAGCTGTTTGTTCTTCGGCTGAAGCTTACTAACAGAGTTTTCGGTGATTTCTATCCTCGGACAAATCACAAAAACCTGCCTTCCTTCTTTGATCTGTTCCCGGATAAAATCCTGGGCTTTTTTGCGGTCATCAGGCGGGATCAATTTCGTTTCAATTGGGGTCCGGCCTTTAGGCAGTTCATTTAAAATAGAGATATCCAAATCCCCGTATATAGTTAAAGCCAAGGTCCGGGGAATCGGTGTGGCTGTCATACTCAAAAGATGAGGCAGAAAAGAACTGTTTTGTTTTTTCAAAAGAGAGGCTCTCTGCTCGACTCCGAAACGGTGCTGTTCATCAACCACAACCAGCGCCAAATTTTTAAAATCAATGTTTTCCTGAATCAAACTGTGAGTGCCGATAACAATATCGGCTGAAATCCCTTCTCCTTTTTGGCCTGAAGAAGTTAAAAGCCCTATTTTCAAGTCAAAATCTTTTAAGGCCTTGGAAAAACTTTGAAAATGCTGGTTAGCCAGCACTTCTGTCGGCGCCATAATGGCTGACTGATAGCCTGCTTTGGCCGTTTCTAAAGCCGCGGCCATGGCCACAGCGGTTTTGCCGGATCCGACATCTCCATTCAAAAGCCGGTTCATTGGCCAAGGCTTTTCCAAATCTTTCAATATCTCCCACAAAGCGATTTTCTGGGCTCCGGTAAGCTCAAAAGGCAAAGAAGAAACAAAATTCTTGATTGCCGCCTGGTTAAATTTTATAGACACCGATTTTTGCCTCTGCATTTTTCTTCTTTCGCTCAAAGCTTTTAACTGAAGCATAAAAAGCTCGTCAAAGGCGAAACGTCTTCTTGCTTCTTCAGCTTTTTCTAAAGACGAGGGGAAGTGTATTTCTTTCAAAGCAGTTCTGACATCAAGAATCTTCTGTCTTTCAATAATCTCCTTTGGCAGAAATTCAGGAACTTTATCGGAAAATTTTATTAAAAGAGGCTTGATTAAAAAACGGAGATAACGGGAGGTAAGACCTTCTGTTTCAGGATAGACCGGGATCAAACCAGCAGTATGTTTTAAATTATCATCTCGAATCTCTGATTTTACCATTTCATAAGCCGGATTTTGAAGATACATCCCATATTTATCCGATTTTACTTTTCCTGAAAGACTGAATAATTTTCCCGGCTTTATTGTATTAACCAAAAAAGGCTGGTTATACCAAACAGCTTTAACCCGGCCCGTTTCATCTTCAATAGAAGCAGTGGTCAAAACCATTCTTCTTGGAAAAATCCTCTTGTTTTCTATCTTTGCCACTTTTCCGATTATGGAGATTTTTTCGTTCGGTTTAATATCTTCCACTTTTCCGCTTTCAGTCCAATCATCATATCGAGCCGGAAAATGCCACAGCAAGTCTTTAATTGTCTTGATGCCCAGCTTTTTTAACTTAGGCAAATAATTCTTGCCTGCATACCTTAAATTTTCAATGGGAGTTTCGAGATTCATATTTATCTTTGATTTAGCATAAATTTCAGAAAATCAAAACGGCTCAATACGTTGAGCCGTTTTGATATTTACGCCCTCGAGAAGAATCGAACTTCTATTTTGGGATCCGCAATCCCATGTCCTATCCGTTGAACGACGAGGGCTACAATCCTAGTTTTTTCCTCAATATATCTTCTAATCCTTCTTCGTGTCTTTCTTCGGGCAGATATTTTGCCAAAATATCCCTAACTTCCAAAGGATCTAATCCTGGAAGAGGAATTTTAATATAGTAATTGACTAAATTGCCGGTGCATAGACTTAACTCGTGAAAACCTTCCGGATGATGCTCTATCCAAAAAGAACTCAAATCGCGGTAGTGGTAAAAATTATCTCCGGCTAAAATTCCATGCGGATGAATTTCATACTCCTGATGAACCGCTTCCCGCCAAAAGTGCATTGATGTTACCACGGCTAAAGCAAAAAAAGTAATGGCCGTAAGAATACTGGCTTGCCAAAAAAGAGCTAAAAAAGCCATTGCCACCAATAATATTATTATCCCTTTTCTCCAGGAATGGCTGATAAGTTCATGGTGCTTATCAGGGCCAGTCCAGCTTAAAATACTAGACATTTTGATTTACTATGGACTATCAGACTATTATACCTTATTTTTATTGAATAAAGAAACAAATTTTGGGCTCGTAGTATAGTGGTAATACACCGCATTCGCATTGCGGAGACGGCAGTCCGATTCTGCCCGAGTCCACTGCTTCGCTAAAGCTACGCAGTGCGCAGCATAAATCCAAGGGATTTTTTTAATTCCGAAGTAACGTGGAGGAGATTTTCAAAGAACTGAATCAAGGCCAGATTGAAGCGGTCCGGACCACAAAAGGGCCGGTTTTAATTATCGCCGGACCGGGCGCGGGAAAAACAAAAACCCTAACCCATAGAATCGCTTTTATGATTGGCTCGGGAATCAAACCGGAAAATATTCTAGCTGTTACCTTCACTAATAAAGCCAGCCAAGAAATGAAAGAACGAGTTAAAAAACTGCTGGGGACTCATCCTTCGACAAGCTCAGGCCGACTAACGGCGATGCCGTTAGTCGGCACATTCCATTCAATCTGCGCAAAGATCTTGCGAAAAGAAGCTAAAGCTTTGGGCTTTACTAAAAATTTCACTATTTACGACGAAGAAGATCAGTTGAATTTGATTAAAAAAGTTATAGAAGAATTGGGGTTCGGGCAGAAAAATTTTAATCCCTACTCGATTCTAAACCGGATTTCAAAATTAAAATCTACTCTTATCGGCCCGGAAGAGTACGAAAAAGAGGCTGGAAATTATTACGAAAAAACAGTAAGCCAAATTTATTCTGCTTACAAAAAAGAACTTAAAAAAACCAATGCAATGGATTTTGACGATCTTATTTTAATGACAGCCAATTTATTTCAAAACCATCCCCAAATTCTAGAAAAATACCAAGAACAATTTAAATATATTCTAGTTGATGAATATCAGGATACCAATGTAAGCCAGTATTTTTTGGTAAAGATGCTGGCTGGAAAATACGGGAATCTCTTTGCCATTGGAGACACTGACCAATCAATTTATACCTGGCGCTACGCCGACTTCCGCAATATGCTCAATTTTGAAAAAGATTTTCCGGAAGCCAAAATTATTAGGCTTGAGCAGAATTACCGCTCGACCAAAACAATCCTAGCCGCCGCCCAATCCCTGATTAAAAATAACAACTACCGCCACGAGAAAGAACTTTGGACTGAAAACGCTGATGGAGAAAAAATCCTGATCGCCAATCCTTACGATGAAAGAGAAGAAGCCAAATTCATCATTGAAGAAATGAAAGAACTGGTGAAAAAGGGCTATAAGCTCAAAGATTTTGTGATTCTTTACAGAACCCATGCCCAGTCGCGGCCGATCGAAGAAGAATTTTTAACCCAAGGATTTCCTTATAAAATTATCGGCGCCTTAAAATTCTACGAAAGAAAAGAAATAAAAGACATCTTGGCTTATTTGAGAATTTTGGCTAACCCAAATGACTTTGCCGCGATGCAAAGAATCTATAATGTCCCGGTCCGGGGAATCGGAAAAACGGCTTTTTTGCGGCTGACCGAATTCAGCCGAAAAAATAACTTAGATTTTTTTGAATCCTTATTAAAATCAAAGGAAATCGAAAATCTGCCGCCGAAATCAAAATTCGCCTTATACTCTTTAGGCAAAACATCGGAAAAAATGGGTAAAAAAGCAAAAGAACTCCAGCTAACTAAACTAATAAAATTCATTACTGACGAAATTGGCTACAAAGAATACTTGGACACTAAAACCGAAGAAGGGTATATGCGCTGGGAGAACGTAAAAGAGCTTTTAACCGTGGCTAAAAAATACGATTCTATTCCACCGGAAGAAGCGCTGGTTAAATTTCTTGAGGAAGTGGCTCTGGTCCAGGAAACCGAGAATATCGACGAAGACCAAAATGTGATCCATATGATGACTCTGCATTCAGCCAAAGGTCTGGAATTTCCGGTGGTTTTCTTGGTAGGGCTGGAAGAAGGCCTCCTGCCTCACTCGAGAAGTCTTGATAATCCGATTGAAATGGAAGAAGAAAGGCGGCTTTGCTATGTCGGGATAACCAGAGCCAAAAGAAGGTTATTTATCACTTTCGCCCGCTCAAGAAATATTTTCGGGACATCTTCCAAGGGCATCTCCTCAAGATTTTTAAACGAGATCCCTCACGAAACAATCGAAACCGCATCTAGCCTGGATCTTCCAAATGACGATGAAATCATTAATTACGCTTAAAAAATCTCTTGGCCAGAATTTTTTAATCAATCCCCGGATTCTTGATAAAATTGTCAAGACGGCCGAGATTTCAAAGGAAGATATTATCCTGGAAGTGGGCCCGGGAACTGGAAACTTAACCGAGAAATTAGCTGAAACCCTTCGGCAAAGATCAGGACAAGGAGCCGGAAGAATTATCGCCATCGAAAAAGACCGAAGGCTGATTGAACCGCTTAAAGAAAAGTTTAAAAACACAAATGTAGAAATAGTTGAAGGCGATATACTCAAATTCAAAAATCAAATTTTAAATTTTAAAGATAATAAGTATAAAATAGTGGGGAATATCCCATATTATATAACGTCACGTTTCCTTAGGACTATATTTGAAAAATGGCCGCGACCTAAATTAGTTGTGTTAACTATTCAAAAAGAAGTCGCCCAAAGAATAGTCGCTAAACCCCCGCATATGAATCTACTGGCAGTTTCAATCCAATTCTTCGCTGAACCAAAAATAATCTCTTATATTTCGAAGGAAAATTTTAGACCGATTCCAAAAGTTGACTCGGCGATAATAAAACTGACGCCAAGATCTAAATTCTATATTCTAAATTCTAAATCCTTCTTCAATGTTGTCCGAGCCGGATTTTCTCAAAAAAGGAAATTGCTCGTTTCAAACCTCGAAAAATCAGGCTTTAACAAAAACAGCCTCACGGCAAATTTTAAAAAACTAGGAATAAATCCTGAATCCAGGGCCGAAAACTTAAGTATAGGCGAGTGGATAGAACTTTCGAAAATTCTTATAATTAAATAGATGACCCGGAAAAGCATCGTTCTTCTTACAATTCTTTTTGCGGTTTTCCTGGCGCTTTCCATTTCTGGAAATAGCCCCTCGACTCAAAATCAATCTTTCAAACCCAAGACAGCTAACACTCCGAAACCGAATCTTCTGCCTTTAGACTTTAAGACAGACATTCAAGCTGTAAAAAATTTCATATCTCCAACTCCTAGACCGGTTTCAACTCATTCTTTAGCTAATAAATCGGCCAGCAAATCTTTTGAATCATTAAAAGAATTGCAGAATTCACTGAATATTTCTTTGGATTTAACCAGTGGCGGCAGTCCTTTTGGCGGGAAAGTAACTTATCTAACAGGCTGCGATAACTATTGCGGTCCGCTTTTTTGCGGCCTAGCCTATGAATTAATTTCTGTCGGCCCTCCAGTTGGCGGCTCATTCACATTAACCTATGGAACTTCGGTTTACAGAGAATTCGACGAATCAGTGGGGAATTGGGTTTTGGGCTTAACTACCGGAAACTCTGAAACTTGTTGGCAATGTATAGTCACTTTTGAAGGACCGATTTGTGTACCCATTGGAGGAGGAGAAGAAATAAATATAATGGGCACAAGCAACTAAACTAGCCCTGTTTAGATTATGTTTATAAACAGGTGACAACCTGTTTTTTTGATATAATCAAAGATGTAGATAAACTGCGGGAAAGCGGTGGTTTTTGCCATAGACAGCATATGCCAACCAAAATAAAAATTCTTCTTTTTACAATGATTGCCGGAGCGGGAATAATTGTTTTTTCTGCTTTCACCAATATTAAAAATTACGCAAATTTGGGAGCCAGTATAAATAAGACAATTGATGGAAAAACCGTAAATTCTGCAAACCAAATAAATGAATTAAACAAACCGCTTAGCCAAAAAAGCGACATAGACAAAGACGGGCTCTTTGATGAAGAAGAGCCAATCTACCGGTCAGATCCGTTAAACCCGGATACTGACGGTGACGGCTTTCTTGACGGCGAAGAAGTTGCGGCCGGGTGCAGCCCTATTTCCGCATCACAGAAAGATTGCCAGCTTAAACCGGGAATCAGCCAGACCAATCTCAACCTAACTGAATATTTTACTTCTCTCATAGTCGGCGGCTTTTTATCCAAAGATCTTGATAAATCGGATCCTGGCTACTTGAAACATATTGATTCATTGGTTCAAGAAGCTTCCCAAATTAAAAAAACTCTTCTTTCCGCAGATCAGCCTGATTTTGAAAAACAGAATTCAAATAAGCCGGAGTTATCAAATCAGGAATACCTAAATCAGTTTGAAAATATTTTAAGAAACCATTTTTTAAAAAAGAAGCCCAAAGGAATTCAAGCAAACTCTGACTTTGATTACTCGCCGTATCTGAAAGATGCGGGAACAACTTATGAAAAGCTGGCTAAGCTAAACTCGCCCAAAGAACTGGCTGAATTTCATAAAGAATCTCTGAATTTCTTTTATCAGCTGAAAAGTTATTTTTCGAATCTTCAAAATAAAGATGGGGACCCGATCAAAGCGCTTTTAAGTTTAGAGCAAACCGAACAGCTAACGGATAAATATAGAGCTTTCTTGAGTATCCTTCCGTTGCCAGGGATAGTGGTTCCGGTTGATGATGCCAGAGCAATACAGCTTTTGCATAATTTAAGAGATAAAGAACTAATAGACGATCCTGCTCAAAGAGCATTAGCCTCGGAAAACTTAAATTTAGCTACAACTGAAATAATCCGCTTACTTCAGGCAATGGGCAGAAAAGGAGATATAAATGATACCGGCACTTTAAATATTTTCGTAGATAACTGGAGAAATTTTTCTCTTGAGGGCCAGTACCGGGCCGAAGATTTCTGGAGAGGCCTTCTTGATATAGCAGCAAACGGAACAGACACGGGAGTCCCCCCTCTGCTTTGCGACCATATAAGGAACAGCGAGGCCTTTAATGCGCTCCGTCCAAGAAAAATTGATAACCTAATCGAGAGCGGAATTCAAAGAAGAGTCGGTTCCTTACAGGAATACCTTGTCGCAACAAAATGCGATACTTTTGTTGATAAAAACTATGATATTTTTATGCAAGACTTTTCTGCCGGCGGAGGCTGGGATATGTGGTTTAAGTTAATTGAACCGCAAAACAATATTTTCGGGGCAATTGATCTTGCTCTAGGTGAATTGAATCGACAAAGACAGGTCGAAGAACAATCTGATCTCCAAGAAGCAAATTCAGGCAGCGGCTATCTAGGCAGAAGACAATGTCTCTCCACTGGCTCCTCGGGGCAATGTGTCATATGGAGTCCTGTTAATATTCCGGCAAATCTAGCGGTCGAGGTATTGGGAGCGCTATTAAATCAAAATCTGGGCTGGATAGTTGCCACAGATGAAGCCGGGGAAGGATTTGGAATCGAAATAAACCAGGTAATAGAAGCGATTTTCGGACCGCAGGAATAAATTTATGTGGATTTGGCTTTTAGTTACATTAGGTGTTCCCCTTCTGCTTTTTATGTTTAAAATAGGCATAGTTTTAGCTTTTGCTGAAATCATTATTGGAATATCAGGAAATCTTATTAATCAAGCAATCTATGCGCAGGACTTTTTCTTAAATCCGGAACTGCTTCAAACTATTTGGGCTCTTATTCGTGATTTTATAAATATCTTTTTTATTCTTATTCTCTTGGTCATCGCTTTTGCCACGATTTTTAATAAACCGACAGAATATACGGCAAAACAATTACTTTCAAAACTTATCATCGCAGCTCTTTTGATAAATTTCAGTTTAGTCATCGGACTTTGGGTTATAGATATTCTTTGGACTCCGGCACAAATTTTCTATAACCCCTTAAGCAAGATTGAATCTGACGGCCAAAGAACTCCAATAATCACCGAGAAACTGGGTCAAGTACTGAAAATACAAGAATTTTTTGGAATAGAAAATTTAAACCCGAAAGATTTAATAATAGAGAAAATGACACCCCTAGGCCTTGGGGGAGTTGTTAACTTTGTATCTAGCCCTATAGAAAATAGCCTCACCTTAATAATAAAAGGTTTCCTGATTGTTTTAGAAGCATTTATTTATGCCTGGATAGCTTTGATTCTTTGGGTAAGAATCCCGGTGCTTCTGGGGCTCATGCTAGTTTCTCCAATTGCCTGGCTCGGATACACTGTTCCTAATATTAAAAAACAGACTTGGAGCGCCTGGTGGCAACACTTATTCTGCTGGGCCGCGATTCCAATGATTATTTTCGGCCTTATTTACTTTACGATTCTTTTAGGCAATCAATTATCGCTGAAAATAGAAAATTTAAAGAGCACGACTCAAGGATCATTTTTAATAAAAGAGGTTCCCTATTTAGGCCTTGAAACCGGTACATTTATGGTATGGCTGATTACTTTTGGCCTTTTGTGGGGAGGTATGATTTATGTAAGAAGTTTGTCCTGCGGTTTATATGGTTGGGCGGAAAAAGGACTGAAAAAAACATGGGGATGGGCTGGAAAAACGAGGGATTGGGCTTATACTGCTTCAGGAGCTAAAGCCCCGATTGAAAAAGTCCAAAAAGAATTCAAAGAAGGAGGAATCCCGATCGCAGGAAGAAGATTCTTAGGAACTGCCCAAAGAGAAGCACGCGAGACAAGAATTGAAGATCGGCTTAGAGCCTGGGCCGGTTTGGGCCCGACCTTCGCGGCCCAGAAAAATCTTTTAGATTCCGCGGAAAAGCAAACTAAAGATGTCGAAAATAGAATTAAACAGGCCCGGAATACTGATGAGTTGAAAAAAATTACTGATGAACTTAAAGAGACGGCTAAAAAAGGAAAAACGGATCCAGAAACTCTAGCCACGATCAATACTTTGGCTAAAAGAGGTGAATTGGATGTCGATTTGTTCAACCAAGCGGTTAATAATTTCAAAAATATGCCTCTGGCTTTAAGCAAAGTGATGACCGAATGGAAAGAAGGAAAGTTTGGCGGTATAACTTTGGATCAATTTATAGAAAAAATGAGAGATGAAGAAGGAAAACTATCACTTGATGCAAGAAGAGTAATGTACAGCTTCGCCGCTTCTGATGATGGTAAAAAAGTAGCAGAAAAAATGGAATATGAAGATTTTGATAAAGGCATACAAATCGTAGGTCAGCATACGAAAGCCGGCAGAGATTTCACTAAATTCTGGGGCGATTCCAATCCGCTTTATGTAGCAAAATATAGATTTGATAATATAACCGACCCGATAAAATCTGGATATAGCCAAGAAGATCTGCAAAAAATTCAATCCCTTCAGGATGCAATCAGGGAACAGATGAAAAAAGCAAGCGTTAAAAATATCGGAGATTACTTTCCCAAGACTTGGGACGGCAGCGAAGATATTGATGGTATAAAAATGGGAGAACGATTTGAAGGCGCGCTAGCGGCGATATTAAGAGAAAAACAAAATAGAGGGACGGCTACACAATTCGTTTCCGAGTTAAGAAGGAAGTTGCGTCGCGAAGGAAAAGACAAACAATTAGAAGTACTGAATGGGGTTATGAGGGATATAGGAATGCAAGCCCCTGAAGTTATATACCAAGGGGAACAAACAGAATTATAAAAATGCCGACAACAATATACGAGTATAAAACTTACAATCCATATGATGTTTATTTAAACAGCAAGGGTCGAGATCCAACAAAAAATCTTCCCGAAAAATTTCAGGATTTTATTTTTGATGCCACACCAGCGGATTTCATTAAAGACCAAATTTCTGCGCCTTTAATCTTGAATGAAAACCAATCCCAAGAATTGGCAAAAATTGTTTTAGAACTGATTTTGGCCGACATTTATCTAGGAAATATAGTCCAAGAAATTAAAAATCGGCTGAAAATAACCGACGACCAGAAAGCGAAAACCATCGCCGGTTTGATTGTGAATGGCTTATTCGCTCCGATTCTGGAAGAATTAAAGAAGATGCACATAGAGAAGTTTGCAAAGAACCTGCCAAAAACACCGCAGCAGGACGATAGAATAATTGATTTAAAAAATAACGTATGAGATTCCAAGTTCCCCAATTCATTGAAACTGAAACAAAAATAGTCGGCCCCCTGACCTGGAAACAATTCATCTGGGTGGCTATCGGAGTTGGCCTTTTGCTTCTTTTGTTCCGAATTGCTTCGGGCACTGTTTTTGTGTTTCTTTCGATCATAGTCATTGCCGTTTTCGGCGGCTTGGCTTTCCTTAGAATAGAAAACCTGCCTTTGATAGAATATCTATCAAGGGCTTTGGGTTTTGCTTTAGGACCCAAAAAATACTTATTTAAAAAAGGAGAGTAATGAAATGGCAAAAGCCGCAACAACCACGCAATTTGTAGAAATAAAGGAGATCCGAGACGATGTTTTGATTTTAAAAGACGGCTCTTTGAGACAACTCATCAAAATCGGCTCGACAAACTTTGAATTAAAATCCCAGGATGAGCAAGCCGCAATTCTTCAGGGTTTCCGAGATCTGCTCAATGCTTTGGATTTTTCTTTGGAAATTATGGTGATGTCGAGAAAACTGAATATTAACAAATATCTCGAATTTCTGGACGAAGTGGCTGAATCACAGCAAAACGAACTAATGAGGATCCAGGCCATTGAATATTCCAGATTCGTAAAAGAATTGACCCAGCTGGCTAACATTATGTCAAAGGATTTTTTCGTGGTTGTTCCATTTTATTTAGGCCCCCGAACAAAAGGAGGTATCAGGGAAATTTTTAAAAATATTTTTAAGCCGGGCCGAATTATCAGCCAATTGACGCCGGAAGAATTTGAATCGTATAAATCCCAGCTCAATCAAAGAGTTTCTCTGATTTATGAAAATCTGGCCGGCCTCGGACTTGGGGCAAGAATTTTAAAACAAGACGAGCTATTGAGTCTTTATCAACGGCTCTACGATTAAATGGACGAACAAAAAAACCAAACCATAGACGAAATTCTGGCCCCTTCGGCAATAAGCGTTGCTTCAAACTACATTCAAGTGGGCGAGAAGCTTTCGAAAACTCTTTTTATTTCCGGCTATCCAAGATACCTGAATTCGAATTGGTTTTCGCCGGTGATAAATTTGGATCAGGAGTTAAATATCTCCTTTTACATCCATCCCGAGGATACGGTTAATATTTTAAGGAAATTAAGAGACAGGTTGGCCAAGCTTCAGGCCCAGGCAATCGAGGAACAGGAAAAAGGCAAAGTCCGCGACCCGGTTCTGGAAACAGCCATAAACGATATCGAAATTCTGCGCGACAAGCTCCAGCTTGGAACCGACCGTTTTTTCAGATTCGGCCTTTATGTAACGATCTTGGGGAAAGACCAAAAAGAACTCGATGAGACAGAAAAGATAATCAAGAACTCTTTGGAATCACAGCTGATTACGGTTAAACCGGCTACTTTCCAAATGAAAGAAGGATTTACATCTTCCTTGCCTCTGGGCAAAGATGAACTGGGAATCTCTTCACCCTTGAATACGGAACCGATTTCCTCAAGCTTCCCGTTTGTCTCGTATGATCTAACCCAAGATCAGGGTCTCCTTTACGGCATTAATATGCACAATAACTCTCTTATTCTGTTTGACCGGTTTAGCCTCGAAAATGCGAATCAGGTAGTTTTTGGAACGAGCGGCGGAGGCAAATCCTACACCGTTAAGCTGGAAATTCTCCGCTCTATTCTTTTCGGGACGCAGATTTTTGTTATAGACCCGGAGCACGAATACAAGCACGTGGCCGAAACCCTCGGGGGCTCTTTTATAAAAATATCTATCGCCTCTGACAGCCATATCAATCCGTTTGACCTACCCAATCCCCGCGAAGACGAAAGTCCGGAAAATGTTTTTAGAAGCCACACTCTGGACTTGACCGGATTGATGAAAATAATGCTTGGGGAAATGACTCCTGAAGAAGAATCTATTCTTGACGAAGCCTTGATCCAAACTTACGCCGCAAAAGATATTTATCCGGATAGGGATTTTTCTCAAAAAGAACCTCCTTTGATGAGCGACTTGCAAAATATCCTTGAGAGCATGACCGGAGCCCAGTCTTTAGCCACAAGGCTTAGAAAATATACTGAAGGGACTTTTGCCGGATTCCTCAATCAGCCGACTAATGTAATGCTTGATAACCAGCTGGTTGTATTCTCAATCAGAGATATGGAAGACGAATTAAAACCCATAGCAATGTATCTGGTTTTGAATTTCGTCTGGACAAAAATCAGAAAAGAATTGAGAAAAAGGCTTTTAGTCGTAGATGAAGCCTGGTGGCTTTTAAAAAACGAAGCCGGCGCAAATTTCCTTTTGAATACGGCTAAAAGAGCCAGGAAATATTTCTTGGGCCTCACAACTATTTCCCAAGACGTCCCCGATTTCATAAATTCTCCTTACGGCAAACCCATTGTGACGAACTCGGCTTTGCAGCTTTTAACGAAGCAGAGCCCTGCCGGGATCGAAACAGTGAAAGAAACATTCAATCTTACCGAAGCCGAAAAAATAACTTTGCTGGCATCCCGAGTGGGGCACGGACTCTTTTTTGCCGGGCCAAACCACGTCGCCATTAAAGTGGTGGCTTCCTATACCGAAGACCAGATAATCACCTCTGACCCAAGACAGATACTGGAAATTAAGGAAGCGAAAAGAGCCTGGCTGAAAGATAATAGCGAATCGCATGCCTGATATTAGAAAAAATCTCATTATAATTTGTTTTCTTTTAGTCGGGTTAGTCCTGATTCTTGTTTATCTTAACTTTAATACTCCCAGAAAAACCCAATCAGCCCAAATATTGGATAGCACTCCTGAACTAAAAGCTCTGCCTGAAAAAGAAACGGTAAAAGATGAATTTCTTAAAAACTTTGAGGAAGCGGTTTTTTCTCCAGACAGAAGAAAAATAGCTTACTTAAATCAAGGAGCTATTTACATATCTAATCCTGACGGCTCTGAATCAAAAGAAATTCTAAAAACCAGAATAAAAAACCTGGAACTATTATGGCCGAAGCCAGAATTTCTTGTTTTAAAATCCGGAGAAAACGGCGGCCAAACAATATTTTTAATAAATCTTGAAGACGGTAGCCTGAAAAAATTAGACGAACAAACTGGTTTTCCTGTAGAGAACCGAGAATAAGGCAATCGTAACCAAAATTTCAGTAACTAAAGTGGTGAAAGAAGCGCCGATATAAGAATATCTTGGGATTACCAAGAGATTGGCAAAAATGTTTAAGGCCGCTCCGGAAAGATAGATCCACATCCCGAATTTTTGAAGCTCCAAAGCGATTAAAGCTTTCCCTGCCAAGTTATTCAAAAAAACCATACCAACGACAACAGCCAGAATTTTCAAAGGCAAGGCTGAATCCGCAAAACCCTGCCCTCCAAGAAGCAAAACAATCAGATCGGCAAAAACAATTAACCCGATAACAACCGGAATGGCCATTAAAAAAAGAAGCTTGAATGTTTTTTTAAATGCCCTATTAAAATCGTCCGCCTTTTTAAAAGCAAATTGAGAAAGCGAAGGCATAGACAATTCAACCAGCAGAGCCGGGAAAAAAATCAGTGTTTCGATAAGCTTGGCGGCCAGCCTGTATATCCCGACGTCAGAAACCGGCTTCATAAAAGAGAGCATTATGGCGTCGGTCCTAATGTAGATTGCGGTGAAAAGAATAGACAAGGCGACGGGCAGGGAACTTTTTAAGATTTTCCCGGCATAGGAAAAATCCAAACCGAGCCTGAATCGAATAAAACGGCGCGAGAAATAAAATACTAAAACGAATTGGACTCCGGCGGTTAAGGCGAGAACCCAAACAAAGGCCAAAAGATCAAAACCTGCTTTGACTCCGTAAAATACAAGACCAAGCTGAATAAGTCTGGTCAGAACGTCTGAAAAGGAAACAAGGTAAAAAGTGCTGTATTTTTGGAATATGCCGCCTAGCACTTGGCTCAAAGACGAGAAAAATACAAACAAGGAAGCGACAATGATTCCGGTTTTTATTTCAGAAGAATACGGCAGGAAAAGAGACAAAGCTATAGCCAGTAAAACTACCAGCCCAAGCAAGATCAGCCTAAGAGTAAAGATATTCCCTGAAATAAATTCCTCTTTTTCAGGATGACGGGAAATCTCTCTAACATGAATAATATGAAGCCCGAAATCGGCTAAGATCGTAAAAATAAATAAATACGAGAGTATTGTCTCGTAAGCGCCGAAGCCCTCTTGCCCCAGATGCCTGGTTAAAAAACCTATGACGGCTAGGCCGATAAAAGCCGTTATTACTCTTGAAACCGAGGCGGCAAAAAAATTTTTGTAGATTGAGGTATTCAAATAGGCCTTATCATTACCCTTCTCCTCGGCTCTTCGCCGATGCTTTCAGTTTTGATATCCGGCCAGGAAGAAAGTTCCAGATGCACAAGCCTTCTTTCATAAGCAGACATTGGTCTTAGAGTAAATGACTTTTGAGTAGTCTGAACTTTTTCAGCCACCAGTCTTGCCAGCTCGGATATACGGCCATTCCTCTTCTCCAGAAAATTATTTAAATCCAAAATTAAACCAACTCTTTGATCCAAATCTTTTAAAGCGGTGAGCCTTACAAGATGCTCCAAGGCCTTCAGGTTTCTTCCTTTCTCATCTAAAAGCAGGGAGCAATCATCATTTGAATTTATTTTCGCTATATAAACGTCTTGACCTTCTAAATTAGAGTTTCTTTGAATACTTATTTCGTCAAAACTAAAACCGGCTTTTTTAAAAAGGTTTTCAATCGCGCTTCGAATCAAGTTTTCTATCTGATTCTCCTGATTTTCCATAAATCTTGTTAATATAGACCTGCTCCAGAATGGAAAAAACCGTTGTGGTTATCCAGTAAAGCGGCAGGCCGGCAGGAAAACTAATCGAAATTATTATAGTGATTAAAGGGAAAAAGTACAACATCTGCTGATTCATCGCGCTAAAAGGGCTGGAATTTGGGCTTTTTTTCTCTAGAATTTGGCCTTTTTGCGATGAGATATTTGTCTTGGCCTGGAAAAATTGGGTTATCCCGGCAACCAAAGCTAGCGGGATATTTCTTTTGGTCAAATCTATAAAACCCAATGAAATAGGATCAGCCTGAAATCCGGCAGTAGAAACCTGATATAAGGCTATAAGTATTGGGAGCTGGATCAAAAGAGGCAAGCAGCCTGAAAACGGATTAACTTTATTCTCGCGGTAAAGTTCCATTGTTTTTTGGGCTTGTTTCTGCGGGTCTGCTTTATATTTTTCCTGAATTTCTTTTATTTTGGGCTGAAGTTCGGCCAAGGCTTTTTGCGATTTAATCGTCTTTATCGAAAGAGGACTTAGGATAAACCTGATAATCAAGGTCAATAAAATTATGGCGATTCCAAAATCGTTAAAAGCGGCAGTACTATATAAAAAAACAAGAAAATTAAATAAGGGAGTGAAAAAAAATGTATTAAACAGCCCGCTCATAGAAAATCAACGCCCCCGGCTGACCAAGGGCCGCATCTTAAGATTCTGAAAAAAGATTTCCAAAGCCCTTTTGCAAGGCCGTATTTATTTATAGCCCGGATAGAATATTCAGAACAAGACGGGTAAAAACGGCAGCTATTCAAAAGACTAAAAAAACGACCCGGCTGATGATCGGGTGAGATGGTTTTTTGATATAAACTTATGAATTGAATGACAATCTCTTTCATTTAAGCTTGCCTAAATCTTTCAAAAGGTTGGTTTTCAAAGAATTTTTATCCAAGATCAGAGCCTTTTCTTTTGCTATGACCAAAATCACAAAACCTGGCTTTACCCGGGAAATATTAATTCTTATTATTTCCGAAATTCTCCTTTTTATTTTATTGCGTGAAGCCGCATTTTTAAAATTCTTTGCTCTGGCTATTACCGCAAACTTGCTTTGATTATTTTCTGAAAAATTGAACTTGATTTGAAAAAATTCAGAATTAATGCTGCGGCCGTATCGAAAAATCTTCCGAATCTCCCGCTCGTCAGATAATCTAAATTTTCGGCTCAAGGCCATTAAAGTGCCAGTCTTTTTCTATTTTTCCTCCTCCTTCTCTTTAAGACGTTTCTTCCAGCCCGGGTTTGTCTTCTTTTTCTAAAACCGTGCTTTCTTTTTCTTTTTTTCTTGGAAGGATGAAAAGTTAAGGCTTTTGATTGCATAGTTTTTAGATTAACCTTTTTCTTTTGTCTGGTCAATTGTCTGGTTTGACAAACAAGAATACAATATGTTTGTTAATCAACCTGATATTAACAAATTTTCAACTTAACTAAATTTGTTATTTAAGCAATCAATAAAATAGAATTATTAAGCAAAGCGAAAATGACTAATTTAACCAACGAGGAAATTTGGAAAACCGTCCTTAGTGAAATGGAAATGTCCTTAAGCAAGGCGAGTTTTATCACCTGGTTTAAAGACACCAGGATAGTTTCAAAAGAAAACGGCCAGATCGTAATAAGTGTTCCTAATGGTTTTGTGAAGGAGTGGGTTCAAAATAAATTCAACAAAAGGATCTTCCTGTGCCTGAAGCAGATGGATGAGAATATCAGGGAAATAAATTATGTTGTTGGCAATCCTTTTATCAAACTCCCTGATTCAAAGATTCTGACAAAGGAAATACAGCTTGAGCAAATTCAAGAAATATCTGTTGACGCTGATATTGACCCGAAAACAAATCTTAACAGAAAATATACTCTGGATAGTTTCGTGGTCGGAACCAGTAATGAGTTGGCTTACGCAGCCAGTTTTGCCGTAGCTAAAAATTTAGGCAAAGTCTATAATCCTTTATTTGTTTATGGGGGGGTTGGTTTAGGCAAGACTCATTTGCTCCAAGGTATTGCCAATAAAATACTGAAAGAAAGCCCCGACAAAAAGATTCTTTATATACCCACGGAAAAAATGGTTAGCGAGCTTATTGAGGGGATTAAAAATAAAACCATTGAGGATATTAAGATGAAATATGCCCAAAAAGATGTGCTAATAGTAGATGATATTCAATTTCTGGCAGCTAAAGAATCAACCCAGGATATATTTTTCGCCACTTTCAATAATCTTTATAACCGCAATAAACAAATTATTTTGTCCTCGGATCGGCCCCCAAAGGCGCTTTCCGCAATGGAAGAAAGATTAAAATCCAGGTTTGAGGGGGGAATGATAGCCGATGTTGGAATTCCGGATTATGAAATGAGGCTCGCTATTTTAAAAACCAAAATGAGGGACAAGCCGATTTCCCTGCCCGATGAAATTCTTCAGTACATCGCCACCAATATCCAGAAGAATATAAGAGAACTGGAGGGCGCCCTAAATAGAATAGTCGCCGTTATAGACCTTACCGGAAGAGAACCTAATTTACGCGACGTAGAAAAACTTTTAAAAGCCTACATCCAGGCAAGCTATCGAAAAACAAGCGCTCAGACAATAATTAAAACCGTTTGTGATTTTTATGGAATTTCTTTGAATGAGCTCCTTAAAAAAAGCAGGAAGACTTTTTTGGTTAAACCCCGTCAAATTGCAATGTACTTATTGCGCGAGGATACAAAATCATCTTTCCCTGATATTGGAAGCCGTCTCGGAGGAAAAGACCATTCGACGGTGATTCACGCCTACAGGAAAATAATCGAAGAAGTAGACAGCAATGAAAATTTAAAACAAGAGATAAATTTAATAAGAGAAAGGATATATAATAAGGCTTGATAAGTTGTAAATAAAGTTGTTGGTTTCTACTTGTTAATTCTGGATTGAAAGTTATTAATATTGAACAGGCTTTTAAAAAATTAAACAAAGTAAGACTTTTATGAATAACTTATTAAGAAGCAATTAGATCGATTTTTCTTCTTGAAATCTGAAAAAAATAAAAATATGATCACTTATAAACAATCCTTATTATTATAAATCTGAATATAAATTATATGAAAATAATAATAACAACTAAGAATCTTCAACGGGGGTTAAATGCGATAAAAAATATTACAGGCAAAAATTTAAATTTGCCTATTTTGAATACAATCCTTCTTTCTTTTAAAAACAGTCAATTAAATCTTTCGGCTACAAATTTGGAACTCGGAATAAATTATTATTTAAGCGCTTCCACCGAAGGCGAAGGTAAAATTGCTGTCCCGTCAAAAATATTAGCCGATTTTGTTTCAAGCATCAGGGATGAAAAAGTCGAAATTACCCAAAAAGAAAACTCTTTGAACATTCAAAGCGCAAATTTTAAGACCAAAATAATAGGCTTTGATCCCAAAGATTTTCCTTTGATTCCGAAACTAAAAAAAGATTCTTTGGTGGCCTTGCCTGCCAAGATACTAAAAAACTCACTAGCTTCGGTTTTTGATTCAATATCTCTTTCCCAGACAAGGCCGGAATTGGGCGGAGTTTTTATTAATATAGACAAATCAAAAATATTTTTTGCTTCAACCGACAGTTTCAGGCTTACCGAAAAAATTATTTCTTTGCCTTCCAGAAAGACAATTTCCGTAATAATTCCAAGAAATACAGTAGCCGAACTCATCAGAATTTTAAGCGATTACGAAAAAGAGGTTTCCGTAAATATAGAAGAAAATCAAATCCAGTTTTTTTCGGAAGATTTTGATATAGTTTCAAGGCTTATAGACGGCCGCTACCCGGATTATCAGAAAGTGATTCCTTCCAGGTCAATTTCGCAGATATTCTTTAAAAAAGAAGATCTTAATAACAACATAAAAATGGCCGGCTTATTTTCCAGCAATATAAACGACGTTGGTTTAAGAGTTGATAAAAAAGAAGCCGTCGTTTTTTCAAAAAATTCAGACAGAGGCGAGTTTAACTCAAGAGTTAAGAGCACGGCCGCTATCCAAATTGAAGAACCATTCGAAATTTTATTGAATTACAATTATCTGGTAGACGGCCTTAAAAACATTCCTTCGGAAGATGTTGTTTTGGAATACACCGGGGAGGGAGCTCCCGTAGTTTTAAAGCCAAAAGAACAGGATCTTAGTTTCACCTATTTGATTATGCCCCTTAAAACGTAATAATATTTCGATATATCGATATTTCGAGTAAATGGAAATAAAAAATTTAAAAGATGAAGAAAGGGGCCTCTATTCAGATTTTTTATTCAATTCCAAATACAAAGATATTCTCCAATCCTGGGAATGGGGGGATGTTAAATCTAAATTTAACTGGAAAGCCGAAAGGCTCGGTTTTTTTAAAGACGGAAAACTGATCGGAGTAGCCCAGATTTTGGAAAGAAGACTGCCTTTAGGTTTTTCGATTTTTTATATGCCAAGAGGCCCGATTTTCGACTGGGAAGATAAAGAACTGATTAAAAAAGCAATTCCCCTTCTTGCAAAAGAAATAAGAGAAAAAGCTAAAACAAAAAAAACTCTTTTTCTTCGACTCGAACCGCCGATAAAAAAAGATGAGGATATCGAGCTTCTTTTCAAAGAGCAGGGCTTTAATAAATATTTTAAGACAGTTCAGCCTCCCTCAACCCTATTGATTGATCTAAGCCCGGCCGAAGAAGAGCTTTTTAAAAATTTAAGAAGAACAGCCAGGAATTTGATAAACCGGTCTGAAAAAGAAGGTCTTTCTGTGGATGTTTTGACAGGAGATCAGATAACGGAAAATCATTTAAAAAGTTTTTACAATCTTTATCGAATCACAGGGAAAAGATTTTCTTTTCCCTTAAGACCATACAGGCAGTTTTCAACTATTGCCGGGGAAATGTCAGAAGGCGGCCGGATCAGATTTTATTTAGCAAAAGTAAAAGGCCTGACTTTGGCCTATGGGATTGTTCTTTTGTCCAAAGATAAGGCTTTTTACATTTGGGGAGGTACGGTCAGGCACCCAGATTATAGTAAATTTTTAAATTACGGTTATATTTGGGGGATGCTTAGGGACCTAAAAAAAACAGGCGTTAAGGTTTTTGATTTTTGGGGATTGGGCCCGGAGAATGATAAGAATCATCCCTGGCAAGGTTTTTCCCTTTTTAAGACGGCTTTTGGCGGAGAGCGATTCGACTATATCGGCGCTTTTGATCTGCCTCTTTCCAGATTTTATAACCTGTTCAGGCTGGCTGACAGGATTCTCACGCCTAAATACAGGGCTACTAGCAGCTAGTTTATTCCGGTTCTTGTTGTTGAAACCCTGTTTTCTGAAATTCTGTTTGGAAATCAGTATCAATTATTTCGTTTCCACTTGAACCCCCTTGAATATAAGTTCTGGCTGACCATTCCCAGTTTCTGTATTGAGAGTCTTGCCCGGGATTAGATGGAAACTGTTCCCTGGGGCCATTTTTATCCAAATAATGGAGGATTGAGTGAGCCTCTCCGTTCCCGTCCAAATATGTTCCGTTGAGCATAATTTTGTCGACAAAAAGAGGCGAGGGTTTTAAAAATTCTTCTACTGGTTCGTTTTTTAAGGCCTCAATTATAAATTCTCTCCAAATCGGTCCTCCGGCAGAGATTCCCCCTCCTTCCTGGGTCATTTCGGCATTATCGTTATTTCCCACCCAGACTCCGACAGCCAGGGAAGGTGTATAGCCAATGGTCCAGGCGTCGCGGAACTTTTGAGTTGTTCCGGTTTTTACGGCGACTTGCCGGTCAGAGATGTAAAGCGGGCTTGATAGACCAAAAAGAAGACCCCTCGCCGAATTATCCGATAATATATCATTAATCATTCTGGCTGTTTCCGTCGAAATCCTTCGTTCCGGTTCTGTCCTGTTTTCCTCGATTATGTTTCCTTCCGAATCTTCAATTCTAAGGATCAAAGAAGGCGGATTATATATCCCGTCATTCGCGAATATTCCGTAGGCTGAAGCCAGATCAATTGGCCGGACGTCAGCTCCCCCCAATACCAAAGAAAGTCCGAAATCTTTTGTATTGCCTAAAAATTTTATTCCCATTTCTTTGGCTCTTTGGATCGCGTTTTCAATACCGGCGAGATAAAGAATCTTAACCGAAGGTATGTTCAAAGAACTTCCAAGGGATTGCCTTAAGGTCACCGGACCCCTGAATTTTTCGTCAGAATTTTGGGGATGATAGCATTCAAGTCCGTACTGGTCTTTAATCTGACTGCCGTCGGGCGAACAATTCGGATTAAATTCTGTTTTTATGTCAAATAAAATTGTCTTGTCCGTCAGGCCCTTATCTAAAGCAGCTGAATAAACGAGAGGCTTAAAGGCTGAACCAGGCTGCCTGAAAGAAGTAATTACATTAAAGTTGCCGTCATTCTCTATGTCGAAATAATTTCTAGAACCGACCATCGCCAAAATTCCCCCGTTTTTAGGATTTAGAGCGACTAAGGCGGCATTGCCGGCTCTAAAAAGTTTTTCATTTCTGTCAGCGTATTTCTCTACTGTTTTTTCGGCTTGCTGCTGCAATTTCCAGTCCAAAGTCGTATAAACTTTAAGCCCGCCGTTTTGAACCAGATCTTCGCCGTATTTTTCAACCAGATACTCCCTGACCATCATCACAAAATGAGGAGCGCGAAGGCCGCCGTTTGAAGGAGAGGCAAGTTTTATTTCTTCATTTACGGCCGTATCAAATTCTTCTTTAGTTATTATTTTAGATTTCAGCATCTTTTCCAAAAGGGCATTTTTTCTGCTTAACAAAGCATCCTTATGGGATCCGTAGGGAGAATAATAGCTGGGAGCTTTAAGCATGCTGGCCAGAATAACAGACTCATTCAAAGTAAGATTTTTTGCCGATTTTCCAAAATAACCTTGGCTGGCTTCTTCTATGCCGAAGATATTTGATCCGAACGGGACTTGATTCAGATACATCCAAAGAATAAGATCTTTCTCGAATTTCTGCTCAATCTGAAGAGAGATAATCAATTCTTTGAATTTTCTTGAAAAAGTTTTTTCATAAGTAAGCAGGGAGTTTTTAACCAGTTGCTGGGTTATTGTCGAGCCGCCTTGAGAAAAAGCCCTTTCTTTTATATTAATGAACACTGCTCTTAGCACTCCTCTTATATCCAGCCCCTGATGATCATAAAAATTTTCATCTTCTGCGGCGACTACGGCATTTTTTGCATAGGAAGAAATTTCTTCAAGCGGGATGATTGTCCTTTTTTCTTCTCCATGAACGCTGAATAAAACGGTTTCTCCTTCCCGGTCAAAAATCTTCGTAGCCTCGTTGACCCGTCTTGTGATGATGCTTTGGGGATCCGGAATCTGGGGCGAGAAGTACGCAAATGCAGCCAAAAATGCGGTTACGCCGATAATAAAAAGCCAAAGCAGGCCGATCAGAAGAAATCTTAATTTCAAACTGGATGGATTTATTTTAGACAAAATCATCCTTTTCTTTTGCATATCGTTTATATTATTATACGGATAGTGAAGATTATAACAGATGAGAGCAAAATTCAAGAATTGCTTACAAGGGGCGTAGAAGAAGTTATCGAATTTGAGCATTTAAAAAAACGCCTCTTGGCCGGAGAACAGCTAAGAGTTAAACTCGGCATTGATCCGACAAGTCCTAATATTCACATAGGGCGCGCTGTTATTTTGTGGAAGTTGAGAGAATTTCAGGATTTAGGCCATAAAGCCGTTTTTATTGTTGGCGATTTTACGGGCCAGATCGGGGATACTTCGGATAAAGAGTCCGAGCGGTCAGGACTTTCTGAAGAAGAAGTTAAGCGAAATATGAAAACTTATTTCGATCAGGCATTTAAAATTCTTGATAAAAATCGAACAGAGGCACATTACAATTCAAAATGGTTATCCGCGATCGGCTACAGAGACATTGACGAAATGCTGGAATTATTTAGTTTGCACGAGTTTGAAGCTCGGGAAAATATTGCCAAAAGATTAACTGCCGGAAAGCGTGTTTCACTTCGGGAACTGTTATATCCATTAATGCAAGGGTATGATAGCGCGGCTATAAAAGCTGATGTGGAGTTGGGGGGCACTGATCAGAAATATAATTTGCTTGCCGGGCGCGTTATACAAAAACACTACGGTCAATCGCCGCAAGATATTATGACAATGAAGTTCCCGCTTTTAGGACCGGATGGCCGCAAAATGAGCTCTTCTTGGGGCAACGTCATAAATATTACCGATGAGCCGAATAATATGTTCGGTAAGGTTATGAGCATAGGCGACGATCTTATCGTTCACTACTTTGAAATGGCGACTCAAGTACCGGCTAATGAAATAAGGGAATTTGAACAGAGCATTAGAAGAGGAGATAATCCGAGGGATATTAAATTGCGCTTAGCTTGGGAAATTGTAAGGATGTATCACGGTGATAGGGAAGCAACTAAAGCCAGAGACGAGTGGGAGAGGGTTTTTTCCAAAGGGGAATTGCCCAGCGAAATGGAAGAAGTTGAAGGCGGCAAGTTGGTTGATGTGGTTGGATTAGGCGCCGGGGTCAGTTTAACTCAAGCCAAGAGATTGATTGACGAAGGAGCGGTTAAAGTTAATGGAGAAGTTATCAAAGAATGGGAGAAGTTGGTTTCAAAGAGTGATGTGATTCAGATCGGTCCTAAAAAGTTTGTTAAAATAAAGAATTAAACAAAATCCCGCGATTCGCGGGATTTTGTTTAAAATTACGCCTTCTTCTCCTCTTCTTCTTCTTCTTCCTCTTCTTCTTCTTCCTCCTTTTTTTTCTTCTCCTCCTCTTCTTCTGTGTCGTCTTGCAATAAATACTTAAGTAAGTCTTTTTCCATAATGAATAACCTGTAATTTAATCAATCTTTTCGACCTAAAAATTATTGCTATTTTAAATCTTCTTCTACATTTTATTTATTCAAAGAACTCTGTCAAGCCTTAACCTAAAATAGCTAAGGCCAGAGCATCGGCGGCATCGTCTGGTTTAGGCTCTTTTTCAAGGTTAAGCAGGAGCTTTACCATTTTTTGGACATTCCCTTTTGAGGCGCGGCCATAGCTGGTTATCGATTTTTTAAGTTCAAGAGGCGCCACTTCAAAATAAGGTATATTTCTTTGGCTTAGAGTAAGAATTATAACTCCCCTGGTTTCAGAAACCGCTAAGACTGTCTTTCTGTTTTTAAAGAAAAACAATCTTTCTAGAACAACCTGGTCCGGTTTTATTTTTTCAATAAGTTTGACCAGCGATTCCCGTACTTCCATTAACCTCAAGCCGGTTTCCTTGGCTTTTATTTTTATGGCCCCGTATTCTAAACAGGAAAATTTTCCGCGGTCTTTTCTTACCGCGCCATAACCGATCAAAGAAGAGCCGGGGTCGATTCCTAAAATAACCACCTTAAGCGATGTCTTCCTTTAGATTAGTGCTTACTTCTTCGACTTCTTCTTGGTCGTCCAGAGCTTCGATCAGCTTATCCAGTTTTTCTTGATTAGACGCGTCAATCGCGGCTGGCTGGCTGAACATCCATGAGAGGCTGTCGGGCTGGACCATTTTAGAGCCGAAGTCATTAAGTATTTTTTTAACTTCGGAAATAGTCCGGTTTCGGCTATCTGTTATCGCTCTTATTCTCAAAGCCGTTCCGCCGGGCCCCAAGGCTTCAATCGTCAGCTCTTCTAACTGGGCTTGGTCTTTGTCTGAAATTTTTTTGATCGCCCTCTCGATATTTTCTCCCGGCATATTATTGGTTTTTGCTTGTTCTATTGCCTGGGCCAGCGCTTGATTTGTTTTGGGGTCAGCGCCCTTTTTGGCGGCCAAAGTTATTAATCTGGATAGTTTAGAAAAAATCTGACCTTTCTTTTTGTCGGTTAGGGCTTTTTTATGACGAATTTGCTGCCAGCGATTATGTCCGCTCATAGAGGAGTATATTTAAATATTTAAATATATAAATTTCAAACTTTTAAAGTTCTTTCGGCCCCGATTTTTAAATGTTCAAAGGCAAGTCTGGTAGCCATTCTGCCTTTGGGTGTTCTCGTTAAAAAGCCTATTTGCATAAGGTATGGTTCAAAAACTTCTTCAATTGTTTCTTCATCTTCGGCAATCATAGCGGCTATGGTTTTTATCCCGACGGGCCCGCCGCCGAAATTATTTATGATTGCCTCGAGTATTTTTTTATCGGTGGCTTCCAGGCCAAGTTCATCAATTTCAAGCATTTTTAGAGTTTCTTTTACGGTAAGGGCGTCTATTTTTTTATTTCCTTGGACTTGAGCCAGATCGCGACTCCTTTTTAGAAGTTTATTGGCGATCCTTGGGGTATAGCGGCTTGCTTTGGCTAGCAGTTCTTTACCTTCTTTTTCTAAATCTATGCCTAATATTTTTGCCGATCTTTGAATTATCTCTTCGATATTTTTGTGGCTGTAAAAGTCGAGTCTGTAGTTAACGCCGAATCTAGACCTGAACGGGGAAGACAGAAGCGCGATCCTTGTCGTAGCGGCGATCAAGGTAAAGCGGGGGAGTCCTATTTGTATTGTTTTTGCGGAAGCGCCCTTGCCAATAATGATATCAAGATTAAAATTTTCCATAGCCGGGTATAGGACCTCTTCTATTAGTTTGTTGAGGCGATGAACCTCGTCGATAAATAGAGTGTCTCCTTCCTGAAGATTAGTGACGATTGCGGCTATGTCGCCGGCTTTTTCAAGCGCTGCTCCGGAGGTAATCTTTATGCCAGAGCCGCGCTCTTTGGCAATTATATGAGCAAGAGTTGTTTTACCAAGGCCGCTCGGGCCGTAAATTAATATGTGCTCCAAAGGCTCCCGCCTTTCTTTGGATGCATCGATCATTACTTTTAAATTGTTTTTTATTTTTTCCTGACCGACGAATTCTTTAAAATTTCCGGGTCTTAGGGTTTGATCAAACAACTGATCTTCCGGCTGGACCAGGGGAATATTCTTTTTCTCTATTTTTTGATTCTTATCCATATATTTTAAACAATTAATCCACAATTTGTGATCATTATATCCTTACTTTCCCTACTTGACAATCTTAGGGGCTCGATATATAATGTATCTATACTTAATATATACCCAAATCGGGTTATTTTATTTCGTGTTTATTCGGCAAAACTCCTGACAGGACGCAGTCAATTGGTCTTTGATTAAACCCTTGGACTGATACCGGAATATTTTTTCTACGGGTAATTTGGAAGAGCTTGTCTCTTTCTAGATTATTCCTGGATAGTATTCTACCCCTCGCATTTCCCAAGATCGAGGATTTGACTGCGTCCTGTCAGGAGTTTTTTATTCTCCATCCAGCTTAGCTGGATCCAAGAACCCTGTGAATCTCATCAAGATCGGTTATTCCTTCCAAAACTTTTAAATATCCGTCTTGAAGCATTGTTATCATTCCTTTTTTATCAAGCAGGCCTTTAAATTCAGTAATATTCGGGGTTTGGAGAATGAATTTCTCTATTTCCGGTTCCATTTCAAAGGCTTCAAAAATTCCTATCCTGCTTTTATAGCCTGTAAAATTGCATTTCTCGCAGCCAGCCGCTTTAAAAATCATAAATTTGTGTTTTTTAGGCACTGGATTTTTATCCAAATTTTTTAAAACAGAATTTATTTTTTCGATTTCGGCATCTTCGGCCGAAACTTCTTTTTTACAATCTTCGCATAATTTTCTGACCAGTCTCTGGGCCATGGCGATATTCATCGCTGGAGCAATTATTTGGGGTTTAACGCCCATATCAATCAATCTTGGAATGGCTCCGGCCGCATCGTTGGTGTGCAGAGTCGAAAAAACTAAATGTCCGGTAAGGCCTGCGTGCAGCGCTGTTTCGGCGGTTTCAGCATCTCTTATTTCTCCAACCAGAATAACGTCAGGGTCCTGTCTTACTATGGATCTTAGCCCGTTTGAAAAATCATATCCCTTTTCCGGTTCAACTTGAGTTTGTGATACTCCTTGAATTTTATATTCAATGGGGTCTTCGATGGTTATTATCTTCACTCCCGGTTCGTTCGCAAAATTAATAAAAGCATAAAGGGTCGTAGTTTTGCCTGATCCTGTCGGCCCGGTCGTTAAAATCAAACCAGTAGTTTTTTTCAGTCCTTTCTTAATTTTCTCAAGCAGGCCGCTCCTTATGCCTAATTCTTCCAAGCTTTTTTTGATAGTCTTGGGATCCAGGAGCCTCATTGCAATGCTTTCGCCGTAAGCTCCCGGAAGTGACGAGACCCTTACTTCAATATCGCCGCCGCTTCTTTTAACGGTGAATCTTCCGTCTTGGGGCGCCTCTCTTATGTTTATTTTCAGGCCGGCGATGAGTTTGATCCTATTTAAAAGAGCTGGATAGTCGTTTTTAGGAAAGTCCAGAATATCCTGCAGGACTCCGTCTATCCTGAATCTTAACCTAATACGTTTGTCTTCAGGTTCAAAGTGGATATCCGAAGCTTCAATCGAAATTGCTCCGCCAAGCAGGAATTCAAGGCTTTCCGTTGTCTGTGTCTGGGCTATTTTAGTCTTGAGATCCTGTATATTTTTTACTTCTTTTTCAAATTGATTCAGCTTTTCCTGGCCAAGATTTAACTCACCAAGCCTGGTTTCTTTGAATTGAACTTTGGGAGGACTTGCCTTTTCGGTTAATTGGGTCGTTTCCCCGCTTTCCCGTCTTCTTATTTCCTGGAGCTTCAATTCTAATTTTCTTTCTTTTTTAGGATCCGGGAATTTCGGAGTTGGAGTGCTAGACATACCTATTTAATACAGGAATTATTTTTTTTGGAAAGAGGATAACTAAGTTATCCTCTTGACCTCTATCTTTATTCTGATATAATTATGTATATATGATGAAAGAGAGTCCGTTACTAAGCGGGCTTCTATTTTTAAATTTATGCTTTTAGACATCAAGCAGTTTATGTCAGCCATAAAGCAGATTGCCGAAGAAAAAGGGATTAGCGAACAAAAAATAATCGATACGATAAATGCGGCGCTCGCCTCAGCCTATAAAAAGGATTACGGCAGGAAAAGCCAAATAATCAGGGCAAAATTAGATCCGTCAAGCGGCCATATTTCTGTGTGGCAGGTTAAATATGTAGTTGAAGGAGTTGATGAAGAAGGCTACATCACCGGTTTTTCTTTGAAAAAAGATTTAGCCCCGGGCTTTGCTTTTGATGAGGAAAGCGGTTTAAGACTTGAAGGAGAAGAAGGAGAAATAAGAGTTAAGTTTAATCCTGAAAAACATATTCTTGTTGAGGAAGCGAAAAAGGCAGACGCTTCTTTAAAACCGGGAGACGAATTGGTTCTTCCTTTGGAAGAGAAAAGTGATTTTGGAAGAATTGCTGCCCAGACGGCAAAACAGGTTATTGTCCAAAGGCTTCGCGAAGCGGAAAGAGAATCGGTGGCAGAGGAGTATAAAAAGATGATTGGTTTTTTGGTGAGCGGAACGGTTCAAAGGCGCGAAGGGAGGCATATTTATCTTGATATCGGAAGGGTTTTAGGCGTTCTCCCTCCTGCTGAACAGAATTATTTAGATAATTATTCAGTAGGCCGGCGTTTTAAAGCTTTGATCTTGGCTATTGAAGAAACTTCAAAAGGCCCGATGATTGTTTTGTCTCGTTCTCATCCCAAGCTTTTAGAGAAGTTGTTCGAACTGGAAGTGCCTGAGATTTCAAACGGCTCTGTTTTGATTAAAGGAGTAAGCCGCGAATCCGGCTCCCGTTCTAAAATCGCTGTTTGGTCAAAAGATGCTCATGTTGATCCAATTGGCTCCTTGGTTGGCCAGAAGGGGATCAGGGTTCAGACTGTTATCAATGAACTTTCGGGCGAGAAGATAGATATTGTTGAGTGGTCGGAAGACCCGGCCAAGTTTGTTGTTGGCGCGATGTCTCCTGCCAAAATTTCCGATGTCAGAATTTTAGATGATAAGAAAAAGCATATTTTAGTTGAAGTTCCGGATGACCAATTTTCGTTAGCTATCGGAAAAAGAGGCCAAAATGTCAGGCTGGCCGCAAAACTTACAGGCTGGAAAATAGATGTTCGTTCTCCGAAGGAGGAAATGAAAGCCGAAGAAGCAGATCTCGTCGAAGGTTCCGCCGATTCGCGGAGCGAATCGTAGCGGAATCGCTGTCTGTAAATGAAGTACAACCTGAAGAAAAATAAAAGCTGCGAAATAAGCCTTGTCGTCACTTTTGATAAAGAGGACCTCGATTATTACGTCAATGAAGCCCAAAAGAATTTGGCCAACAATTTAAAGATCGAAGGTTTTAGAAAGGGCAAAGTTCCTTTAGAGGTGGCCAAAGACAAGCTGGATAAAAACGAAGTTTTAAAAATAGCTTTTGATCTAGCTTTCAGGCAAAGCTTCAGTGATATACTGTTCAAAGAAAAGCTCGAGCTTATTGATGCGTCTAAATTCGAAGTTAAAGAAAATTCCTCTGACATGATGGTTTATTCAGTCATCCTTATAATTTTTCCGGAGTTCAAAGTAGCAGATTATCACGATATGAGAATTAAAAGAAATGCTGTTTCTGTTTCCGAAGAAGAAATAGACAAAACCGCGGAATCCATAAGAGATTCCAGGAAAAAAGACGGAGTTATTCCGGAGCTCAATGACGAATTTGCCAGAAATCTTGGCCAATTCAACGATTTAAAAGAGTTTAGAGTCAGCATTGGCGAGGGTTTGAAGCAAGAGAAAGAAATTAAGGAAAGCCAGAGGATTCAGAGTGCCATACTGGATAAGATTGCAGAAAAAACCAAGGTAGAGTCGCCTTCTTTGTTGATTGAACGCCAATTGGACCAAATGATGCTTGAACTCGATGCCGATCTTCACCGGCAGGGTCTGGAACTCGGTTTGTTTTTGGCCAAAATCAAAAAAACCAAGGATGCTTTAAGAAGCGAGTGGAAGCCTAAAGCAGAATTATTGGTTAAAAAGGCCTTGATTATAAAAGAAATTTCGAAAAAAGAAAATATAAAAACCGATGAGCAGGAAGTCAAAGAAAAAATGAATCAGCTTCTTCAGGGTTTCGGCAATCCGGAGCAGGCTGAAAAAAACATAGATCTTCCAAAGCTTGCCGAGCAAATGAAGCAAATTATCTTAAACCAAAAGGTTTTGGTGTTTTTGGAGAAAAAAGCCACTCAAAATTAAATCAGGTCTAAGCCGGTCATCTCCGGAGGTTTCTCAATTTTCATCAGTTTTAAAATAGTCGGGGCAATGTCTTGAAGCATTCCTGCAATCCGGCTTTCCTCATAAAGTATTTCTTCTTCATTTTTATCTTTTTTAAATTCCTGGCCGACAATAAAAAGAGGCACGGGATTGGGATTATGTTTCGATTCTTTTTCTCCGGTGCCAAGATAGGTGAGAGTTTCGGCGTTTCCGTGGTCGCCGGTGATGAGAATGACCGGATTCGATATAAGACTGGCTTGATAAATCTTTCCGACTGCCTGATCCACTGCCTCGACTCCTTTGGTGGTCGCTTCAAAATTGCCGGTATGGGAAAGCATATCGGCGTTGGCGAAGTTGGCGACTATGAATTCGAAATTTTGATTCCGCATCTCCTCGATTATTTTTTCGGCTATTTCTTCGGCTCTCATTTTTGGATTTTGCTCAAACTCTTTTAGGGAAGGGATAAGCAAATCCGTCTCGCCTTCAAACTCTTTTTCTCTTAGTCCGTTAAAGAAATAGGTCAGATGGGCGTATTTGGCGGTTTCGGCTATGCGGGCCTGCTTAAGGCTGCTTTTTTCAAGCACCTCTCCTAAAGTATTTTTTATTTCCGGCCTTTTAAAAAGCGGCTCTATTTTTAAACCATTTCCATAATTAGTCATAGTGGCCAAAAATAAATTTCCGAATTTCTTTGTTTCAAAAACATCAAAGTTTTGATCGCCAAAAGCCATTACAAGCTGTCTCATACTGTCTTCTCTGAAGTTAAAAAAAAGAATGCCGTCCTCGTCTTTGATGAGAGATGACTGATTACTGGCCATTGGCGGCATCAGGTCGTCCGGCGTGCCGCTTGAGTGGTGATTTTTCACGGCTTCTTTAAAATCCGAAACCTTTTCTCCTTTTCCGAAAACAAGAAGTTCATAGGCCTGCTCGGTCCGGAGCCAGTTTGTGTCTCTGTCCATCGCAAAGTCCCGTCCGATTATTGAACCTATTTTGATTTTGCTGTTTTGGATGGCTTTTTCAATTTTTTCCAGAAGGAACAAAGATTCTTTTTTGCCCGAGTCCTTGCCGTCGGTGAATAAGTGAAGGAAAACGTTTCCGGACAGTTCTTTTGTTTTCAAGTATTCAGTAATAGAAAGCAGATGGTCAATGGAAGAATGGACCTTGCCTGAAGTTAAGAGTCCGGCTATGTGCAAATTTGATTTATTTTTTTCGATATGCCCGCAGAGCTTTTTAAAGTTTTCGTTGCTGAAAAAGGAGCCGTTTTTAAAACTCTCATTTATTAAAGTTAGATATTGGATAATAATTCTGCCTGACCCTAAAGTCAAATGCCCCACTTCAGAGTTCCCTTCTTCCAAGGGCGGCAGTCCTACCGCTAAACCAGAAGCCTGCAAAAGAAAAAAAGGATAACTCTGCCTCAGGTGATTAATATTTGGAGTATCGGCTGCAAGTATCGCGTTGCCGGTCGGATTTTTAGACCAGCCCCACCCGTCAAGAATCAAAAGAATAATCTGTCTCACTTTTTGTATTTTGACATATTAGGCCGTCTTTGTTAATCTGAATTAGGTCAGTTAATTTTAATATGAATTTAATCTATTATGATTTTGGGATTAAATCCGCTTTTAGCGGCTATTTTAGCTTTAGTTTTCGGAGGAGTTCTCGGGTTTGCTCTAAGATATTTCTTAGCTAAGAAAGAAGCTCAAGATGCAAAGCTTTCTGCCCAGGAAGTATTATTAAAGGCCAAGGAGCAAGCTCTAAAAATTCTTGATGATGCGAAAAAGGACGAAAAGCTCCGGCAGGAGCAGTTCCTTAAAATTGAGAACATACTTTCAAACAAGGAGAAGGAATTAGAAGAGCAGAAAAAGAAAATCTCTGTTGATTCAGAGGCCGTAAAAACAAAAGAAAAGGAGATCGAGGAATTGAAGGGAATTCTTTTGGCAAAAACCGAATCGAAAGTCAAAGAGCTTGAAAAAATCTCGGGCGTGAAAAAGGAAGACGCCAAACTTATTCTTTTCAAGCAGGTAGAAGACGAGTATAAGGATGATATTTATCAAAAGATTAAAAAGATCGAAAGCGAGGGCAACGAGTTGATCGAGAGGCGCGCCAGAGAACTTTTGATCTCGGTCATTCAAAGATACGCTCAATCGCAGATCGCCGATGCGACAACCTCGACTGTTTCTCTGCCGTCAGACGAAATGAAAGGAAAAATAATCGGCAAGGAAGGGAGGAATATAAAAACGATTGAACGGCTTACCGGCGTCGATGTAATAATTGATGAGACTCCAGAAACCCTGGTGATCTCCGGTTTTGATCCCATAAGACGCCAGATCGCCAAAATGACCCTTGAAAAATTGATAGCCGACGGCAGAATTCATCCGGCCAGAATTGAAGAAACCGTCGAGCTGGCCCGGGTTGAATTGGAAAAAAAGATAAAAGAAGCCGGCGAGAATGCCCTTTTTGAAACAGCCGTCGGGCCGCTGGATCCCAAACTGGTTTATCTGCTCGGCCGGCTTGCCTTCAGGACAAGTTTCAGCCAAAATGTTCTTCAGCATTCAATCGAAATGACTCATATCGCCGGAATGCTTGCCCAGGAGCTTAAGGCTGATGTGGCAGTTGCCAAAACCGCAGCCTTGCTGCATGATATTGGTAAAGCCGTGGATCATGAGGTTCAAGGAACCCATATCGAGATAGGCCGCCGGATTTTGGAAAAATTCGGAGTAGATAGAAAAGTCATTACGGCGATGGAGTCTCACCATGAGGATTATCCTTATGCCTCACTGGAAGCGAGAATCGTCCAGGCCGCTGACGCCATTTCGGCAGCGAGACCCGGAGCCAGACGCGAAACAGTCGAGTTCTATCTTAAACGGCTTGAAGACCTTGAACGAATCGCTTCTTCATTTGAAGGAGTTGAAAAGTCTTACGCGGTTCAGGCAGGAAGAGAATTAAGAGTATTTGTTCTTCCAACCAAGATTGATGATCTTGGGGCTATCAAACTAGCCCGGGACATTGCCAAGAAAATAGAGGAAGAAATGAATTACCCAGGTGAAATTAAAGTTAATGTTATTAGAGAAACAAGGGCAGTAGAGTATGCCCGGTAGGTCGAAATTTTTACGTTGTTTATCAATTAAAGATTCAAATGCCAATAAAAAAGAATCAGTTAACCCAGAGTTTGGCCGATAAGCTTGGTGTAACCAAGAAACAGGGAGCCGATTTTTTGGATGCGTTTGTCGAGCAGATCACCGACTATATGAGAAAAGGAGAAAAGGTAAATATCACCGGCTTCGGCATTTTCAAAGTTGCCGATAGAAAAGCCAGGGAAGGAATAAATCCAAAAACCGGCGAAAGGATTCACATTGCAGCATCTAAGAAACCTAGATTTACTGCCGGCAAAGCTCTCAAAGAAGCCGTCAAATAATTTTAGAGGGCAGTAGAGAGTGTTCGTCGAAGGTTCCGCCCCCGTAGAACCTAAAGGGTTTTTACGGGGTTGCGAAATCGCTGTAGTTTTGAATTCAAAATTAACTAAAACCGCCCGTTCGACAAGCTCAGGGCGGTTTTAGTTTTAATAAGATTAGTTTGAAAAAAAGTGAAAATTTTGATAAATTTAGCCGTGAGTGTCTAGATAATAACGGGCTGTGGTGTAACGGCTAGTCTCGATATCGCCTTGCGATATCGAGGATCCTCGATTGCGAAGCAATCGGGACACGAGTCCGGGCTGGCGTATGACGGTGGTACGACTGCTTTGGGAGCAGTTAGACTGGGTTCGACTCCCAGCAGCCCGACTGATTAAAATGCGGGTATAGTATAGCAGCAGTACAACACCCTTCCAAGGTGTGGGCAGGGGTGCAAATCCCCTTACCCGCTCTGATTGCCCCCGTAGTTCAATGGATAGAATGAGAAACTTCTAATTTCTAGATGGAGGTTCGATTCCTCCCGGGGGTATTAGAAAATCCGACCCGCCCATAGCTCAATTGGCAGAGCAAATCCCTCTTAAGGATAAGGTTCCAGGTTCGACTCCTGGTGGGCGGACGAGCGAAGCGAGGACGACCACAGCACGCAAACTGCTTTGCGTGCGTTAGGAGTCGAAGGGCGGAACGATGTATTTGCCAGCAGGCAAATACCGTGAGCCCAGTCCGAAACTAAAGCGAGCGGCGGCGAGCTTTAAGTTGAGGAAGACATTCCTGGTGGGCGGATTACAAAAAGAAAAGAGCCCGTATTCATTTGGTAATAAACACGGGCTGGCGTCGGCGAAAGAGCCTGCGGTCTAGGAGGAGATTATCCTCCAAAGCCAAAGGGCTGCAGTAATTACCCCTGTGGCAAAGACAATGCGATAGCCCCATTCCACAGAACGTTCGTATCTTTCTTGTTCCATGATTTCTCACTCCTTTATCACTGGTCATTATACCACTATATTGATAACCAGTAAAGGTAGGCCCAGATTAATACCAGAAGTTCGTAAAAGAACGAGATTACTCTGGTGTGTGTTATAAACTTCAGAGGTTGAGGAGTTGTTCTAAGTCGGGAGATATGGGCGTCATCCAAGCCCAATGCTTTTTCAATGGTTTCTCCCCTCTGCAGACAGCTGTGGAAGTATAGCTTCCTAATTCTCCAATCAAGGAGTTGAAGAGCTATCGTGGTGAGAACGCCGATAAGCGGGATAAACTGAAGAGCTAGGGTCCTCAAATCTCTTAACAGTGCTCCTTCTCCAACTTGAATACCAAGCTGTTCCTCCGGCATCGTCAGCACATACTGATAGACGCCGACAAGGAACGCCAGCAGGGTGATTGAGAATGCGAGGGTCGCAAATCTCACTACCATGAACTGCCTGATAAAAGCCGCCACCTCCCTGTATTCAGTCTGGAGTGATTGTTCTATGTTTCGAGCTTCATTTCCGCTAGGCATCAAGCCCTCCTTTGTTAAGTATTTCCGCAGGAAGAGTATATCTTTTCAAGATAAAAATCAATTGTTTTAATCTGCTGCCAAACCCTCAATTCTTCTATAATCTGGTTCCAAGTGGCTCCTACTGTGTCCTTTCGAAGCTTTAGCGGAGGAGGACGAGGCGGACAATAATCAAAGGCAGGGATTAGAAAACAAATTCCGAACTCCTTCTTTCAAATCTTTTAAATTTTCAAAGGTTTTTTGAATTAAAGCGGCTCCGGAGTTTTTGTTCTCTTTTATCTCTTCTAGTTTATCTTTAGTATTTTCTAACTTTCCTTTAGTTTTTTCTGCAGTTTCAATACTTTCTTTAAATCTTTCTTCAATTTTTGATTTTTGCTGTTCCAAATCAATGTTTGCAAGTTTTTCTTTGGCTTCTTTAGCTAAATTCCCGGCTTTATCGAAGCCGTTTTTTAAAGAATCAAAAATTGGGGCTTTAGTGTTCCAAATATCGCCGCCATACAGTGCTGCGCCGCTTATTAGAATCAATGTCAGTATAAGTTTAATCAACCCGGCCATAATAATGCTTCTTTAATTCTTCCGGATAAAGCTTCTTTATATTTTTTACCACTTTCGGCAGAATTTTTAAAACATATTTAAGTTCATCAAGGGTTGTTTGCTTGCCTAAAGAAATGCGGATTGTAGAGCGGGCCTCGGAATCTTTAAGGCCTATCGCTTTTAAAACATGTGAAGGTTCTATCTGCCTTGAGGTGCAGGCCGAACCTGCCGAAGCGTGGATTCCGGCTTTATCAAGCTGGAGAAGCAGCTGTTCATTTTCTATTCCTTCGAACGCGGCGCTAATAATATGAGGAACTCTGTCGCGAGGGTTTTCCGGCCCGTTTATTTTTAGTGATGGAAAATTTTTTCGGAGCTCGCTTATGAAATAGTTTCTTAGACCTTCTTGTTTTTCTAAATTTTTTTTCTTTTCTGCGTCCGCCAGATCAAAGGCTTTGGCAAAACCGGCGATCAAAGGAGTTGGTTCAGTTGAAGAGCGCAAACCCCATTCTTGATTTCCGCCGTGAATCAGGGGTTCGACTTTTATTCCCTGTCTGATATACAAAGCGGCAATTCCTTTAGGGCCGTAAATTTTATGACTTGAAATACTCATCAAATCAACCCCGAGATTATTGACCTTCATGTCCAGGTGGGCGCCGGCTTGGGCCGCGTCAATATGAAGATAAGGATAAGTCAAGCCGCTATTTCTAATTTCTTTTATTATCTTGGCGATTTTTTTAATCGGCTGAATAGAGCCGATTTCATTATTGGCATAAATAATCGAAACTAAAATAGTTTCGGGTTTGATGAATTTTTGAAATTCATCAAGATTAATTAGACCTTCTTTATTGACCGGAAGATAAGTAATCTTAACCCCCTCTTTTTCAAGGGATTTTATTGTGTTTAAAACAGACGGGTGTTCTATTCGAGTAGTGATAATATGAGATTTTTTGGTTTTATTCAGTGCCCGGATTAGCCCAAGTATGGCCAAGTTGTTCGATTCGCTTACCGATGAAGTGAAAGTCAACTCCTGTTTTTTTGCCCCGATAATGCCGACGATTTTTTTTCTGGCTTCTTCAATCGCTTTTCTAGCTTTCCGGCCGGCTTCGTTAAAAGAAGAAGGATTGCCGTAAATCTTTCCACAATAAGGCTCCATTTCTTTTAAAACCTGTTTGTCGCACGGAGTTGTAGCGGCATTGTCTAAATACGTCTCTTTCATATTTACAAGTGAGGCAGAAATTATAACTTAGAGTTATTTATTTCTGCCGAACGCAGTAAATATATGAATTCTTATTCATATATTCGAAATAATTCTTTGGTATTTTTAGTTGTCTGTTCAGCGACGAGATTATAGCTTACATTTTTTATCTGGGCAATTTTTTCGGCCACATATTTTACGTAAGAAGGCTTATTTCTTTTGCTACGGAAAGGCAAAGGCGTAAGATAAGGTGCGTCAGTTTCAAGAAGTATTTTTTCAAGAGGAATATACTTTACTATTTCCTCGTATTGTTCGGAGAAAGTGATGATTCCATTCAAGCCAAGACAAAAATCAAGCTCTAAATATTTTTCAGCCTCTTTTTGTGTGCCGGTGAAGGAATGAATTACGCCGGTCAATTGTTTCCCTTTTATCATATCGGTAAGTTCCCGGTGGGCGTTGCCCAAAGAACCTGTTTTGGCATCCCGGCAATGAAAAACTACTGGCTTGCCGATTTTTACAGCCAGTTCAATCTGCTGTTCCAGCCTTTCTCTTTGGATTTTTTGGTCTTCTGGTTTTTCGGTTCGATAATAATCAAGGCCGATTTCGCCAAAGCCCACAACTTTGTCTTGGTTGAGCAGGGCTTCGTACTTTTCAGGGTTGAATTTTTCTTTGAGATTATTGTTCGGATGAAGGCCGGCTGTCGCCCAAATGCCGCCTGCCCCGTAGTTCGCCGTAAGCGATGGTTCAATGTCGTATCTTTTTGCCAATTCCAGAGCCTGTTTTGATGTTTCAAAATCCGTACCTACGCAAATCATAAAAACACCCTGTTTGAGCGCGTTCTCGATGATTTCATCTCGATCTTTGTCAAAATGCGGAAACTGGGGATGGCAGTGAGAGTCAATTAGCATGTTTATCGATTTCCAAGACTAATACTTTTTTCTGCCGTTCCAGAAAAGTAAAGCCAGGGCTGAACCGATAAGACCGATATCGCGGACAGTCACTTCATTCAGGCCAAAGGAAACAATCACGGTTAAAAGGAATAAAACTGCAAATAAAGCGAGCAGTTTCACAAAGATATTGAATACAAAACCAAGCCCCAAAACTATTTCGAATATCCCGTTGGCATAGATAAAGTTCAGGGCTCCGATATTGAACCGGCTAAGCAGGGATTGAAACCATAAAGGCGTCCAGGCATTGATCCAGTAGTCGGGATGGATGAATTTATCTATGCCAAGCCAAAAAAAGACAAAGGCGAGGCCAAGGCGCAGGAACAGATTAGAAATTTTAGTCGAGTTGAACATTTAAATTATTTCTTGAATTAAGAATACAAAAAATCAGAGATTAAGAGAATGGTTGAAAAGCTTGGGTGAGTGATGGGATTTGCACCCATGATCTCCTCGGCCACAGCGAGGCGCTTTGGCTGCTAAGCTACACCCACCATCCGCCCCTGGAGGGATTTGAACCCCCACTAACTGCTCCGAAGGCAGTCGTGATATCCGTTTCACTACAGGGGCATTTACAGATTTTCTATTTTAAAACAAAAACTCGGTTTTTTCAATCCCGAACGAAGCCGCGAGGGCTCGCAGCGTGCCTCTGCTTCGTACGGGATCAACCGAGTTTTTGTTTTCTGATTTACGAGACGATTTCAATTCTAACCACTTTTATTCCGAATTCCTTGGCTAGTTCTCTTTCTGGAAACCAGATGTCAATATTCAGCCAATAGCGGCTGTTCATCCGGTCTTCGACAATAAAGGTTTTGTCGCCGAAAAGATCCGGCATTTTGATTATCGTACCAAGAGGCAGAAAGTTGGCTGCGATAACTCCTTCCCGGACATGAGTTCCCGCGGCCGTAATAAAGGGTGTATGGTCGGTTTGGTCCGGAGTCGAAGAATAAGCTGTGGCCGCGACAGTATAGAACCTTTTCGGCATATAGGTTTTAGGCGTTTTAATTGGCAGGCTGGCTAAGACGCTGTCATTCTGGATAAGCGGCAAACCAAAGTAATTCTGATTTTCCAAAAACAGAATTTCGTTTATTTTCTCTTTAGCCAAAGTCTTAGCCATTCCAAGGGGGTTAAAAATATCCCAAAACCCAGCTTGGGCGTATAAAGGATTAACCATGGAGCTGGCTATTAAAACCGCCGAAACTATAAGTTTTCTAGTATTCATCCCGTTAGAAGTTTTACAGATCGTCCACCGCTTTAAACTGGTGACCAAAGTTATAAAACTTCATATTACTTAATTCGTGTTTATTCCCGTTAGGGTTAACTTCTAACGGGATTCATTTAAGTTAAAAAGCCTGTTTCTAACAGGCTTTTTCCACTAAAAAAGCGCCTTAGCGCTTTATACCTTCATATTAGCAGAGGGGGTGCCTTATGTCAAATTTTGTTTTCTTCGGAAGGGCCAGAAGATTTTAAGCATTTTTACGCCGGGTTTGGCGGAAATAATCAGAAAAAAGACTCCTAGTATTATTAGAATGCCGTCATAACTCCATCGTGCCGGGTCGCTTTCTTCAAGATTAAGCCACATAGCGAATTCGTCAAAAGCAAGGCCCAAACCAAATCCGTGCAGAAGAGATATTAAATATTTGTTTCGAGGACTGCTGAATACCAGAGCTAAATATCCGGAAATAGCCAAAAAAATAATTCCATATGCATAATGATGGATGCGAAAATTGGCAGTGGGCAAGAACAGAAATTGCACTTCAGGGGCAAAATAACTCAATAATCTAGCGATACTGAAAGTCAAAATAAATGTTATAGCAATCGGGAATATTAGATATAAGTAAAGACCGGGTTCATTGTTTTCAACTCGGTGATGGATGGCTGTCCTCATTTTTCGAAAAACAAATAGCATTTTGTTATTTTGAGCGGGCGAGGAGGATCGAACTCCCGTACCCGGCTTGGCAAGCCGGTTCATTACCACTATGATACGCCCGCAATTTTAAAATCCAGTGCCGGGACGGTGAATCGAACACCGGACGCCATCCTCTTCAGGGATGCGCTCTACCACTGAGCTATCCCGGCTCATGCATTCATATTTTATATGTTTTTTCTGTTCTTCTTTCAATAGCTAATATAAAAATAATTTTATTTTTTGTTCTAAAAATTATTCGCAGATTTCCTTTGCGGACTCTGTAAATGTCTTGATGGCCCTTTAGCTTTTTAATATTCAAGCCGCGCCATTTAAAAGAAATAATCTTTTCAACCAAGAGTTCTAAAAGTTTTCTTTCCTTTTTGTTGAACTTGGAGAGAAGCTTGTTTAAATCAGGCATTCAATTTGCGGAGTTCTTTCAATATTTTCCGGGCGGATATGCCATTTTTATTTATATTCGTAAAATCAATCACGGTTTCCCATTTTTCTTCTGATTCGGGCGGGATGATTTTAAAAACCGGTTTCGATTTTTTAACAACAATAAAAGATTCCCCCTTTTTTATGCGGTTAAGATATTTTTCCAGATTTTCACGCAGTTCTTTGACGCCGATCAGATGTTCCATAATTTGATTCAAGTTTAACTTAAGTTAAACTTGAAGTCAATAAATTAAGCCGGAGGCGAGATTCGAACTCGCGACTTGCTGTTTACGAAACAGCTACTCTACCACTGAGTTACTCCGGCAGAAAGGAATACAGATATATCAAAATTTAGAGCAAGATAATTCTAGCCGTTTTTTGAGATTTTTTCAACCTTTATTCCGTTGGAGTTGGTTCTGGAATAGGTGTGGCTGTAGGTTCCGGCGTGGGTTCCGGGGTTGGACTCGGGGTGGGTTCTGGAGTAGGAGTTGGTTCCGGGGTTGCCGAAGGCGAAGCCGTAGATTCTGGGTTTATCGAAGGAGTGATTTCAGACGTTGGTTCTGGAATAGGTTCTGGCGTGGGCGATTCGCTTGGCACTGGCGCCGTCAACGGCTCAACGGGTTGAGCCGTTGGACTTGGCGTTGGAACCGGCGTCTGGATTATTTGGCTGCTGTTTTCCAATAATGCTTTCAACTGTTCCTTACTCACGCAAACTTCTTCAAGGCATAATTCTTTGGCCGTTATTTTATCCGTAAAAATCTCCGCTACTTTCAGCAGCCCATTCTCAAACACTATATTCATCGCTTCATAGAATTTCTTGACGATGGATTTGAAAAGGATGTCAAGATCAAAAATTGCTCCTGAATCAAGGCCGAGAGAATCATTTTGGGCCGACAACGAAGCTATTTTTAAATCAAGTTCCTGGATTGCTTTGACCGTTAAAGCGGTGAGATGGGCGTAGTCTATACTCTCAACTTGTCCGTTCTGCCAGATGATTGCTTCGGGAATAATTTCGTTTAATTCTTCGGCGATGAAGCCGATTCTTCTCTTGGTTCGGTCATCGATCAGGGAAAGACTGGAGGAGGCAGTGGAGTCTTTGATGTAGTTGAAGAAGACCGGATTGAGCTTGGTTATTTCTTCAAGGCCATATCCCAGGCTCTCAATATTCTCTTTATACCGGCGGGAAGAAATCCCACAGGCGCCGTTCACCAGCTCCAATTCTCCGGTGGAAGCGATGGCGCAGACGGTTCTATCATCAGTTACAGAACTTAACTTGGTTAAGAAAACCCTTCCTGATATTGAGGCTACTCCTGCAAATGAGGCTGAACCGTCGATTTCAAGGTCTCCAGAGATCAACAGATCATTGGAAGAGGAAATATAGTTTGAATGGCCGGTGGTTGATGAGCCGAAACGAGAATATGAGGCAGTTGCCGTATTTCCTACCTGCAGACCTTCCCTGAAGATGACATCGCTTACTACATCAAGCTTGGCTCCGGGTGCCGTCGTCCCGATGCCTATATTCCCTGCCTCTGTTATTCTCATTCTTTCTGATGGCGTCGCGGCAACATCAGTAGATGTTGTTCTGAAGATCAGTCTGCCCGGATTTATATCTGTTGAAATAGTATTCGTGGCCTGGGCTTCGATATCGGCAACTACAAAGTTGGTGGTAGATTGGGTGTCTATCGCATAGAATTGAAGTTTGCCTACTGAATCGTTAGCAGTCACTGTAATATCTGATCTTTTTGCGGTAATGACACCCCCGGTTCCGGCAGCTACATCCAGCAAAGAAGCCGGTGCCGTGGTCCCGATGCCGACGTTGCCGGCGGATTCTATTCTTATCCGTTCCGCGAATGTGCCGCTGCCATCCGGTACAGTGGAGAACGTCAAATACCCGGGGACATCGCTTGTATCCCCGGCTGTTCCATGTTCAGCCGCAGCGTATCCTATAATGGCGGCAGCAGAGCCGAATCCATCGTCGTATCCCATAAAACCTAACTGACCGAGTACATCATCAGTCTGTGGAGGAGTTGGGGCGGATAAGGTACCTCTGGCATTGGCCATTTCTACAATAGCCCTTATACTAGTTCCGTAGCTTGTGGAACGGATTCTTGCTGATGTTCCATTAGGAGCGGTGACTTCAAGGTGAGTCGCCGGTGCTGTCGTCCCAATTCCCACATTCCCGGTTTTCCCTCCTGTTCCGACAAAAAGCGCATTGGAAATGGATGCCGGTCCGGCGAAAGCAATCGAACCGACCCCGTATAAATCACCGGAAATAAGAAGATCACTGCTTCCGGTTATCCAATTACCGGCTGGGTTGGTAGTAAGAGTTGATGTCCCAAACCTTGAATATGCCACCGAAGCAAAACCTCCGACTTGCAAAGTATTCCCAGTGAGAAGGTAAGAGGAAGAGGCTGTTCCTTGGACTTCGAATTTGGTTTGAGGGGTGGTGGTGTTAACACCGACATTGCCACCTGACAAAACATTAAACTTAGTATTTATATCAAGTAAGCCGACTGGGCTTGTCGTCCCTATCCCAACATTCCCATCACTCAATATCGTCAATCTCTCACTGCCCAAGGTAGAGAACCCCAGAGCATTAACTGCACGTCTGAACATCCCCGTGTCTTGGTCAATGGCAAAAGCAAAGGAAGGAGAAGCGGCGGTGCCGGGTTGAGCGTAGAAAAGAGAAGCAGAAGCAGTTCCTCCAAAGTTGGCTGTGCCGTCAAAGTAACTATTGCCGTCAACTTCAAGATCTCCAGAGATTAAGAGATCATTTGTGGTGGTGATGTTTCCTGAATGAGTAGTCGTATTTGTCCCAAACCTTGAATACGCCACCGAAGCAAATCCTCCGACTTGCAAAGTATTCCCAGTGAGAAGGTATGATGCAGAAGCCGTACCTTGGACTTCAGCTCTGCCAGCAGAGACTAAGAGAGCCAGACCAGTAGAAGAAAAGGTGGTTGAACCAGAAAAGGTATTAGCCCCGGTCCCGGTTTGAGTGTAGGCTCCGTCAGCAGCAATGGTTCCGATACCAGAAAGATTACCGGTATTGGTAATATCCCAATCCGAGGTATTAATCTCTCCAGTATCACCACTATCCCCAAAGATGAATCTGCCTGCTGTTTGGAAGTTGCCAGAGACAGAAGCCTTGCCGTCAAAGAAAGTGTTGCCGTCTACTTCAAGATCTCCAGAGATTAAAAGATCATTAGTAGTGGTTAGGTCATTTGAGTAAGATGTTGTCCCCGTCCCAAACCTTGAATATGCCGCCGAAGCAAAACTCCCCACTTGCAGAGTATTTCCTGTGAGAAGGTAAGAGGCCGAGGCAGTGCCTTGGACTTCGAAGACTGTTGATGGAGCAGTGGTGTTGATGCCAATCCTGTTATTGGTTGCGTCAACAGAGAAAGTTGATGTATCAAAAGAAAGACCATTGACTCCGCCGGATAGAGTAAGGTTGGTATCATTGGCCAAAGTCCAGGCATCGGCATTAAAGGTAACCGTATCTCCAGAAGCATCACCAATGGTAGAGTTTCCGTTGACCGAGAAGGTACCAGTGGTTGACTGGTTGCCGTTGACAGTTAATCCGGTTCCAACAATGGCTTGAGCATTGAGTCCCTTGGAAACAAGGAGAGACCCGGCAAAGGAAGATGAACCAGTTCCAGAGAAAGTGTTGGTCCCATAGGTGAAGAAGTTGCCCGAGACCGAAGCAACACTGGCAAATGAAGCAGTGGCGTCTACTTCCAGATCGCCGCTTATCAAGACGTCATTAGTCGTTGAGATGTAGTTTGAATGTCCTGTAGTGCCAGTCCCAAACCTTGAATACGCCACCGAAGCAAATCCTCCGACTTGCAAAGTATTCCCAGTGAGAAGGTATGATGCAGAAGCCGTACCTTGGACTTCAGCTCTGCCTTGGACAGTAAGAAGAGATGATGGTGTTGTTGTCC
>JBBTUA010000004.1:0-10561 GCA_038063995.1 Patescibacteria group bacterium
TTCATTACCTCACTTTGTTTTGAAAATAGGTTCTGACTTGGTACAATAAATACACATCGGGCAGTTAGTTCAGTGGCAGAACGTCCGGTTTACATCCGGAAGGCCGCAGGTTCAATCCCTGCACTGCCCACAATTTTAAACGGCTCATCCGGATGAGCCGTTTAAAATTGTGTCTTTATACAACTCCGCTCGAACTCATTTTACCGAAAACTCCTGAGAAAAGGAAGTGCCTCGACCGCGGTCGGGGCGCTTTTATCATAATCCATCCCGCACGCCTCCGCGCGCCCTGCGAGCGCTCACAAAACAGAAAAATTTTCAATTCCATATAAGAAACGGGGGTTGGGGGCGCGAAAATAAAAACGAGAAAATTTTTCTGTTCTGTGGCTTTTGCTGACTAACCCCAAAAACACCGCCTTGGCGGTGTTTTTGGGGTTTAACTTAGAACTATAAGCTATAACAAAACACCCGATCCTCGCATCAGGCGTTTTGTACGCATAAGGCATATAAAAGAACGCCTATTCCCCCGTTACTCTGAATGGCTGACTATCAACTCCTTGGGTATTAACTATCGTACTGCATTTTCCTTTATACAGCCCAACAACACGGATGCCATAAGGCGCCGGTTTAAGCGGAACCATCTTATCGGCAAGCTTACCACCGCAGTGCGGATAAAGGGCAGTGGGACATCTGTTTATCTCCGATGGGATTTTCAAACGGTACACGCCTTCATAACCATTTTCACTGGTAGGCGGAGTAATCACGGTAAGCGGTGTCATTGCTTCGCCAGACATATATGAATTATCTGGCGGATATTGATTTGTACTAAATTGGGCATATAAATCAAGGGAATAGAACTTTTCAGTGACATCGCCACCTGTATCCGCTACCCGCAAATCAATTTCCGAGCCAACTGGGCCAGATATATAAATTTCCCCTGTCACAGGATCCCTGTCTGGTATTACCCAAAGATAGCCTATGTTTGGGTCAATGATTTTTACTTTCAAACTGTTGCTTATACCGTTAATGGTGGCAACGGAAAGATCGTGAAGCGAACAGAGTTCTTGATCTGATGGAGTCGTGAAGTACAGCTTTGCTCCGCTGTCATCTGAGAACAAGCGCGCAATAGTATTTCCATCCCATTGGATGGCGTTGTTTGCCCATGCAAAGTTATTACCGTAAGCATTCATTCCTACTCGAGTGTTTAGCGGCAACCAGTGATGCGGCTGCACACAATAGGCGTCTTCTGGGGTTGTTCGAAAGTATGAACACTTAGCAGTAGAAAGAGACGACAAAACCGGAGTATCGCCTCTTGGCGGTACTGGCTCGTTAGTTAGGGGTTGTGGGATGTTAAGAATCGGAGGGACTGCGGGAATTGCCCGACCTCCCTGACCAGGAAACGGGTAAGCTTGGATGGTTGACTCGGTTCCAGGTGATGAAGCTTTTTTGTTGTTCACCGCCAAATACCCACCGCCTACGCCGAATATTGCGGCGATTAATGCCATGCCTGCATAACGCAATAAAATTGGATTCATATTTTTTTCGCACTAATTTATTTAATGTGAGATTCGACCTTTCTTTTTATTTTACCACAAACACGAATGAATGTTTATTCACAGCTGTCTTCAGTATTATAGCACGAGTTATTCTGACAGTCTTCAATCAAAATCATGGAACATGAACTCTGCTCCGCGCTTTTGTGAGCGCTCGCAGGGCGCGCGGAGGCGTGCGGGATGGATTATGATAAAGGCGCCCCGACCGCGGTCGAGGCACTTCCTTTTCTCAGGAGTTTTCGGTAAAATGAGTTCGAGCGGAGTTGTATAAAGACACAATATTAAACGGCTCATCCGGATGAGCCGTTTAAATAACATCTATGCATCTAGTTAAGCTTCTTGCTAAAAAAGAAGTTGCTGAAAATACTCTAGTTTTCTTTCTTGAAAAGCCAAAAAACTTCAAATTTGTCCCCGGCCAATTTATCACTCTTTATCTTAAAAATAATTTGGCTCACGATTTCTCAATCGCTTCTTCACCCAAAGAAAAAGAACTGATAATTGCAACCAGAATGAGAGACAGCAGTTTTAAAAAATTATTAGGCAAAATAAAAGTAGGCGACAAAATAAAAATAGAAGGCTCGTCTGGACAATTCATTTTGCATAAAAACAAAAAAAATCCAGCGGTCTTTTTAGCCGGCGGGATAGGAATCACTCCTTTCCGTTCAATGATAAAAAACTTCCCGAACAGAAAAATCACCCTTTTTTACTCAAATCGAAAAACTGAAGATGCCGCATTTTTAGATGAACTGAAAGAATTGGAAAATAAAAATTTGAAATTAGTCGCAACAATGACCAAAGAAAAAGGCAAACACATCAATCCAAAAATGATAAAAGAGAATGTAAAAGACTGGCGAAGGGTAATTTACTACGCCGTCGGCTCAACTGGTTTTGTCCAATTCATCGCCGATATGCTTGCGAAAATGAAAATAAAAAGCGAAAATATTAAGACAGAAAACTTTTCCGGATACTAATATGTCAAAATACACTCTTCCGTCATTACCCTATCCATACGATGCGCTTGAACCGCATATTGACGCGAGGACAATGGAAATTCACCATACCAAGCATCACCAAACTTATGTAGATAAACTAAATGCCGCTTTGGAAAAACATCCCGAGCTTTTTGAAAAACCTCTGGAAGATTTACTGCGCGACCCAAAACAAGTTCCCGAAGATATCCGCCAAGCTGTTATCAATCACGGCGGCGGACATCATAACCACAGTTTGTTTTGGCTAGTTATGGCTCCAGCCGGAAAAGGAGGCGGAAGAGAACCGAACGGCTCCCTAGCCGAAGAAATAAACCAGAAATGGGGAAGTTTTGAAAAATTCAAAGAAGAATTTACCGGCGCCGCACTTGGCATCTTCGGTTCTGGCTGGACCTGGCTGGACATCTTTGAAGGGAAATTAAAAATCTGCACGACTAAAAATCAGGACTCGATCTTAATGGAAAACAAAATCCCGATCTTGAATCTTGATGTCTGGGAACATAGTTATTATTTAAAATTTCAAAATCGCCGAAACGAATATTTAGAAGCCTGGTGGAATGTTATAAACTGGCCGCAAGTTGAAGAAAATTTTAAAAAAACAAAATGAGCGACCACCTTCTTCACGACGAAAAACTGAAAGAATTGGAAGAAAAGGCAATGAAGGCCCGAGAACTTACCATTGAAGAATTGGTTGAAGCAAAATCGGGCCATACTGCCGGACCACTTGGAATGGCCGACATTTTCACGGCTTTGTATTTTCACGTTCTAAACCACGACCCTAAAAATCCTGACTGGGAAGAAAGAGACAGGCTTTTTTTATCCAACGGCCATATTTGTCCAATTCGATACACGGTTATGGCTATGGCCGGATATTTTCCACTCAAAGAACTGAAAACATTGCGCAAATTCGGCTCAAGGTTACAGGGCCATCCGGAAAGGGAAAGACTGCCGGGCGTTGAAACCACCTCCGGGCCTTTGGGTTCAGGGCTCGGCCAATCCGCCGGCTACGCTTATACCGCCGAAATGGATAAAAAACATTTCCGGATATATTGCATCACCTCTGATGGAGAGCATGAAGCCGGAAACCACTGGGAGGCAGTGATGTTCGCCGGCAAATACAGATTAAGTAATCTCACATGCATAATCGACAGAAACAATATCCAAATCGACGGACCGACCGAAGAAATTATGCCCCTTGAACCCCTTGAAGAAAAATACAAAGCCTTTAACTGGAATGTCATAAATGTTGACGGCCACAATATGAAAGAATTCGTGAATGCGGTCGGACTGGCCAAAGCCGTTTCGGAAAAACCGACCGTCATAATCGCTCATACGATCCCGGGCAAAGGCGTGCCTGACATTGAAGGCGATTATCTGTGGCATGGCATTCCGCCAAAGCCCGACGAAGCCAAACATTTCATCAATGACATCAGAACTCTCAAGGGAAAAATAAAAAGCGAACACGAATAGCGAATACGAACATCAACCCGCAACATCCAATTCCTTCATAAGGGTAGCCCTTCTTGTAAATTGAATCTCCGTTACTTTATTCAATTTGCCGACAAATCAGGATACCTCCCCCATAGATTTGTGATTCGGCAAATTTTCACAAAGATACCGGCAATTTACAAGATACTTCCCAATCTTCAGAAATTGATGTTGCGGACCGGTTCTTTTTCAGATCAGAGCCGCAGGGTACAGCCGAGTTCTGAACTTTTGTGAGTAAATAGGCCAGCTGAGCTGGCCGAACAAATAACTGAAGTGAGTGATAATTTGACGTATAACATAAGATTGAGGTATTTTGCCGCACGCGAAAACCGAAGATCTTATCGGCAAATTGAACGAATCTGAAGATCCTGCCTGTCGGCAGGCAGGCAGGTATTATTTGTTTTACGAACAAAGAGAGAAGAAATTGACTATACCCCGAGAGCTCTAAAACAGAGAAAAGTTTTTTGAACTATAAATTTGCATCGGCTGTTAAAATAATCTATTTTTATTTCAGCACTCTATATATGAAAGGGAGGTGATATGACGAACAGAGAATTTTCATTCAGCGTAAACGGCACAAGACATCAAGCTCTGATTGTTGGAGACTTGATTGTTGGAGACAATGATTTGGCCAAACCGAATTTTGTTTTTCTTCACGGCGCTAGCACCTCGACCAAAGAAACAGTCTTCAATTTTTCGTACGAGCTCCTCAAACAAGGGATTTCGATTTTGGCCTTTGACCATTCCGCCGTCGGAATGGGAAAAGAAGCCATTATTAAATCCGGGGTCAAAACGAGTCTAGCCAAACGAGTCGAAGAAGCGAGAGAGGCCATCAGCCGTTTCGCTTCGAGCGAACCGCTCACCATTTGCGGATTGTCGATGGGCGCAGATATAGCCATTCGCCTTCTCGAATACTTCCCGGTCAAAACTCTGGTCCTTCTTGTTCCAGCCATTTACAGCCGCCGCGCTTTCGATACACCTTTCGGTGACGAATTCAGCGCGATCATCCAGGAGAAGGGAAGTTGGCGGGATTCAGAAACATTGGAACTGCTTGAAAAGTTCGACGGCAAACTTCTAGTGGTCTATGGAACAAAAGAGCGAGAGGATGAAAAATTCCCCCGAGAAGTAATCGACCTGATTGACCGCCATTCCGCAAGACCCAGAAAAGGAGGCAGGTTTATCGGACTTCCTGATTGTCCGCACCAACTTTTCAACTGGCTGCGACAAAACCCTGATTGGGAAAAAGAAGTCCTTAAAGAACTCGTTCAATTCTCGTCGTGGCATCCTTCCGATTCCTGAAAGGCGAAAATTCCACCCCCGGAACTTTCGCCTTTTTAATTATTGATAAAACCCAAAGATATTTTGGTACTTCCAGATAAACGTATTATAAATAATCTAAAAGATACATAAACAATGATAATAAAACCTTACTAGGTAATTTAAGAAAACAGAAAAAATATAAACTATAAAATAAATTCAGAAATTGTTAGAAATTGAAACAAAAATAAAATATTTAAGAATAGGTGAACTCTTTGGCACTTAAAAAATATCGAAATATCTCAAAAATAAATATGATCTCTTTGTAAGCCCTGCCTCTATCCATAGAACATCAGAAAAAATGAAGATAAGTCGCCTTTCTTTAGCCAAAAAATCTCTAAAAAAGAAGTTATCAACAAAACTGCCTTGACACTACTTTAAAATAAACGGAAAATTAAACTTGTTAGCAACGACATATCTTTAAAAACTGAAGAAATGTCGCTTGTCGGCTTTCGAAGAAAGAACTGAAGGATTTAGTTTTGCCAGCTTTTGATAAAAACACGGAGGAAAAGATTTTAATAAGTCCTTCTGAAGAATATCTGCCGATTAACGAATTGGCAGAAGAGCACGGCTACGCGATAGATCACATATCCCGTCTTTGCAGACAAGGAAGGATACAGGCAATCCGGAAAGAAAACGGAAGATGGTTTGCAACCAGAAAGTCACTGATAGAATATCGGGAAAAGGCGGCAGGCGTAAAAAAGGAGGTGGCCCTGAACAATTTAGAAGGCAATCAAATCAGATTAGCACCTTCCAGTTCTTTCGAAATCGCCGACAAGAAGCCCAGGAGAGTAAATCTGAAGTCAATGAACTACAAAGTTGGCTTGAGATTTGCTCTCCTGGGTATTTTTATTTTCGCGATGATCTCTTCCGCAATAGCCTTTGGAAAAAACGATGAGCTAAGAAAGAATTTCAACGGTTTGATTTCTGACGCCGCAAACTTCGGCAAAGAACTTAAAAACATTTTCATTCCCTCTTTCAAGGTTACTTACCGCGAAAAAGGCATCACTTTCCAGTTGTCAAAATCGTTCTTTAATTTTTCTTATCTTCAAAACGAAACCGATTCATTCTTTTACCACTTTCAATCACTCTCTCAAAACTATTACGCCGCTATGTTGGATCAATATATCTCTCCGATCCTCTCTCCCGTCTCCAGCATCTTTAGCAGATTCTTCGGGCCAAAGACAGCTCGTCCTGAATTTGTCGAAGGGTTTGAAAACCAGATTCAAGAATTGAAGAAACAACTTGAAGAAGCAAAACTGGAAATCCGGGGCCGCGGCACAACAACTTTAGTCAAAGAAAAAGAAATAATTAAAGAAGCAGGCAAAGAGAAGCAAATCATCACCGAAAGAAAAATAGTTACCATACCAAGCAATATAGAAACAAGGTTTCTTGCCTTTGAAGAAAAATTCAATCAGATAGATCTGGCTCTTTCATCAGTCAATCAAAGATTCTCCTACACCCCGACTATCTTGATTCCTTCAGGCCCTTCCGGAAGCGGAGGGGGCGGCCACCAAGGCGTAACAATCTCCAATCCGGCCACAACCGACAGTGAGACGGTCAAAGCATCCAATCTGCTTGATGTTGCCGGAGACGCAACAATCGGCAGAAGCCTAAATGTTGATTCAGGCACTTTTTATGTTAATCCGACTGACAACCGGGTCGGGATTGGAACAACTTCTTTGGAAACAACTCTTGAAGTAGCCGGAACAGCCTCAATCTCCGGTCAGCTTTTGGTTGGCGGCACCAGTAATTTTTCAGGCCAAGTCTCGACCTCTTACTTCTACGCCCAGAGAAACACAGCCGCTTCTCCTTCTTTCAGTTTCGGCGTCGATAAAGACACCGGTTTTTTCAGTCCAGAATCAAATGCCATTGCCTTTTCAACCGGATCGACAGAAAGAATCAGAATAGATAATTCTGGCTTCTTAGGGGTTGGCACTACTTCACCTACTACTAAATTTGAAGTCCAAGGCACGGCATCGGCTTCTTATCTCCTCACTGGAAATACTCTCCAAGTTGGAGGGTTTGCTTCAGTAGCATATTCAAGGTTTGGGACCGCTACCAGCGGCTACGCTTCTTTTCTTAATTCAACTAACGACCTTCTTATTTCCGGCTCTTTGGAAGTAGACACTGACTCTTTCTTTGATTCAAACGCCAGTATCGCCGGTAATTTTGAACTAACCGGCGCTTCCCCTCTATTCGGTATCAACGCTGGCAACGTAATAAATAACACCCTGGAAGTTGGCGGCACGGCCTCGATCTCTGGCAACGCTTTCTTTGGCAGTAAGGCCTCAATCTCATCTAATCTCCAAATCTCCGGCCGTTTCATTGCTGATACCGCAGCGTCTCATTCATTTACCGGAGATCTGACCGTATCCAAAGAATTTGTATCATCAGGAACCGGCTCCTCTTCATTTGCTGGCTCATTGCTTATTTCTAAAGGTTTCAACGCCCAAGCTATTGTTGGTACTGCCTTAACCATCAATGGCAATGCATCAGTAACCGGCAATACTACTCTAGGTGATGCGTCGGGTGATACAGTCACGGCTAATGCCGATGCTTGGACATTTGCCAATGACACCAACTTTACCTTATCTGGCGGAGTCAATGGATTATCTTTTGACACCAATACGCTCTCTATTGACGGAACCAATAACAGAGTCGGTGTTCTCACCACCGCGCCGACAACAACATTCGAAGTCCAAGGCACGGCATCAGCATCGTACCTGCTCACTGGAAATACTTTGCAAGTGGGAGGATTTGCTTCGGCGGCGTACAGCAGGATCGGCACCAACACCACTACCTACTCTCGTTTAGGTGACGCTAATGATCTTCTAATCACCGATGACCTTGAAGTTGATGGCACAACCTGGTTTGACGGCACGGTTAACTTCTCCGGTATTTCTTCTGCATCTCTTTTCTATGCTCAACCCGGTACCGCTGCTTCTCCTTCCTTTGCCTTTGCCATTGACCAAGACACGGGAATGTTCAGACGTGCAGTTAATGCTCTGGGGTTTTCTACCTTGGGAGCAGAGAGATTGACGATATTGAGCGACGGCAACGTCGGCATCGGGACAACTTCACCCGTCGGCTTACTTGACGTCAACACTAAATTCACTGTTTTATCCGGCGGCAATGTGGGGGTTAACACCACTACCCCTCAAACCAAATTCGAAGTCCAAGGAACAGCCTCGGCGTCTTACCTTCTCACTGGGAATACTCTGCAAGTGGGGGGATTTGCTTCGGTGGCGTATTCAAGGTTTGGGACAGATACCACAGGCCATTCAAACTATATAACCACTACTAATGATCTTCTCATTTCCGGTGATCTAGAAGTCAACTCTTCTGTCGCCTTTGATTCTCATGTGGCCATTGGCGACGCCACCGACGGAACTGATCTTTTGGCTATCAATGCCCAAGTCAGAAGCCATATCATTCCGTTTAGCAATATTTATGACATTGGTTCTACTGCTAATCGCTGGAGAAAAATCTGGACCGATTCACTTGATGTGACAAACTTGACCGCAGCTTCTTCCTCGATTTCAGGAACAGTGGCTGATTCTTTTTTAATCAACAGCGACAATACCACCAACGATACAGAAGATTCATCGATTACTTTTGAAAGAGGATCGCCGACAACTAACGCCGTTTTAAAATGGGACTCTACCAATAACAGATTTGATTTAAATTTTCCCGTTTTCCTCCAAACCGCCGACCCATCTGAAGCAACTTCTAATTTCACTAAACTAATTTTAAAAGGAACTACCAATCAGGGATCTAATGATTACTTTGAAATTCAAAACAAAGATGCTAGCCGATTATTCATTGTAGAAAGTGACGGAAGGGTAATCGCCTCTTCTTCATTCCAAGCCGGCGGAAATTCTGTCGCCTCTGCTGCCTACTCTCGCTTTGGCACTGCTACCACTGGCTATTCATCAAACCTTGATGCAGCTAATGATCTTTTAATCTCGGGGGCTCTTGAAGTAGACGGCAAAGTTTTCTTTGATGGCACAGCCTCTATTTCTGATCGGCTTGAATTGACTTCTTCCACTTCAAGACTAGGCATCAATGCCGGCGACTTCACCAACACCATGTTAGAAGTCGGGGGCACAGCTTCAATCTCCGGAACCACCACTTTAAGAGGGGTGACCTATACCTGGCCTTCTACGGATGGGAACAACGGCAATGTCTTAAGAACCAACGGATCAGGAACTTTATCCTGGGGTGTTGGACTTGGCTCTAACTCCCTTGACTTTGACGAATTTGTTAATTCGATGACCTTAGATGCTAATCTAACCATCGCTTCAGCCGGCTACACCTTTACTATCACCGATGCCCAAGTAAATATCGGAAATGCCAGGTTTACATCTGATACTAACAGACTCGGCATCAACACTAATTCGCCTTCAACTATCCTTGAAGTCCAAGGCACAGCCTCTGCCTCTTACCTTCTCACAGGAAATACTCTGCAAGTCGGAGGTTTTGCTTCGGTGGCATATTCAAGGTTTGGAACTGATACCACCGGCTACACTAACTTCATCACCACAACCAATGATGTTTTGGTAAGCGGGGACTTAGAGATAAATGGTTCAGCTCAATTTGATGGGCCATTGCGTGTAGGAAGCGGCACAACTCCGGCCTTGTATGTGACTTCGGCAACAGGGAATGTGGGGATTGGAATAGCAGCACCCGGAGGACTTTTGGAGGTAGACGGTAACCTCACCGGAAGCACAGGGTCTTTGTTCAAAGTTTCTTCTGGTTCTACAGCTATCTTTGATGTTTTAGAAAATGGGAATGTGGGGATAGGAACCACATCTCCTGCCAATCTCCTTGATCTGGTCGTCAATGACTCCAACAACTCAAGTAATGTAAATCTGATAAGAATAGCTCACACTTCTACCTCAACGGCCGCTAATGGTTTGGCATCAGGTATCCTCTTTGTCGGTGAAGACGATGATGCTTCTTCTGGCGGAGTAGCTCAAAGCTTGGCTCTTGTCCAAGGCATAGTAGAAGATGTGGCTTCAACCTCTTTTGATGCTGGCTTAGCTATTCAAGTTAACAAAGCCGGCACTGGCCTCTTTGAAGCAGTCAGGGTTAATTCCCTAGGTAATGTGGGAATTGGGACAACAACACCATCATCTCTTCTTACTGTCCAAGGCAGAGCTGAAGTCCAAGGCACAGCCTCTGCCTCTTACCTTCTCACCGGGAATACTTTGCAAG
>JBBTUA010000005.1:0-34335 GCA_038063995.1 Patescibacteria group bacterium
TTATTCATACCCTGCGGCTCTGATTCTGAAATGGTTTTCTTTTCATTGGGAAAATATAAAAATTAGAAAGCGGCGAGCAATATAAATTTTTTATCTTCACTCGAGCCCGCTGCGTAATGCCTTTTCAGGAACCTCGTGAGCCGAGCCATCAAGAGAAGATAATCTTTGTAGCGAAGCGAACGAGGAGCGAGGGTTTTTCTTAAAAACAGTAGTTAAGCTTTATATTAAAGTTGTACGAGACCGAGCGTTTCCTGAAAGGCATTGAGCAGGAAAGGGCGAGAAGGAATTTATATTGCTCGCGCAAGCTTTCGAATACCTATTTTTCCCGTTTCAGCTTCAAAATCTGCTCTCTGATCATCAAAGCCGTTTCAAAATCCAGCTGCTTGACGGCTTTAGCCATAGTTTTTTCGAGGCGCTTAACGGCTTCTTGAATATCATACCAAGCTGTATCGCCAGCCGGCGAAGTAAGTTCTTCATAAATTTTTTCCTGTTTTCTCTTTATCGGCAAGTCGTAATCCTTGATAGCTTTTTTGATTGATTGAGGGGTAATTCCATTTTCCTTATTGTATTCTTCCTGGGTTTTTCTCCGACGCAGAGTTTCATCAATTGCCGCTTTCATCGAGCGCGTAGTTTTGTCGGCGTACAAAATTATGTGGCCGTTTATATGCCTTGCCGCCCGTCCCATTGTCTGGATCAGAGTTGTCGCGTTTCTTAAAAATCCTTCTTTATCGGCATCGAAAATCGCGATCAAAGAGACCTCGGGCAGGTCTAAGCCCTCTCTTAATAAATTCACTCCGACAATCGCGTCGTATTGGCCGGTTCTCAAGCCTTTAATGATCTCAAGCCGGTCAAGTGTTTTTATTTCCGAGTGAATATAATTGACTTTGATTCCTTTATCGGCCAGGAATTCAGCCATATCTTCGGCCATTCTTTTGGTCAAAGTAGTGATAAGGATTCTTTCCCCTTTCTCTATTCTTTTATTTATTTGTTCCATCAGGTGGTCAACTTGACCTTTGGTTTCTCTGATTTCGATTGTCGGGTCCAAGAGGCCAGTTGGCCGAACGAGCTGTTCTACAAGTCCCGCGCGGCCGGATTTTTTCAGTTCGTGTTTGGAAGGCGTGGCCGAAACGTAAACAACCTGGCCGATCCGATCTTCGAATTCTTTAAAATGGAGAGGGCGGTTATCCAGGGCAGAGGGTAGCCGGAAGCCATATTTAATCAACGTCTTTTTTCTGGCTTTGTCTCCTTGGTGCATTCCTTTAAGCTGGGGGATGGAGATATGGGATTCGTCTATTATGGTTAGGAAGTCTCCTTTTGTTTGAAAAAAATTCAAAAGCGTGAAAGGCGGCTGGCCCGGACGTCTAAAATCCAAATGGCGCGAATAGTTTTCAATCCCGTGGCAGTAGCCGGTTTCCTTCATCATCCGCAGATCATAAAGAGTCCTTTGGCTGAGCCTTTCGGCTTCAAGGACCCTTCCTTCTTTTTTAAGCTTTTCAGTTGTTTTCTGGAGCTCCACTTTTATATTCTGGAGGGCTATTTCGATTTTCTGGTCTGGAGCGATCCAGTATTTGGCCGGGAAGACTTTGACTTCAAGAAGCCTCTGATAATTCGGTTTTTCAAACTCCACATCATCCGGATGATTTACCTTAGCTTCGTAGATCTTAAAAATCCTATTCTTGCTGAAAACTATTTTGTAAATTGTGCTTCCGTCGGTTGAAAACACTTCGAGCTCGTCTTTTGTATTCCTGAATTTTCCCCTTTTAAGCTCATAGTCTTTTCCATATTGGAGCCTGGCTATTGCTTTTACTGCTTCGGTCATCGAAATTTTTTGCCCTTCAAAAAAACCAAGACTTAGATTTTTATAGTCTTCAGGCGACCCTAAGTTGTAAATGCACGAAACCGAGGCAACGATAATGACATCGTCACGGGATAAGAGTGATTGGGTAGCGGCATGGCGGAGCCGATCAATTTCTTCATTGATCTTTGAATCCTTTTCTATGTAGGTATTGGTGTGGGGGATATAAGCCTCTGGTTGGTAATAATCATAGTAGCTGACGAAATAATGGACTGAATTTTCCGGGAAAAAATCTTTAAGTTCCTGATAAAGTTGGGCGGCTAAGGTTTTGTTATGGGAAATGACAATGGTCGGTTTTTTGATCTGGCTGATAACGTTGGCCATCGTAAAAGTTTTTCCGCTTCCGGTTACGCCAAGCAGGGTCATATGTTTATGGCCCTTTTTGAGTCTGGAAATAAGTTTTTCGATAGCTTGGGGCTGGTCTCCGGTAGGTTTGTAATTTGAATGAAGGCGGAACATACTGTATCTTTAATTAATGATTTCGCATCTTCGGGGCAGAGTTGCCGAATTGGGCAGAAACCACGTTACTCTTGATGTAAACGGCGTTGGATACCGTGTGCATATGCCTGACAAAGCGTTAAAAATTTTAGCAGAAACAAAGGGCGAGGTCAATATTCATACCAAGCTTTTTTACAGCCAGCACGAAGGCATTTTTGAATTTTTTGGTTTTTTAAAAAGAGAAGATCTTGATTTTTTTGATCTGCTTAACTCCGTTTCAGGCATCGGGCCCAAGAAAGCATTGAATATAATGGCGAATATAGAGGCTGATGATTTAATTATGGCCGTAGTCAAGGGCGATCCGGTTTATTTGAATAAAATAACCAGTCTAGGAGAAAAGACTTCGCAAAGGCTTGTGGTAGAACTTAAAGATAAGATTAAAAAAGCCGAGGTATCAAAGTATTCAAAAATCGATCTTTCCAAGGAAGGCGAGGCAATTGATGCTCTTGTCAGCCTTGGCTACTCGCAGAAACAGGCCCAAGAAGCGTTAAAGCAGGTTTCCAAGAAATCTGTAAATTTGGAGGAAAAGGTAAGAGGGGCCTTGAAAATTTTGAACAAAAATTGATGTTCAAGGAGACATTTCTGGAAAAAGTTTTTGATTTTGGAAGAAAAATCATACCCCGTCCGGTTTTTGAATTTTTCCAGCCCTGGTATCACGGGTTATTGGCTTTGTCGGGAGCAGTTATCTTCGGTTGGCCGTCGCGGAAAATAAAGGTAATCGGAATAACCGGAACAAAAGGTAAATCCACGACTGTTTATCTGACGACTGAATTTTTAGAGGAGGCGGGTTCGACTGGTTCACCGCAAGCCGGGTACAAAGTAGCGGCCATCGGTTCTTTGGGCTACAAAATAGGGGATAGAGTTTGGCCGAATAATTTAAAAATGACTATGCCCGGCCGGTGGAAAATTCAAAAGTTTTTGGCTGAAGCGGTAAAACAGGGATGCCAATTCGCGATTTTGGAAATTACCTCGGAGGGAATAAAGCAAAAAAGGCATTTAGGCGTAAAATTCGATGCCGCGGTTTTCACCAATCTTGAAAAGGAACATATTGAAAGCCATGGTTCTTTCGAAAAATACTATTTTGAGAAGCAGAGGCTTTTTAAAAGAACAAAAAAACTTCATATCCTGAATGCTGATTCTGAATATGTCGATTTGTTTTCTGGATTTCCTGCCCAAAAGAAAATTTTTTACCCCGTTAGAGGTAAAGACGCGCTGCGGGCCCTCGCGGCCTCTAACGGGGCAGGCAGCTTTATTTTTCCATTTACAACTCATCTTGTTGGCGAATTTAATAAATATAATATTCTTGCCGCCGCTTCAGTGGCGAGAGCCTACGGCATAAATGATGAAACAATTCAGAAAGCTCTGGATAAAATAAAAAGTATTCCGGGCCGGCTCGAGTTTATTGAAGCCCGGCAGGATTTTGAAGTTGTGGTTGATTACGCCCATACCCCGGGGTCGCTGGAGGCGGTTTATAAAACACTTAAGCCAGAAGCGAAGAAGCTTATTTGTGTGCTTGGCGCCGCCGGAGGAGGAAGGGATAAATGGAAAAGGCCGGTTTTCGGGCAGATCGCCGCTAAATTTTGCGATGAGATGATTTTAACCAATGAGGACCCGTATGATGAGAATCCCACCCAGATTTTATTGGAAATAAAATCTGGAATTCCAAATGACAAATTCCAAATGACAAAAGAAGTCATCGACAGAAAAGAAGCAATAAGAGGCGCCTTAACATTGGCTCAAAAAAATGATATAGTGGTAATTACTGGAAAAGGTTCTGAAACCTCGATGGCCGTGGCTAAAGGCAAGAAAATTCCGTGGTCTGATAAAGATATAGTTTTGGATTTTTTTAACAGCGATTCCGCAACCCCGACATACGTCGGGGGCGGAACCTTCGACGAGCAAAAATAATGAAAATAAAAATAAAGCCATCAAAGCTGGGTCTTTATAGAGAAAAGGAGAAAAAATTTGAAATTCTTGAAGAGAGCCCGGATTTTAAGCTTAAAATCTTTGGTTCTTCACCAAAAGATCTTTTTAAAAATGCGATTTATTCTTTGGGCTATACTCAAAAACCGGAAATTGTCGAGCAGTCGACTGTGGGCGCTCTTTTAGGGCGGTTGAGAGGCAAAAGAGTAATCGAAGATTTTTTAATCGAATCAATGGATTATAATACTCTTTTGGTGGATTTTTTAAGCGAGGTGCTTTCCCGATGTGAAACTCATAACGCCGTATTTTTTGAAGTTAAATTCGATAGCTTTTCAGAAAACAAAATCGAAGGCAGGATTTATGGAGTAAAAAGCGAAGATTTCGCAAAAACGGTTAAGGCCGTAGCTTATGAGCAAGTAAATATTATCGAAGCAGCTCCTAAAAATTGGGAGACTTTATTAGTTTTCGATATTTAGGTATAAATAAGAACGAATAACAGTCGATGACCGACGAGAATAATCAACAAACTTTTTGGTTTTTGACAGTATTAGTTTTAATCCTTTTTGGAGGAGCGATTTTATTTTTCAGTAAAGATCTGCCTAAAGATCAGCATGCCAACTTGAATGGTTCAAAAAACAACAGCCGGGTTTATACCGTTTTTTACACAAGCGGCGTGTTCAGTCCTACTAATCTTCAAATCAATGTCGGAGATAACGTCCGTTTTTTTAATGACAGTATTTTGCCGATGCGTGCGGTTTCAGATCCTCATCCGACCCACGATGATCTGCTCGGCTTTGACAGCATTTCAGATATTCCAAGCCAAGGGACTTTTTCTTATACCTTTACCAAGCGGGGCATTTTTGACTACCATAACGAAAGGAATATCGGGCAGAAAGGAACGATAATAGTGAAATAGTTTGATTAGCCGCAGACACTATATTAGAGCCGCAGGGGGTATAATCAATTTCTTCTCTCTTTGTTCGTAAAACAAATAATCTTCAGATTCGTTCAATTTGCCGACAAAATCTCGGTTTTCGCGTGCGGCAAAATACCTGCGATTTGTATGAGATGTTGCCGGCAAATTTTCACTCACTTCAGTTATTTGTTCGGTTTCTGCTTCTACAGAAACCTATTTACTCACAAAAGTTCAGAAAGTTGATTATACCCCCTGCGGCTCTAAGCGAAGTTAAATGTTTGCGGGCTAATGACATAAGCTGATTTTATCTTAAGAAAGCGGCGAGAAATATAAATTTCTGAATTGGGAAGTTTATTGAGAAATGGCCGGTATCTTTGCGAAGAATTGCCGAATATATAAATCTATGGCGGAGGTACCCTGATTTATCGGCAATTCGAGCAAAGTGGCGTGCCATTTCCAAGAAGGGCCGCCCCTATGAAGAAATTTATATTGCTCGCGCAAGCTTTCTGGGAGTATAATTTAACTATCTTGATTTTATTTCTCCAAGAATTGGTTCTTTTTACACTGACCCAGCTGATTGGGGTTTTTGCGGTTTTGAGAATTTTGGAATTTCCTGAAGAGCCGAGACCCAGTCTTGATTTTACCTTTAACGAAATTATTTTCTTTCTTGTCTTCTTTACGATCTTTGTTTATTTTCTTCAGCGCTTTTCCCATAGATCCGCTATATTCTTTAAAGTAATTTTAGGATTGGTTATTTTTGCCGGAAGTCAGATGGTTTTCTCGTTATTTTCCGGAGAGTTCATTATCTCTACTTTGGCCGCCGCACTGCTTTCGATTTTAGTTTTGAAGATGAAAATAATTCTGCTTCATAATATTGGAATGATTTTTGCCTTGGCCGGAGTCGGAGCAATAATCGGTCTGTCCTTAACTCCTTTTTCTGTAGTGATTCTTCTGATTGCTTTGTCTTTTTATGATATTATCGCCGTGTATAAAACCAAGCATATGGTTAAATTGGCCGAAGATATGGTGAAAGCTCGGGCGATATCTGGAATTGTTTTGGCTCCTAGTTTAAAAGATTGGGCCGGCAGTCTTGAAAATGTCAAACCGGGCGGCCGATTTATGATTTTAGGCTCCGGCGATATTATAATGCCTTTGATTTTGATAGCTTCCGTTATCGGCTTCAGTAATTTGGCAAGCGGATTAGTAGTCCTGGCTTTTTCACTATTAGGCTTATTTTTAACTTACTATCTTTTCATCACTCAAAAAACCCGTCGGCCGATGGCAGCCTTGCCGCCGATCGCAGTGATGTCGATAATCGGGTATCTAGTTTCAATTGTGTTGTAGATTATTGCGCGCTTTTAACTTTGTGATAAAATTTAAATAAGAATGAAGTATAAGTTTGCTATTTCAGGTGCGGCTAATACGGGTTATTGCGAAATTGACGCCTCTCAAAAAGCAGAGGAGATCGGTCACGAAGTGGCAAGGCAGAACGGAATTTTAATAACCGGCGCTACCACCGGCATTCCTGAATTCGCCGCTAAAGGAGCCAAAGAAGAAAACGGCATTGTTATCGGTTTAAGCCCGGCGGCTTCTTACCAGCATCATATAAAAACCTACAAGTTGCCGGTTGATTATCACGACGCCATAATTTTTACCGGCTTTGACTATTCTGGCCGCAATTTATTATTGACAAAAGCGGCCGACGCGGTTATAGTGTTATGTGGAGGCTTTGGAACTCTTAATGAATTTACTATTGCTCTTGAAGATAATAAACCAATCGGCATTTTAAACGGCACCGGAGGCACTGCTAGTAAAGTGGCCAATCTTTTAAAAACAATCGTTGATCCTCATAAGCATGGCGCCGGGAAAGTGGTTTTTGCAGACGATCCAAAAGAACTAGTCGCTAAGCTTGTGGAGTTAATTAATAAGGAACAGAAGGATTTAAAAATTTATCCGCCAATCGGAGAATAGGTCGAAACAGTTTAAATTTTATATATTTAAATATTTAAATGTTTAAATATATTAAGTACTTGATGACCGAAAAACTAATTGGTAAAATAACCCATTACTATAACGGCATCGGCGTGGGTATTGTAGAACTGGCCGATAGTTTAAAAGTAGGGGATACAATCCATATAAAAGGCAAAAATACGGATTTTGAACAGACTATTGACTCGATGCAGATCGAGCATGATAAGATAGAGCAAGCCAAAAAAGGCGATGTCGTTGGAATAAGGGTAAATCAAAAAGTAAAAGAAGGCGACGAGGTTTATATTAAAAATATTTAAATTTTTATATATTTAAATATATTTGTATATGGCAGAATTTAAAGCAGATAATTTTATATTGAAAAATGAGATTCCTGTAATTGCCTTGCGGGATGTTGTTTTGTTTCCCCGGCTTATCGTTCCTCTGCCTCTTTTAATCGGACGGCCAAAAACAATGGCGGCTTTGGACAAAGCTATGGCTGAAGACAAGCTGGCCGTTTTTGTTACCCAGAAAAATCACTCCGAAGACGTTTCTTCGGAAAACCTTTATTCAGTCGGTACCCTGGGCATTCTTAATTCTGTTGTTAAAACAAGCGGAGGAACAGCCCGAGTTGAGGTTGAAGGAATAAGAAGAGTTAAAATTTTGGGTTATTCCAAAACCGAATCTTACTTGGCCGCGAAAATCGAGCCGCTTGAAGTTAAAATTGAAAAAGACCTTGAAACAGAAGCTCTGATCAGGTCTATTTTGGAAAATTTCGCCAAAATTTCAGAAGTGGTAAAGCCAATCTCCCAGGACTTCCTCAATTTAATTAGAAACATCAAAGACTCCGAGCAGGTTCTTTATATCCTTGTTTCCCAGCTTTCGATGATGGGCTATCTTAATTTGGCTGACCAGCAGAAAATTCTTGAGACCGCCGATGTTAAAGAGTCTTTTAATCAGATCAATAAAAAATTGGTCAAGGAGGCCGAGATCATTGAAACCGAGAAGAAACTGGCTAAAGAAACCAGAAAACAGCTTGGCAAAATGCAGAAAGAGGTTTATCTGCGGGAGCAGTTAAGAAGCATTGAGAAAGAGCTTGGTTTGGCTGGCGAAAAAAGCGAGTTTGAGCTTCTTCGCAAGAAAATTAAAGAGGTTAAAATGCCCAAAGAAGTTGAACTCAAAGCCGTAAAGGAACTTGATCGGATGGAAAAAATGCCGTCATTCAGCCCGGAAGTTTCTTACATCAGAACATATCTTGACTGGTTGGTTGAGCTTCCCTGGTCAAAATCGACCAAGAGCAAGATAGAGATAAAAAAGGCCTTCAAAATACTGGAAGAAGACCATTATGGATTGGAAAAAGCCAAGGAAAGAATTTTGGAGTATTTGGCCGTCCAAAAACAAGTCGGGAAAATAAAAGGTCCGATCCTTTGCTTTATCGGGCCTCCGGGAACCGGCAAGACATCTATCGGCCAGTCAATCGCAAGGGCAATGGGCCGGAAGTTTTTAAGAATCAGTCTTGGCGGAGTGAGAGATGAGGCTGAAATAAGGGGGCATCGCCGAACTTATGTCGGGGCTTTGCCCGGCCGGGTGATCCAGGGAGTTCATACCGTCGGAGTCAACAACCCCGTATTTATGCTTGATGAAATAGACAAGCTTGGCTATGACTACCGCGGCGACCCTTCGGCCGCCTTGCTTGAGGGGCTTGATCCCCAGCAGAACCATTCTTTTTCAGACCATTATCTTGAAGTCCCCTTTGATTTGTCGAATGTGCTGTTCATCACTACGGCTAATGTTTTGGATACCATTCCTCCGGCTCTGCGCGACCGTTTGGAGATAATTGAATTCCTGGGCTACACGGAACATGAGAAATTCCATATCGGCAAAGAATTTTTGATCCCAAAGATACTTAAAGAGCATGGCGTTGATGATGTTGTCGTATTTAAAGACGAGGTAATCAAAGAAGTAATTAGAAAATACACCCGCGAGGCAGGAGTCAGGGACTTAGAAAGACAGTTGGCTAAAATTGTAAGAAAGAACGTGAGAGATCTGGTTGAAAATCACAGAAAATCAAAGAAAATAGTGATTGATACTGATTCGTTGAGAAAATTCCTTGGTCCGGAAAGATATCTTACCCAGTTAGCCGAAAAAACGGATGAGGTCGGCGTTGCTATGGGGCTTGCCTGGACTTCTGTAGGCGGAGACGTAATGTCGGTGGAAGTCACGCGGATGCCCGGACGCGGCAAGCTCGAGCTAACCGGCCATTTAGGTAATGTTATGCGGGAGTCGGCAAAGACTGCGTTGTCTTTTGCCAGGTCTTATTCGTCAGGCCAAGCCAAAGATTTTTACAATTACGATGTTCATATCCACGTTCCTTCAGGGGCCATTCCCAAAGACGGGCCGTCGGCCGGAATAACCATTTCGACGGCTTTGGTTTCGCTTTTCTCCGGGGTTAAAGTCAGAAAAGACGTGGCTATGACCGGCGAAATTACTTTAAGAGGGAAGGTTCTTGAAATAGGGGGTCTTAAAGAAAAAGTTTTGGCCGCCCACAGGGCCGGAATCAGAAATGTCATCCTGCCTAAGGATAATGAAAAAGACCTGGATGACGTGCCCGCCGAAATTAAAAACGAAATTAATTTTATTCCGGTTGAGAATATGACAGAAGTCTTAAAAGAAGCTTTGAAGCGGCCGAAAACAGGCAGAGAGCATAAAATTTTGCCGAGAGATCTTATCGCTCACAGCCCTTACGTTTCATGACCAAGGAATATATCGTTTTTCCTTCTTCCAAGTCATTGCTTTACATAGGATTGATTTCTGCGATTCTGGCCCCGATCGTGGGAATTATCTTCGGGCTCTACTTTTTAAAGAGGCCGCAATTGGTTAAAGAAGGGAAAAGTATTCTTCTGGTCGCGGCGGCGTGGCTCGTATTCATTTTTATAATTGCTTTTTAACGGAAGCCAAAAAGATTTCTTATATTCGGTTGCCATACTGGTTGGAACCATAGTCGGGGTAGGGATTTTCGGAATTCCTTTTTCTTTTGCCAAGGCCGGATTCATCACCGGTTTTTTGTTTTTAGTTTTCTTAGGCGCGGTAAGCCTGACTATCAATCTGATTTTCGGAGAAGTTGTTTTGAGAACCAAAGAAATCCACCAATTTACAGGCTATGCGAAAAAATATTTAGGGCCCTCTGCCCGGAATTTTGCAAATTTTGCCTGGTTTGCCGGAATTTACGGAGCATTGCTCGCCTACATAATTATCAGCGGCAATTTTATTTTCAATCTTTTAATCCCGTTTTTCTACTTTTCACCGTTTTTTTACAGCGTCTTGTTTTTTATTTTTGTTTCCGCGGCGCTCCTTGCCGGTTTAAGGCAGGTAGCCTGGTTTGAGTCGTTTATGATTGTCTTTTTCGTCTTGATAATTGTTTTGATTTTTATTTTTGGGCTTCCCCGAATCAATATTCAAAATCTTATTACTTTCGGCGGCGGAGAGTTTTGGTTCCTTCCTTACGGAGTTTTGCTTTTTGCCTATGCGGGCTTCAGCGCTGTTCCTTTGCAAAGAGAATTAGCTAGAAGGCGGCCGGAGATTCTTAAAAAAGCTATTTTGTGGGGAAGTTTGCTGCCGATATTTTTGTATTTTATTTTTGCCTTGACGATAGTCGGAGTTTCCGGCGAAACTACTTCCCCTGATGTTATCAGCGGGCTATATGATTTTTTTGATTATCGGATTATTTTTTTGGTGTCTCTTTTTGGTTTGTTTGCGATAACAACCTCGTTTTTAGCTTTGGGGTCGGCCTTGCTTGAAACATTCAGGATTGACCATCATTTCAAAAGAATCAGAGCCTGGGCACTGGTTAGTTTTATTCCCTTTTTAATGTTTTTGTTCGGAGTGAGAAATTTTATTGAAGTGATCTCCGTGGCCGGAGCCTTGGCTATAGGAATTGAGGGGATAATTCTGGTTTTAATGTACAAAGCCGCGAAAAAATCTTCGAGCCGCGAACCGGAGTATTCTTTGAATCTGCCAAACTGGATCTTAAACGGTTTGACTTTTCTCTTCGTCTTAGGCGCTTTTTACGCCTTATTTTTCGAGTAGAGCAGTGATCAGAGTTCTCGGCTACAGCTTTCTTCCTTATTTTAGCGAAAAGCTTCCCTCGGCCTACTCTTCAGAGAACCCGTCCCGAACATCAATTCCTTCATACGGGTAGCCCTTCTTGTAAATGGAATCTCCGTTACTTTATTCGAATTGCCGATAAATCAGGGTACCTCCTCCATAGATTTATTATTCGGCAATTCTTCATAAAGATACCGGCCATTTACAAGATACTTCCCAATCTTCAGAAATTGATGTTGCGGATCGGTACCTTTTCAGAATCAGAGCCGCAGGGTACAGTCGAGTTCTGAACTTTTGTGGAATATAATAAAGCGAAAAGCGCGAGGTATGTGTTTCTCGAAAAGTTCTGGAGACCGACTAGCAGGATAAGTCAAGATTGTTTAACGATTTTGCGAAGCAAAATCTAGTCTTGACTTTAGGAGGTCGCAAGTACAGCGAGCAAAACTCGCTGGGTTTTGTGAGCGGTTTTCGAAAATATATGCCGAGGTAAGCTTTTCGCGATTAGCTGTACTCGAGAGCTCTGATCGATATTGAGCAGGAAAGGGCGAGAAAATTTCACCATACCTTCTCCTGCCTGGCTATTTGTCTCTTCTGGCCTGATTTTATAGAATTAAAAGAGTAAATGAGTATTAAACGGACGGCATCTTTTTTTTTGATTTTAGCGCTTTTTTTAAGCCTTTTATTTTTTGATTTTTCTTCGGCCTATATCCAGAACGAGATTGCCGACAGAGAGAGACAAATTCAGGAGCTTGAAAGGCAGAAAGATGAATACGAAAAACAAATAGCCGAAAAACAGGGTATCTCAAGGACACTCAAAGGCGAGATTTTTATTTTAGACACCCAAATCAAGAAGCTTCAGCTTGAAATAAAAAGCCTTGATCTGGCTATTCAAAAAACCGGCTTCGAAATCAGCGATACCAGCGAAAAAATCAGTGAAACCATTTCAAAAACCAGCCGGATAAAAGAAAGCTTGGCCGAATTTATAAGAATAGTCGATAAAAGCGACAAAGAGAATCTGATGGAAATACTTTTTAAGAATAGGAATTTGTCTGATTTTTTTGGAAATTTAGAAAATATCAGGACTTCGCAGGAAAAAGCGCAGATAGCAATGCAGGAATTAAGGAATTTAAAAGCAGAACTTGAGGCCCAGTATGAGGAGCTGGAAGCAAGAAAAGTGGAGCAGGTTGGTTTGCGTAAAATTCAAGAGCTGCAGAAGTGGGAAGTAGATTCCAAAAAAGGCGAAAAAAATAATTTATTGGCCGCCACCAAAGGCGAAGAAAGGAAATTCCAGGAACTGGCCAGAAAAACCGATCAGGATATTCAAAGACTTAGAGATCAGATCAAATTTTTGCTGGGTCAGGGAATCAGTCTTGAGGATGCTTTAAGTTATGGCCAGCTTGCGGCAAATCGCGTCGGTATCAGGCCGGCGTTCCTTCTTGCTATTTTGGATGTGGAATCAGGTCTTGGACGAAATGTGGGCACCGGCAATTGGATTGACGATATGTATAATTGCTATTTGAGGCTTGGCCGGCCGTCCCGGGCCGAAACAGAAAAGAGAGCCTTTTTCGAGATTGCCGGCAAACTTGGAATTGATCCTAATTCCGTAAAAGTGTCTGCCGCGCCCAATTACGGCTGCGGCGGAGCTATGGGCCCGGCCCAGTTTATTGCTTCCACTTGGCTTTTATATGAAGCGCGAGTCGCCGAACTCACCGGCCATAATCCTCCAAACCCGTGGAGTATTGAAGATTCATTTATGGCTGCGGCCGTGTATCTGGCTAATGCCGGAGCCACAAAAAAGACTCAGGCGGCAGAAATTGCCGCGGCAAACACTTATTTAAGCGGAAAAGCAAATTGCCGCCAGAGCGCCTGCCGTTATTATTCAAATCTGGTTTTGAGCAAATCCGTGCAGATAGAAAGAGAGTTGCCGAGTCCTGTTGCTTCTCAATAATTATCCACAGCAAAATTTATTTTCTTTTGTTATAATTAATTTAAATGAAGTACGCGCTTTTAATAATCGTATGTTCGGGTTTAGCTTTTGTCGGAGGCTATTTTTTAGGAGTGAAACAAAACAGAAAAGCTGTCACTCAAAATCAGGCCAGCCCGACTCCGGCAGTAGAAGTCAAGACCGGATATGAGAATCCTTTTGAAGGAGTGAAGTTCAACCCGTTTAAATAAAAAGACCTATCGTGATATGACCCTTTTCTACTGCAATTTCAAAATTTTGGCTACAAATTATTTAAGCTCGTCAGCGTATAGTATACGCCTTCTCGCTTTGCATAATTTTCGCTCAAAATTATGAAATTTCGTTACGAAAAATATATCACGATAGGTCTACTCTCTTTTAGTGTTGTTTTTATTTTTTTGGGGTTTGTTTTTGCTCAAGAAATAGATAAAGAAAGGGCGATAGACATTGTCCAGACTCAAGGCGGGCCGGGCGGCTGCACCGATGAAGAAAGCTGCCGGGCTTTTTGCGAAAATCCGGATAATTTTGAAACTTGCGTTAATTGGGCCAGAGAAAACGGATTAGTTTCTGAAGATCATGCTGAAAAAACAAGAAAGTTAGCGAGGCAGGCAAAAAATTTTTCCGGGCCGGGAGGATGTTCTACTCCGGAAGAATGCAAGGCATTCTGCGATCAGCCTCAAAATCATAGTACTTGCATTGATTTCGCCGTAAGCCAGGGTTTTATGACCCAAGAAGAAGCGGATAGAATCAAGCAATTCAGGCACGAAGCGGAAAAATTCAGAGAAGAATCAGGAAGAGAAAGAGAGGAGTTTAAGCCAGAAGTCGAAGTTGATCCGGAATTCGACAAAGAAAAGGCCAAGCTGATTATTGAAAGCGAAGGCGGCCCCGGCGGTTGTAGTTCTATGGAGCAATGCGAGCAGTTTTGTGAGCAGGAGCAAAATCATCAAACTTGTTTTGAATTTGCCGAGAAGTATGAGTTATTCAAAAATAAAGGGCATTTTCAAAAAATTAAAAAGATTTTGAAAGAAGGCGGCCCGGGCGGTTGTAAAGGAGAAAAAGAATGCAAAGCTTATTGCGAGAATCCGGATAATTTTGAAGTTTGCCTTGAGTTTGCTCAAAAGAATGAATTTATTAAGCCGGAACATGTTGAAAAAGCCAGACGGGGCATCAAAGCCTTGAAAGAAGGCGGACCTAATGGGTGTAAAACCCCAAAAGAATGCGAGGATGTTTGTCATAAACCAGAAAATCAGGAAGCCTGTTTTGAATGGGCTAAAAAGCATGGTTTGATGTCAGAAGAAGAGATGAAAAAAGTTGAAGAATTCAAGAAGCGAGGGGAAGAGATGAGAAGAGAATTTGAACAAAGAGGGGAGGAATTTAAAAGAAAACAAGAACATCGATCGCAGGAATTTGAGCCACCCGGAAAATTTTTGGGCCCGGGCGGCTGCGTTGGCGCAGAGGAATGCCGGAAGTATTGCGAAAATCCAGATCATTCTGAGGAATGCGGCGGTTTTAAGACGCCAAGTAATATCCAGCCGCCTGGTTTTGGCGGAACTCCGCCGGCAGAACATCAGCCTGAATTCACTTCGCCTCCGGAAAATATTCCCCAGAATCTCGATAACTATATTGAAAGCCACAAGCCCGAATATTCGCCGGCACCCGAACACTTTCCTGCACCTGAATACTCTCCTATGCCTGAATTTTCACCAACGCCAGAACCGCACTCCTACTTAAACAAAACCAGCGCCTATATTCTCAAGTCTTTTAGGGATTTCTTTAAATGATGAGGGAGGGGGTCCTGTCTCTCCTGAGGCGATTCCCGCCGAAGTTCCTCGGCGTGAACCTTCGCCTTGCCACCCCCATAGTGCTCAATTTGCTAATTTGCGCCCTATGGGGGCCCCCAGTCGAGCCACCCCTTTAATTATTTACAATCTCAAAAAATGGGCTTATAATACCCTATCAATTTATGCTAAATAAAAGAAAAAAAGTATTTGTTGCGATGTCTGGAGGAGTAGATTCTTCGGTTGCGGCCGCTTTGCTAAAAAAACAGGGTCATAATGTAGTTGGAGTTTTTATGAAGCCATGGGAGCCGTCAAATATTCAGATAAATTGTCTTTGGAAAGAAGAGAGGGAATCTGCCTTGCTTGTAGCCGCAAAGCTCGATATTCCTCTTTTAACTTGGGATTTTTCAAAAGAGTATCAAAAACAGGTGGCTGAATACATGATTCGAGAATACGGCAAAGGCCGAACTCCAAATCCCGATGTAATGTGCAATAAATTTATAAAGTTCGGCCTGTTTTTGGATAAAGCGTTGGAATTCGGAGCTGATTATATAGCTACCGGCCATTATGTTCGTGTAAAGAAAAAGCAAAAGGGGGTGGCTCGACTGGGGGTGAGGAGAGACAGGACCCCGTACTTTTTTAGTCTTTATACCGCAAAGGATGAAAATAAAGACCAGTCATATTTCTTATATACCTTAACCCAGGAGCAGTTAAAGCACTGCTTGTTTCCGATTGGAGATTATACCAAGAGTGAAGTAAGGCAGCTTGCCAGAAAGTTCGGTTTGCCAAATTGGGACAAACCAGACAGCCAGGGCATTTGTTTTGTCGGCGAGCTCGAACTTCGCGATTACCTGAAAACTGTAATTAAGCCCCGGGAGGGCTTGGTTTTGAGAAAAAGCGATGGTAAAATTTTAGGGAAGCACCAGGGCGTGTGGTATTACACTATCGGTCAGAGGCACGGATTTGATTTGGCCGTTGGCAAACCTCATTATATTGTTGCAAAAGATATCGAAAAAAATATTTTGTATGTCGATGAAGAGTTTCAGAATAAAAAACAAGAAATAAAAATGAAGGATTTCAACTGGATTAATAAAGGAGAACTGCCGCTTAATTGCAAAGTAAAGACAAGATACAGGCAAAAAGATCTTGATTGCACAATTGTTAAAAATGGTTCAGCGGAAGTATTAATTAAAATAAAACAAGAAAAGCTGGCGATTGCTCCGGGTCAGGCCGCTGTTTTTTATCGAGGTAAAGAAGTTTTAGGCGGAGGAATTATATCTTAATGATCACTACTATTATTTTCATAGTTGTTTTAGGCCTCTTGGTTTTAGTCCATGAATTTGGCCATTTTTATGTCGCCAAAAAAGCCGGAATGAAAGTTGAAGAATTCGGGTTTGGTTTCCCGCCAAGGATTTTTGGCGTCAAAAGAGGAGAGACGGTTTATTCTCTGAACTGGATACCTTTTGGAGGTTTCGTGAAAATTTACGGCGAAGGAGGGGAAGGAGAAGATGATCCAAAAAGCTTTGCTTCAAAATCTGCTGGCAAGAGGGCCAAAGTCATAGTGGCCGGAGTTTTGATGAATTTTCTTTTAGCGGCCGTGTTTCTCGGCTTTGGAAATGCTTTGGGTCTGCGGATCGGATTAACCGGCAACGAAGATTTTGCTGCTCAAGATATTAAAATCCAGGTCATCCAAGTTTCTGAAAATTCTCCAGCCCAAGCCGCGGGGCTGAAAACCTTGGATGAAATTATCCGTCTTAGGAAAAATAGCGAAATAGTCGAGCCTCAAGATGTAAGCCAGATTCAGGAATTTGTCCAAAATCAGGCAGGTGAAGAAATTATTTTAACCATATTAAGGCAGGGGAGTGAGATTGATTTGAAACTGGTTCCAAGAAAAAATCCTCCTTCGGGTCAGGGCGCAATCGGAGTGAATCTGGCCAAAACCGGGATTGTTTCTTATTCGTGGTATGAAGCGATATGGCGCGGATTTCGGGATGCCGGGATTTTGGCTTTAAATGTTACCATTGCCTTGTTCTTATTCTTTAAGAATATTTTTCTTGACTCTAAATTGATCGGCGATGTGTCCGGACCGATCGGCATTGCGGTTTTGACCGGCCAAGCCGCCGGGCTTGGATTCAATTACCTGCTTCAGTTTGTCGCTCTTCTTTCAGTAAATCTGGCTGTTTTGAATATTATTCCCTTTCCGGCTCTGGATGGCGGCAGACTGCTTTTCATCGGAATTGAAAAATTAAAGGGTTCGCCCGTCTCGAGAAAAATTGAGAATCTTGTTAATGCTTCCGGATTTGCCTTGCTGATTGCTTTGATGATTTGGATTACAATTAAAGATGTAGCAAAGTTTTTTTAGCCAAGGTAAATCTACTAATAATGCGTTTATCAAAACTTTTTACTAAAACTTTAAGAGAATTTCCTAAAGATGAAGAAAGTATAAACGCTAAACTTTTGATTAAGGGTGGTTTTATTCATAAAGTAATGGCTGGAGTTTATGAGTATTTGCCTCTAGGTTGGAGAGTTATAGATAAAATTAATCAAATCGTTGAGAAAGAAATGGATGCACTTGGAGGACAAAAATTATTGATGTCTATTTTACAATCGCCAGAAACTTGGAAAAAAACAGGGCGTTGGGAGTCGGCGAAAGATACTATGTATAAAACTAAAGATGACGAATTTGGACTTGGGTGGACATTTGAAGAACCTTTAACTTTAGTTGCTAAACAGCATATTTCATCTTATAAAGACTTGCCGAAAGCTGTATATCAGGTTTTACAAAAATTTCGAAATGAACATAGAGCTCGGTCAGGTTTAATTCGAGGGAAAGAGTTTCTAATGAAGGATCTATATAGTTTTCATGCAGACGAGGCCGATCTTGATAAGTACTATGAAAAAGTTGCAGATTCATATATAAGAATTTTTAAAAAAGTGGGTTTAGATGCCAAAAGAACAAAAGCTTCCGGCGGATTATTTTCAGATTTTTCTGATGAGTTTCAAGTGATTACTAATGTTGGCGAGGATACGATATTTTATTGTAAAAACTGCGAATATGCCGCGAACAAAGAAGTTGCTGATAAAATAAATCTTTCCAACACTTGTCCTGAATGTAAAAATGACTTAGGTCAAGTTAAAAGCATTGAAGTCGGCAATATTTTTAAGCTTGGGACAAGGTTTTCTGAAGCCTTTGGACTTTACTATACAGATAAAGACGGAGAGAGAAAAGCAGTAATCATGGCATCTTATGGTTTAGGACAAGGCCGATTGATGGGGACAATAGTAGAAATTTATAACGATGAAAAGGGAATCATTTGGCCGGAATCTGTGGCTCCCTTTAAAATTCATTTGATTGTTTTAGATCACCGAAATCAGGAAGCCGATAAAATTTATGAAGATCTAACGAAGGCTGGGATTGAAGTTTTGTATGATGACCGGATTGACGAGAGTGCCGGAGAAAAATTTGCCGATGCTGATTTAATCGGTTGTCCATTTAGAGTTGTGGTAAGCGGAAAGACCTTGGAAGATGATTCTGCCGAAGTAAAGAAAAGAACAGAACCAAAATCTTCTCTAGTCAAGTTGAATAAATTATCAGATTATCTAAGATAGATGGATGCTTGATAATTTTTTTGGTGCATTCTCTAAGGACATAGGCATAGATTTGGGTACGGCCAATACCCTTGTTTATGTTAAAGGCCGCGGGATTGTAATCAACGAGCCTTCAGTGGTTTCCGTAAACAAGAAAACCGGCCAGATCATTGCTATAGGAAGCGAAGCCCAGAAAATGGTCGGCAAAACCCCAAGCTTTATTATGGCTTCGCGGCCGCTTGTTTCGGGAGTGGTTTCGGACTTCGAGATTACAGAACAAATGCTCAAGTATTTTATTGATAAGGTTCATAAAGAATCTTTTACTATTGTTCCGAGGCCCCGGGTGGTTGTGGGAATACCCTCAGGTGTTACCGAAGTTGAAAGAAGGGCAGTTGAGGACGCCGCTTTCAACGCCGGAGCCAGAGAGGTTTATTTGATTGAGGAGCCAATGGCTGCGGCTATCGGAGCAAGGCTTCCCATTTACGACCCTAAGGCCAACTTGATCGTTGATATCGGCGGCGGCACCACGGAGGTGGCGGTGATAAGCCTTGGAGGCATAGTTGCGGCAAGATCAATCAGAATCGCCGGCGATAAATTCAATGAGGACATCATCAATCATATAAAAGACGAATTCCGGCTTTTGATCGGCGAGAGAACTGCCGAGGAAATAAAGATTTCGGTCGGTTCGGTTTGGCCGCAGGACGAGGAACTGGAAATGGATATTTCCGGCCGTGATTCGGTCACCGGCCTGCCCAAAGAAATAAAAATCACTTCTTCTGAAATAAGGAAGGCCTTAATGCGCTCCACCAGAGTAATAATCAATGCGATAAAAGATACCATCGAAGATACTCCTCCAGAACTCATTTCAGATCTTACTAAAAAGGCGATTTATTTAGCCGGCGGCGGGAGTCTGCTTAGAGGATTTGATACACTGCTGTCCCATGAGACTAAATTGCCGGTTAAAATAATAGATGACCCTTTAACTGCGGTGGTAAGAGGCTGCGGCATAGTTTTGGAGGATGTTGATAAGCTGAAAGATGTATTAGTGAGTACCGACAAAGAGGAGTTTCAATGAAAAATTACAAAATTAGCATTGATTTGGATAATCTTCAGCCCGAAGAATCGCTTTTGGAATCTGTCTCGCCTGACTCAAGGATAAATAAATCGATTGATTCGGGTTTTTTCTTGTTTTTTTATTTTCTTACTGCTCTTGTCTTGGGAATTTTTGCCGTAAGCGGCTTTAATCTTGGAGTGGTAAAAGGAAGTTATTTTGCGGGGTTGTCTGTAAAAAATCAGTTTGTCTCAATACCCGTTTTTTCTCAAAGAGGATTTATTTATTCAAAGGAAGGAGAAATTTTAGCTTCAAACATAGAATCATTAAATCTTTGGCTGCTTCCTTCGAAGTTAAAGGATGGGAAAAAAGAAGAGCTGATTTTGAAGCTGTCAGCTATTCTTGGCATAACGGAAGATTCAATTTCCAAGTTAATCAAAGATAATTCCGGGAAATCTTTTTTTCTCGTCAAAGGCGGTCTTTCTGAAAAAGAAAAAGAGGGGCTTTCTTCTTTGCAGGAGCCAAGCATAGTAATAGGCAAAAGCAATTTAAGGATTTATCCTGAAGGAGAAATATTTTCGCATCTTGTCGGCTATGTAAGTTTGGTTAATGAGGGCGATTTGAATAAAGATTCCTTTTACAAGATTAACGATGTCATTGGCCGTTCCGGTCTTGAAAGTTTTTATGAGACCAGGTTGCGGGGCCAAAGAAATGAAATCTTGATTCATCGTTTCAAAGATGAGAAATCTTTTTCCGAACCTCAAAAAGGCGCCAGTATTATCCTGAACATAGACTATGATCTGCAAAGAGATCTTTATTACGAACTGGATAAGGCTTTGCGAGAGTCAGGAGCGAGATCAGGAGTGGCCGTGGCAATGGATCCGCAAGACGGCAGGGTTTTATCTCTAATAAGCCTTCCATCTTTTAACAATAATGCTTTTGCCGGAGGATTAAACCAGAAAGAATATGAAGCTCTTTTTAATAACAAAAGAGAGCCTTTGCTCAACCGGGCAATTTCTGGCAGATTTGCTCCTGGTTCCACGCTAAAGCCGATTATTGCTTTGGGCGCCTTGGAAGAAAAAGTAATTACTCCTTCAAAAAAGATTAACGCCCCCGGTTTTATTACCATCAAAAACCCGTATAACCCTGACATTATATATACTTTCAGGGACTGGAAGGATCACGGCTGGGTTAATATGAGAGAGGCCATTGCTTATTCCTCCGACATTTATTTTTATACGGTCGGCGGCGGGTTTTATGATGTAGAAGGATTAGGGATACAAAAAATAGCGGAGTATTTTAAAAAATTCAAGCTTGATTCTATTTTAGGCATAGATTTGAAGGGAGAAGAAGCCGGATTTATTCCCACTCCGGAGTGGAAAAGGCAAGCCAGAAACGAGATTTGGTATCAGGGAGACACATTTAATGTTTCAATCGGCCAGGGAGATGTTTTGGCCACGCCTTTATGGCTCAATAATTATATCGCCGCGATCGGCAATGGACATAATATGTACCGTCCTTTCATAGCGGAAAAAGTTCTAGATGTTTCGGGCGGCGTAATCGAAGTCTTTCAGCCGCAGGTGATTCAGGAATTTTCTTTCAATGAAGACAGTCTGAAAGTCGTCCGCGAGGGAATGAAAATGGCTGCTGAAGTAGGGACAGCCAGAGTATTGAAAGATCTGCCATTTGATGTCGGCGCAAAAAGTGGAACCGCAGAGGTAATCAAGGGCCGGAGCACAAATTCCTGGATAAGCGTTTTCGCGCCTTATGATAATCCACAGATTGCATTGACAATAATGATGGAATCAGGTAGAGAAGGAAGTTATATACCGCATCAGATAGCTTACAGGGTGCTTAAAAAATATTTTGAAATTCCTTAAATTTTAAATTTTTATAGTTATGTACTTAAGTCCGGAAGGTCTGAAAAAATTAAAAGAAGAACTCGAACGAAGAAAATCTCTTCGCGTCGAAATTTCCGAAAAGATTCAGGAAGCTAAAGCCTTGGGTGACTTGTCTGAAAATGCCGAATATCAGGAGGCTTTGACAATTCAATCTTTTAACGAGGGCAGAATTATGGAGATGGAGGAGATTTTGAGATATGCAGAAATGGTTCCGAAAAACCATCATAAGCACGAGGCAGTGGAAGTCGGTGCCCAAATTAAAGTTCAGTCTAAGTTTGGCAACCAGCAATTTACTATTGTCGGTTCTTCGGAGGCAGAACCGGCAAAAGGATTTATTTCCGACGAATCGCCTTTAGGCAAAGCGTTTATGGGGCATAAGAGGGGAGAGGAGGTAGAAGTTGAGACACCTAAAGGAAAAGCGAAGTATAGAATTCTGGAGATATTGTAGCGAAAAGCTTTCCTCGGCATATGTTTTCGAAAGTTGTTCGGGTATATTTAATTTCTTCTCTCAAGTCTCATAGACAAATAATCCTCAGAGAGTACCATTCGCAATTCAGAAATTGACCTCATTAAAATTTGCCGACAAATCAGGATACCTCCGCCATAGATTTGTCATCGGCAAATTTTCACTCTCTTTCGGTTATTTGTTGCTATTCGCTTGCAGTTCAGAAATCAAACATACTCTCACAATAAAACGACATATGCCTCGCGCTTTTCGCTAGATTCAGAATCAGAGCCGCAGGGTACAGCCGAGTTCTGAACTTTTGTGAGTAAATAGGCCAGCTGAGCTGGCCGAACAAATAACTGAAGAGAGTGATAATTTGCCGTATAACATAAGATTGAGGTATTTTGCCGCACGCGAAAACCGAGATTTTGTCGGCAAATTGAATGAATCTGAAGATATTATTTGTTTTACGAACAAAGAGAGAAGAAGGAGGCTGTACCCGAGAGCTCTGATTGATAACTTTTCTCAATCTAATCTTTTTGATATTCTAGAGTTATATGTCATTGGAAAATATACGAAAGGCGAGGTTGAAGAAGCTGGAAAATTTAAGGAAGGCGAGAATTGATCCTTATCCGGCGGAAAGTTTTCGTTCTCATAAAATCTCGGAAGCTTTGGAAAAATTTGAGGAGTTTTTGAATTCGCAAGAAGAGCTAACCCTTGCCGGGCGGTTGATGTCATTGCGGGAGCATGGCGGCTCGACTTTTGCCGATTTAAAAGATGAGAGTGGAAAAATTCAGCTCTTTTTTAAAAAAGACTTGCTCGGCGAAAAAGAATATTCTTTCTTTCTGGAAAATTTCGATATCGGCGACTTTATCGAAACCAAAGGAGTTTTGATAAAAACCAAAGTCGGCGAACAGACTCTCGAAGTAAAAAGTTTTCGCATTCTTTCAAAAACTCTTTTGCCTTTGCCGGAAAAATGGCACGGCTTGCAGGATATTGAGGAAAGATTCAGAAAGAGATATCTGGATCTTCTTTTAAACGAAGAAGTTAGAAATAAATTTCAGCAAAGGTTCGAAATAATCCAAAAGGTCAGGCAGTATTTTTTGAATTCAGGCTGCCTCGAAGTGGAAACGCCTATCCTTCAGACAATTCCAGGCGGGGCTTTGGCTAAACCGTTTAAAACTCATTTGAATATCCTTGATTTGGATTTGTATCTCCGGGTTGCGCCGGAATTATTTTTAAAGCGGCTTTTGGTCGGAGGTTTTGAAAAGGTATTTGAAATAGGCAGAAATTTCAGGAATGAAGGAATTGACCGGGAGCACAATCCCGAATTCACTATGCTTGAAGCCTACTTTGCTTATAAAGACTACAATTGGCTGATGGATTTTACCGAAGACCTTTTTATTTATCTGAACGGGAATTTCAAGAAACCTTTCAAAAGGATAGAATTTCATCAATTAGTAAAAGGGAAAACTGGTTTAGAAGCCGATGAACTTTTTAAAAAAGAAATTCGTCCTGGAATTATTGATCCGACTTTTGTGATAAACCATCCGATTGAACTTTCGCCTTTAGCCAAAAGAATAGGAGATAAAAATGTTGCCCGCTTTCAGCTTATTGCCGGAGGTTTTGAATTATGCAATGCCTTTTCAGAGCTTAATGATCCGTTAGACCAAAAAGAAAGATTAGAAGAGCAGTCAAAGCTCAAGGGCGAAGAAGTTCATCCCTACGACAAAGAGTTTTTAGAGGCTTTGGAATACGGGATGCCTCCGGCCGCCGGAATTGGAATAGGAATAGACAGATTGGTTATGTTTTTGACCGGCGCGGCCAACTTGAAAGAAGTGATCTTATTTCCGACAATGAAACCGAAAGATGCTTGATATAAAATTAATTAGGCAAAATCCGAATGAAGTTAAAGAAGGTTTAAAAAAACGCAATTTTGATATTGGAATAATAGATAAAATTTTGGGATTAGACGAGAGACGGCGCCATATTTTAAAAGAATTGGAAGAGGGGAGAGCAGAAATAAATAAAAGGTCTAAAACCATTCCTTCGCCGTCCGAAATAGAAGAGCTTAAAAAGGTAAAAGAGAAAATCAAGGTCCTGGAAAGCGAGATTGAATTAATTGAAAAAGATTTGAACGAAAATCTTTATCAACTGTCGAATCTGCCTTTGGCCGATGTTCCGGTCGGCAAAGACGAAAGAGATAATAAAATTTTGTACGAAGTCGGCAAAAAATCGGATTTCAAATTTGAACCTAAAAAACATTACGAGATAGGGGAGTCGCTAAATATAATCGACACCGAACGGGCCGCTAAAGTTTCGGGTTCCCGTTTCGGGTACTTAAAAGGTCAAGCCGCGCTTTTAGAATTTGCTTTGTTGAACTTTGCTTTAAAAAAATTAGTAAAGAAAGGATTTATTCCAATTATTCCGCCTGTTTTGATAAAGGAGGGAATGATGAAGGGAATGGGCTATATTGATACTGAAGCTGATAAAGAAGAGAGATATTTTTTGGAAAAGGATAAACAGTATTTAGTTGGAACATCTGAACAGGCAATCGGACCAATGTATGCGGATGAAGTTTTAGAAGAAAAGGTTTTGCCTTTAAGGTATATTGGTTTTTCCTCCTGCTTTAGGCGCGAGGCCGGAAGCTACGGAAAAGATGTTCGGGGGATAATGCGGGTTCATCAATTTGATAAATTGGAAATGTTTTCTTACTCAAAACCGGAAGAGTCAGCTAAAGAACATAAATTTTTGCTGGCGGTTCAGGAAGAACTAGTAAAAGAGCTTCAATTAGCTTATCGGGTGGTCCAGCTTTCGACTGGCGATTTGGCGAGGCCGTCAGCCGCCACTTTTGATATTGAAACTTGGTTTCCGGGGCTTGGCGAATACAAAGAAACCCATTCTTGTTCAAATACGACTGATTTTCAGTCGCGGCGGTTGAATATAAGATTTAGAAGGAAAAACGGCGATTTGGAATTTGTTCACATCCTTAACGGAACGGCCGTTGCAATGGGCCGGACTATTTTGGCTATTCTGGAAAACTATCAGCAGAAAGACGGTTCTGTGAAAATTCCGAAGGTTCTCAAAAAATACTTTTAGAATGGCAAAGTATTACGGCTACGGCTATCGGGATGAGTTAAAATTAAAAAGGAAAAAGCGAAAGATCAGATTCGCTTTTTTGGTTGTTTCTTCTTTTGCCGTTTTAACCGGTTTTTTAGCTTACGCACTATTTTTTTCCAGCTGGTTTTCAATCAAAGAAATTCAGGTAAGCGGGAATAAAGAACTAAGCGAATCAGAAATTAGAGAGCTGGCGGATAAATATATAAATAGAACTTATTTTTTGGGTTATATTAAACCCTTTTCAAATATATTCTTTGTCAGTTCAGAAGGTTTGGAAGAATCTTTTAGAAAAAAAATGGCTCAAATCGACGAAGTTGATATAAGTAAAAGTATTTTCAAGAAATATTTAGTGATTGAGATAAAGGAAAGAGAGGCTGTTGGAATATGGTGTGGTTCGACTTCGCTCACCACAAGTTTAGAACAAAGCTGTTTTTATTTTGATAAAAAAATGGCCTTATTCAAAAGCGCTCCGAAATTCAGCGGCGAGGTATTTTTGGTTATAGAAGACGGGCGAAACAGAGATTTTAAAGTTGGCGATGTCTTTGATGATGCAGAGTTAATTGAAAAGTTAAGTTCGGCGAAATTTTTTTTGGATGAGCTTAAAATTGTGGATTACAGGAACTTTTTTCTGCCGGCCGGTTCTTTTGAATTTTGGATTAAAACCAAAGACGGATGGTCTATTTATCTGGACAAGGAAACAGATATTGCCACTCAATTAGTTGCTTTAAAAAAGATACTGGAAGGGAAGCTTTCAGCTGATCGCAGGCAACGCTTGGAATATATAGATCTTCGAGTTAACGGCCGGGTTTATTATAAATAATCTCTTCTCGTCCCTTCCTGCTCAATGACCTTCAGGAAAGATCCCCCGTCCCGCAACATCAATTCCTTCATACGGGTAGCCCTTCTTGTAAATTGAATCTCCGTTACTTTGCTCGAATTGCCGACAACTAGGGTGTGTCTACCCCTACACCCCTAGCTTGTAAGCGGCAATTCGGCCTTCGGCCGTCCCAGCTCGTCTCTATGGAGACTCGCATGGGGACTTCGCAAAGATACCGGCAATTTACAAGATACTTCCCAATCTTCAGGAATTGATGTTGCGGACCGGGTTTCTCTTTTTCTGATCAGAGCCGCAGGGTACAGCCGAGTCCTGAACTTTTGCGAGTAAATAGGTTTCTGCAGAAGCAGAAACCGAACAAATAACTGAAGTGAGTGATAATTTGCCGGTATATATAAGATTGAGGTATTTTGCCGCACGCGAAAACCGAAGATCTTATCGGCAAATTGAATGAATCTGAAGATATTATTTGTTTTACGAACAAAGAGAGAAGAAGGAGGCTGTACCCGAGAGCTCTGATTATGATTATGCCGAGGGAAGGTTTTCGCTATCTAAAGTCATCTTAACTCCCAGACCCAGATAGAATTACCGATCACAGCCACTGGTTTATGTTCATCGAGCCAGCCGTAACTGGTGGTTGGATTTTGGCGGCTCGACATATAAAAATTTGCCGATACCGCCAAATATCCGCCGCCGGTTTTGGCAACAAAATCCTGCGCGTCTTTGTATTGTCCGGCCGTAAGCCAGATAAACTTCGAGCCTAGATAATAAGCCGGGTCAGACCAGCCAAAATAATCTAAATGGATCTCTTTAATATTATTTTTTTTAACCCAATCCGAAAGCCGTTTCAAATCCTGGCCCCAGTCAAGGTTTGAATCTACTACATAAAGATAACCGCCTCCGGCTTGCCCTTCCGTAGCCCAAGATGGGCGAAGGAAGGCTAGTTGGTTGAAGTAGCTTAAATAATTGGGCCAGCTGACGATATTTTCTAATACATACCAAATCATCAGGACAGAATATAGAACACAGAATATAGAATATAGAATTTTTTTAGATTTAATTTTTAAGATATTTTTTATTTTTGATATTTGGCCGGCAACAAGGACAATCATAAAAGGATAAACCGGCAAAAGATGCCTAACCCCGATATTCAAGTTGCTTTTGATGCTTGTAATCCAATAAATAGCAATCCACAAAAGCATGGCAAATTCAACAAAATTGAGCCGACCTCTCTGCCAGACTAAAAATATTAAGACAAGCGCAAGCATAATCAACCAGGCAAGCGGTTCCTTCAATAAATAAACGACCGGAAAATAATACCACCAGCCTTTAGCCGATACTTCTCCCAAAAAATAGGTCGTGTTTCCGCCAACGGCACGTTGCCCAACCATTAAAAGACCAAGCCCATATTGCCCGAGAGCCCTAATAACGGGTTTATCAGCAGTCCATTCGACAATTTCGGCCAAAGTTCGGTTTCCAAAAGAGCCAAGCAGAAATTTAGTGTCGGCCAATTGCCGTTCAGCCGGATAATTAAAAGTAAAAAGATAATAAACCGGCCAAACGACAAAAACAAAACCGATGACGAAAATAAGAAGGGTATTTAATATATGATATCTCGCATTTAGTATTTTTGGGGTTTTGGTTAGTCCGTAGATCAAAGCCAGAACCAAGAAGTAGGGGACAACTAAAAAAGTCGAAAACTTGGTTAGCATTGCTATTCCGAAGGTAACGCCGGCCAGCCAAAGATTTTTTTGATTTGGGTTGAAAAGATACTGCAAAAAGAAAAAAGTAGCCAGCAATATTCCAAATAAAGCAGGAAGATCGGTGGTCACAAACCTGGAGTGGGCGAGTATTGTCGGCGAAAAAGCAAAAAGAGTAAGAGTAGTCAAAGCGGCAAATTTTCCATACATCTTTTTAGCCCAGAAATAAACCTGTATTGCGGCAATGACAAAAAAGATCAGAATCGGGAGTTTTACAACTTGGGTGATCATGTCAGCATTATTTCCAGACTGGAAAATAAAAAATCTTCCGAAATCCCATTGTCCGTTAATATCCGTAGTCCAGAATTTTGTGAGAAATGCGCTTTGTTTTAGGTCAAGAAACAAGAGGGGCAAGGCGCCAATCGCTTTTGCCAGAGGCGGATGTTCCGGATTCAGCCGATAGTCGAGTTTATTGACATACCCATAGCCCGCGCCGACATGAGGGATTTCATCAACGATTAACGAATCGTTCCAAAAACTCGTTATGGATAGCACCAAGCTTATTCCGATAATAAGAGCTGCTATTAGATCTGCTTTATTCATTGGAATTTACTTAACTAAAGGTAGGATTACAGCATTTGGTTGTATGATGTATTTTTCTTCCCCGGGCAGAATATAGAAAACATTTTTTTCTTTTTGTTTTTCTTCAGAGTATGTCTGGGTGATGAACATTATCGTCTGGGCCGGCATTGGAATTCCCCTAGTCCGACCAGTCGGGTCGAACGGGTTTAGGACGTCAACCAAGACGCCCGAAGCATTCACCAGAACATATTTCGGCGTTTCTTTAGGCAGTTGATTTATCGTTTTTCCCAGTTCGACAAAATCAGCCGAAAAAGCTTGAACTACCTCGGGACGCTTGGCCCACTTATTGAAATACTTGTCATACTCGCTAAGGCCGACGGCAATAAGAAGCAGAATTAAAGCAATTCCGACGATCAGCTGTCCTTCGTGTTCTTTTTTATAAGCTGTCTCCATCGGATGGATGTCTTTTTCCCGGTACCAATGGATTAAAGTTTCAAAAAGCCACCAAGTGCCTTCAGCCGCGAAGATCATTGCCACAGGCAGAATTCCAATAGAACGCAAAGCGTGAGGAATGCCTTCGCGGGTCAGGGCCGAAGGCAAAAGCATTATAAAAAACCAAGAGATAAGTAAAACGTGCAGGGTTGAAGGATGGCTGTGTTCTTTCCATTTTTTAAAGCACTTGGCTATGCTTTTAATCAAACCGATGACAAAGAACACGCCGACTGCCCAAAAAAGCAATGGTTCGCCGGAAAAATTGTGCCGCCAGTTAAAATCGCCGGTAAAATTAAACGAAGCCAAAACCAAGCCAAGGCTTTTTACAAATTCCTTTAAGGGACTCGGCGCCACGAATATGGAAACTTGGTTTCCTCGGCCGATGAAATCTTGCGGATTTAACCAATAGTAATAAAGAAGGGGCAGGGCCGTTAAAAACGCAGCTAGAAATAACAAGGCAAACCGCCTTATGAATTCGTTTCGAAGATGTATATATTTATGATGTCCGTAATCTTTTTTAATCAGATACCAGTGGCCTAGAAGAACAAGAGCAATTATGAATGGAACAAATCGGAAAGCTATATAGGTATGAAAGCCCAACCCGAAAATTATTCCGCTTAAAGCAAAGTCCTTGAATTTAAAATCCCGCAGGCCTCGCCAAAGGAAATAAAAGCCCCAAACGATTAGAAATGGAACCATAATTGCCCTGAATCCGATTCTTGAAAATACGATATGCCAAAAAGAGACAGCTAGATAAAAACTGGCGATTGAAGCAATCTGCCAGTTAAAAAGGATGCGGGTTAAAAGATAAAGCCCCAGAACCGTAAAGACTCCGAATGTTGCGGAGACGCTTCTTAAAACCCAGGGCTCCGGGCCGAAGACTCTTAAAAACTGGGCCTGTATATTGATAAAAAGCCCTTCGCGGCCGTTGTTTTCAGGATAAAAAATTTTGTAGTTGCCGGTTTCAAGAACTTGCAAGGCGTTGTTTCCGTTCATCGCCTCGTCCGGGTAAAGCCCGGGCGGTATTGATTGGATGTGCTGAAATCTAAAGATAAAAGCTATAAGTAAGATGAGTATTAAAATCCACTTCTCTTTAGGACTTTGCATGCTACAATAATAATACAATGTTCGGGATTATATTTACAGGCTTCCTGTTGATTCTAATACTTTGGATTTTGTTTTCTCAAAGCCGGGCGGATGAGAAGTTCTCTAAAGGGGTTAATATGGCGGCATTTCTGATAGAAAATCCTGATAAATTCATTGACCAAGCCAGAATTTCAGAAATTTTAAATCATATTCGCAAGGAAAAATGGAATTGCTTTCTTTTCGGAGATCCATACTTCGCGTTGAAAAAAATAGTTTCTCCGGCGGGGGTTAAGTATTTTTTGTCGGTTCCTAAAAATTGCGAAAAATATTTCAAAGACTCTCCCGGTCTTTCGAAAACAGATTATTCAATAATTCCCGAGCAAAAATTTTATTCCGCGGCCAGTTTAAAATATATTCCTTCAAAAATAAATTATGATAATCCAAAGATGCACGAAAATGAAGGAGCGGCGCTTCAGGCTTTGATTAGGTACAGCGATAAAACTCCATTTGAATCAAATATTAAAATGCTGACTTGGGCTGATTCAAAAGAGAGAGCAGAGAAAATCTTATGGCTCAAGCCGAAAAAATCCGCTGTTTTTGATTTTTTCCATAAAATATTCGACAATAAAAACAGAGTTGCAGTTTCGATTAAAGAATTGAAAGATATTTTTCTGCAGTGAGATTCTCTAGAAAAGACTTAATTTCCAGTTTGGCTACCGGTTTTTACACCGGTTTTATAGCTTGGAGGATTTTTGATTTTCTCAATATCCCGGCTTACGCAAATATTTCTTTTTCATGGCTGATGATCGCAGTTCCGTTTCTATGGATCCTGGGGGTCAATCTCGGATATTTACTTGGCAGATGGTTTAATTTTTTCAATCAATTCGGCAAATTCGCCGCTATCGGTTTTACTAATGCGGCGGTAGATTTTGGCATTTTGAATTTTCTAATATTTTATTCCGGAACGGCCTCCGGTCTTTTATTTTCGGTTTTCAAAGGAATTTCTTTTATTGCCGCCTCCTTGCATAGCTATTTTTGGAATAAGTATTGGTCTTTTGATGCTGGAAAAGAAGGAGTTTCCGGCCTTGAATTTTTTAAATTTTTCGGGGTCACTATTTTTGCCGCGTTAATAAATGTTTCTGCGGCTTCGATAATAGTTAATGTAATCGGAGTGCAGTTCGGCCTTGCTCCAGAAGCTTGGGCCAATATAGGCGCGGTAATCGGTTCAGCAGTTGCTCTTGTAGCCAGTTTTGTCGGATTCAGGGTTTTGGTTTTCAAAAAATAAGAACTCTTGTAGTATCTAAGAAGTATGAGTCTCGCCCTCTATCGAAAATACAGGCCGAAGTCATTTAGAGAAGTCGTCGGCCAGGAGCATGTGGTTAAATCCCTTCAGGGCGGTTTGGTATTGGACAAAACAAGCCATGCCTATCTTTTTATAGGCCCGAGAGGGACAGGAAAAACAACGATTGCCCGGCTCTTGGCCAAAACTTTGAATTGCGAAAAAATGACTGAAGGCGAGCCTTGCAACCAGTGTTATGTCTGCCAGGAGTTCAACGAAGGTCGGAATCTTGATTTGATTGAAATAGACGCGGCCTCGAATAGAGGAATAGACGAGATTAGAAATTTAAGAGAGTCAGTAAGATTTGGCCCGACCCATACCAAGCACAAGATTTACATAATCGACGAAGTTCATCAGCTTACTGATGCCGCTTTTAACGCCTTGCTGAAAACTTTGGAAGAACCGCCCAGTCACGCAGTTTTTATTTTAGCCTCGACCGAGCCCCAAAAAATTCCGGAGACCATATCAAGCCGGACCCAACAGTTCAATTTTCGAAATTTAACTCATAACCAGATTTTGGAAAAATTGACCAAAATAGTTAAAGCAGAAAAATTGAATATCGATGATGATGCTTTACGGATAGTTGCTTTATCAGGCCGCGGCTCTTTGCGTGATGCTGAAAGCAACCTGACCAAGCTGATAAGTTTCGGCAATAAAAAAATAATTCTGGCTGATGCCCAGGAAATGCTTGGCTTTATTCCATTCAAATCTTTTTATGATTTTGCCGGACTTTTGATCCTGGGGAAGAGGGGAGAGGCGCTTGATTTCGTTTCTAGCCTTTATGAATCAGGCGCTGATCTTGAAGAATTTTCAAAATCATTCATTGACTATTTGAGAAAGATTTTGATTTTAAATCTCAACCCGGCAACATTTGTTAATTTCTCTGGCCATAATCAGGAGGAAGTAAGAATGATTTCAAGCCAGGCAAAGGTTTTAAGCAAAGATCAGATTGTCAGGCTTATCAAAGTTTTTATGAAGGCAAGGGAAGATATGAGGATTTCGCCGATCCAGCAGCTGCCGCTTGAACTGGCGGTAATCGAATATTTAGAAAGTTAAAGAAAAATAAAAGACGAAGCCGTCTACCTATGGAGGAGAGACGGCTATTCTGAAGAAGAGTGCTACAGTAGTAATAATCACTATAGCCAGTCCAAAAGTGAAAATAAAAAAAGAACGGAACTTGATTTGTTTTCTTTGAAGTATGGATCTATTCATTTCATAGACCCCGTAGAGAACTGACGCGAATCCGAGGTACAGTATCAAAAACTCGTTTCTTGCCATCTCTGTTCTCCTTTCAAGTTATCATATTAGTATCAAATACAGACCAATTTATCAAACATTAGGTCTTTATTTTATACAGGTTTTATGTAATAATTTATCAAAATTGCCGGGTGGTGAAATGGTATCACAGAGGCCTTTGGAGCCTTTGTTCTTGGTTCGAATCCAAGCCCGGCAGCCACAATGGATAACTCAAAGAAGTTGCCTCGCGGCTTCGCCGCTCGGCATTGAATTTGGCGAGGATTTGCCAGTCATTTCTGAACAAAACCGAAACCGCTCGCTCCGCGAGCTGGGGGTTCGAGCCGACTTTTTCAAGATAATTTTTCTTTTCAGAAAAATTATCTCCCAAAGCGACAGAATTGGCTTGGTGAGCGGCTAAAATGAGATTTCGTGTCCGTTCGAGCCAACGATTACCCTTTCGCTCAAAATCCTTCAATTTTTGCTCAATATCAATCTTGCGTGCGAGGATTTTGTTTTTCTTAGCGGTATATTCCTCGCTGGTAATGGTCTTTTCTAGATGAGCGTCTAAAAGCGTGTCCAGCTTCTCCTCGCACGCCTTAACTTCATTTTTGAGATTTTGAGCGAACAAGGCATCAGATTGGGCGGTGCTCGCTTCGTCTGTTTCTAATTGTGCGAGCATGGGTTCCGCCCAATCTTCCGGCAAAGAAACTTTTTGAAGTATGTCGGAAATCTGCGAGGCGAGAATTTCTTCGCGGATATATGGTTGCGAGCAAACATCTTTCTTTTTGGTACAGCGATAATATGAATGTCCTTTTTGCGTCTCGGCGGTAATGGCACAGCCACACTCTCCGCATTTCAATAATCCACGAAAAATATATATCTTCTCGCCTCGCTTCTTTGGACGAGATTTTTCTGACATCACTTCTTGAACTTTATCAAAAAGTTTCTTTGTTATCGCTGGCTCGTGTTTGCCCTCGTATAGCTCTCCGTTGAACTTGAACGCGCCGTAGTAAAACGGATTGCGAAGTATCATTTGGACATTAGAAACGGTTAGCCGCTTTCCGTTCCGGCTCACCAAGCCAATTTCAGTAATTTCATTTCGCAAATCTTTCAGAGAATAATTTTTGGTTGCGTACAATTCAAAAAGTTTTTGGACGAGGCGATAGCGTTCTGGGTCTTTAATCATTTTGTGATTCACTTTGTTATTCAAGTATCCGGTGGGAGCGACGCCCGGATATTCGCCTCGTCTTACTTTTTGACGCAACCCTCGTTTTACATTCTCTGAAAGATTATCAATATAGTATTTGGATTGCCCAAAAGCGATATTCAACATGAATTTTCCTTGCGGCGTGGCATCAAACCAAAATGTGGGAAATTTCAACTCACGAATTTTGGTGGTATCAATCAAGTAAATTATTCTGCCGCCATCAACGCTATTTCTCGCCAATCTGTCGGGATGCCACGCCAAAATTCCTTGAGCAAATCCTTTCTCTATGAGCGAGAGCATTTGGTTGAAAATAGGTCGCCCCGGTTCTTTGGCTGTTTGGCTTTCCACGAACTCCTGCACGATCTCCAAATGCTCTCGCTGGGCCAATTCCCGCAATTCAGCTATTTGCGCCTCAATACTCAAAATCTGCCTATCCGGCTCATCGGTTGATTTTCTTGCATAGAGAAAGAATTTGCTCATATCGCTTTTGGGCTAATTACTGTCGCTTTGGTTTCCGCCAAAGGCGGAAAAGAAAAAGTCGGCTCACAAATTTCATTTGTATTCCGCTTTACGGAATGAACCCCCAGCTCGCGGAGCGAGTGGTTTCGGTTTTGTTCAGAAATGACTGGCAAATCCTCGCCAAATTCAATACCGAGCGGCGAAGCCGCGAGGCAACTTCTTTGAGTTATCCATTGTGGCTGTGTATCCTGAATGAAATCCGAACTTTTTACCAAACCAATCCCGACCA
>JBBTUA010000006.1:0-44782 GCA_038063995.1 Patescibacteria group bacterium
GCGTGCCATTTCCAAGAAGGGCCGCCCCTATGAAGAAAATGATGTTGCGGGACGGTGAATGTTTGAGCAGGAAAGGGCGAGAAGAAGTTGGCATACCCGATTAAGGCTTTTATACTAAGAATAATGCTTCATAGGTTAGAAAAACTTATTTTCTATATCTTCATTTTCTCTATTCCGTTTCAAACAAGGATTCTTCTGCGTTCGTGGGGAATTGGATTTAATGAATGGAATTCCGCGTTTTCATACGCTACTGATTTATTGATTCTCGCGCTTCTGGGGCTTTGGTTTTTCAGGATTTTGATAAAAAAAGACAGATTTATTTTTTCAAGCTATGACTGGTTCTTGGCCGGATTCATTATTATTTCTGCGGTTTCAATTAAAAACGCTCCAAATCAGGCCCTTGGATTTTATCAGTTACTGAAATTGATTGAATTTTCCCTTTTGTACTTTTATACCAAGTCTAATCTTGGACAGATTTTTAATTTAACGACTTCGTGTTTCATTTTTCTTGCTTCCGGGTTTTTTCAGGCGGTCTTGGCGATCCTCCAGTATTTCAGGCAGTCGGACTTAGGGCTTCGATTTTTAGGCGAGACCGTTTTAAACCCAAACCTATTTAATGTTGCCGTTTTTTTTGCTGAAGGGGAGAAAATAATGCGGCCATACGGCACATTGCCTCATCCTAATATTTTGGCTCTGGTAATTTTTGTTTCTATTTTCTTCCTTTATTTTCTAAGGTTTGAACTAAAATTTAAAAATATAATTTACGGAATTTTGCTTTTTGCGTTTTTTCTGACTTTTTCCCGTGTCATAATTTTTGCTTGGCTTGCCGGTTTTCTTTTATTACTTAGAAAGCTGGATAGGAAAACTATTTTTACGACTCTGACGGTAATGATTTTATTTTCAATTCTTTTCTGGCCGCAGGTTTTAGCCAGGCTGAATATTTCGCCGCAGGAAGAAGCGATAACGCTTCGCGGTTTTTACAACAAAGTTGCTCTTTTCGAAAAACCTTTTTGGGGAGTTGGGGTCGGCAATTTCGTGAATTGGTTTAAGGAGATAAACCCAGGTCTTGCACCTAATCTTTACCAGCCGGTTCATAATATTTATCTTTTGATTTTTTCGGAGACAGGTATTTTAGGCCTTGCCGCATTCTTATTGTTTTTAATTTCTATCATTAAAAATTATCTTAAAGGCGAATTTAGCCGGCCATTTCATTATTCGATTTTTATTCTTTTTCTATTATTCTTGTTTTTGGGTTTATTTGATCATTTTCTATGGACAATTCAGCAGGGAAGGATTATTTTATTTCTTACAGTCGGTCTTTTAGCTGCTATGAGTCCCCATAGCTCAGTGGATAGAGCGCAGGCCTCCGGAGCCTGAGACCGAGGTTCAAATCCTCGTGGGGATACTATGAAATTAGTTGCTGATCTGCAAATCCATTCTAAATATTCGCGGGCGGTGTCCCAGCAAATGGTTTTGGAGAATTTGGACAAATGGGCCAAAATTAAAGGCATTAATGTTTTGGGGACAGGGGATTTGACTCATCCTTTGTGGCTGAAAGAGATAAAGCAGAAGCTTGAGCCGGCAGAACCCGGTCTTTTTAAGTTAAAAAAGCAATATAAAGTTGATTCGTTCGGACGGCTGGAGAAAGATTTTGAGCCGAGATTTATGCTTACCGGCGAAATAAGTTGTATCTACTCCAAAGGAGGAAAAGTGAGAAGAGTTCATCATCTATATCTTGTTCCCGATATTGAAACCGCCGAAAAAATAAATACCCAGCTTTCATTTATCGGTAATCTTAAGTCTGACGGCCGGCCGATCCTCGGTCTTGATTCAAAGGAATTTTTGAAAATATGCCTTGAGGCTTCGCCCGAGGTAATGGTCATTCCTGCCCATGCCTGGACTCCTTGGTTTTCTATTTTTGGCTCCAAATCAGGGTTTGATTCGATTGAAGAGTGTTTTGATGAATACTCGAAATCTATTTATGCGGTGGAGACCGGCCTTTCCTCGGATCCGGCAATGAACTGGCGGCTTTCGCAATTGGATAAAGTGGCTTTAGTCTCCAATTCAGATTCGCATTCGCTTACCAGAATCGGGCGGGAAGCCAATGTTTTTGATGTCGAATTAAGCTACGCCGATATCATCGAGGCAATAAAATCAAGAGACCCGAAAAAGTTCCTGTTTACCATCGAGTTTTTTCCGGAAGAAGGGAAGTATCATTATGACGGCCACAGATTATGCAAGGTTTCATTAAGTCCGGAGCAAACGAAAAAGCATAATTTTCTTTGTCCGCAATGCCGCCGGCCGCTTACGATAGGAGTTTTAGCCAGAGTAGATCAATTGGCCGACAGGCCGGAAGGATTTAAGCCTTCTCGCTTGATTCTTTACAAAAATTCGATTCCTTTGGATCAAGTAATTGCCGATTCATTAGGTATGGCCGGAACCGGAAATACGGGCTGGCCCAAGGCAGTTGTGCAGGAATATGAAAAATTGATCAAAGGCGGAGGAAATGAGTTTAAGGTTCTTTTGGATTCAACCAAAGAGGAGTTAAATTCCATTACTTTGCCTCAAATTGCCGAGGGGATAATGAAGGTGAGAGAAGGAGCAGTGCATATTGAGCCTGGATATGACGGCGAATACGGAAAGATCAAAATATTTACGGCCAATGAAATAGAGAACATTTCCAAACAGGCCTCTCTTTTGTAAGCAGAGTTCTCTAAAATTGATGTTGCGGGATGGAGTTTTGGCTTTTCGCTGTGGATAAATAGCTTGACCAAGGGGGGGTTGGACTGCTACTCTTGAAATTGCTTGTGAAAAGGCCCCAAGCGCATAAAAATCCAATAACTTCTGCTATTTTACTGGCATATATCGTTTATGCCTCTTTCGTTTTTGGGGTTTTTCCGGCTCAAGCAGTCAATACGGCTGCTTTTATCGCCAACCCCGAAGGTCCTCGTTATCTAGTAAAATCAAACAGCCAGTTTTTACAAAGAAGTTTTGGCGTCCGCCACTCTTTTGATAAAGGATTCACCGCCGATTTATCCGGCATTCAAGTTGCTTTGGCAAAGCTTTTTGGCGTGGAATTAGAACCAGTTGTTCAGCTTCATATTCTTCCTGAATTGGATATCCCCGCAGAGGAAATTTTAGGTAAAAATTTGAAAACTAGTTCGAGTTCAAGAGTAATGCCTTCTGATCAAACCCCTTGGGGCATCGAAACCGTGTATAACAATTCTTTGGTTGTTTCTACTCAAGGCGGTGAAGGGATAAAAGTAGCGGTTTTGGATACAGGAGTTTTGAAAAGCCATCCCGATTTAAAAAATAGAGTCAAGGAATGCAAAGATTTTTCTAACCCCAGATTTCCGGTTAAAGACGGAGCCTGCGATGATAAAAACGGTCACGGAACTCACGTAAGCGGCACTATTCTGGCTGACGGCGGAACGGATAAATTGGGTATTTACGGTGTTGCACCGGAAGCCAGCCTCTTTGCCTATAAGGTCTGCGGCAATGACGGTTCCTGCTGGGCTGATGATATTGCTGTGGCTTTGAAAACTGCCGCTGATTCAGGGGCAAATATTGTTAATTTGAGTTTGGGTTCAGATTCGGATAGTTCTCTTATCAGAGAGGCGGTTGGCTACGCAATTTCAAAAGATGTTTTGATCATAGCTGCTGCCGGAAACGACGGCCCTTATTCTTTGAGCATTGATTATCCGGCGGCCAATGTAGCGGTTGTGGCTGTTGGAGCAATAGATAAAGATTTGGCCGTGCCAGACTGGAGCTCCCGCGGCAACAATTTAAATTCTTTAGTTTACATAGTTGAAGAAAAGGATATGGAATTCGGCGCTCCCGGAGTAGGCGTGGAATCAACTTGGAAAAACGGCGGCTATACTGTACTTTCAGGAACTTCGATGTCTTCGCCCCATATAGCCGGTTTGGCTGCCAAGCTGTGGCAGGGTTTAGCCCCCGAAGGAGAAAAAGCCAAAGCTACCAGAGACTTGCTCCATCAGTCAGCTAAAGACATTTGGACCCCTGGCGACGACGATGCCACTGGATTTGGATTGCCTCAAGTGAAATAATGTAAGTAATGAGGATTAATCGAGTAATCCGAACTCTCGTTACTTCTGATTTTTTGTTGATCTCTGGTTTTGCCGTTTTCGGTCCGGTTTTTGCGGTTTTCATCACCCAGAAAATTGAAGGAGGAACTCTGGCGATCATCGGCTTCACCGCCGCCATATTTCAGATTTCCAAATCGGCTCTGCAAATTCCAATTGCCAATTATCTTGATAAAAACCACGGTGAAAAAGATGATTTTTATTCTTTGATAATAGGTTCGTTTTTAATTGCGTTCGTTCCATTTCTTTATCTTTTTGCCTCTAGGCCTTCCCATCTTTATATAATTAACGCTATTTACGGCATCGGTGCGGCGTTTGCCATTCCGCCCTGGAACGCAATTTTCACCCGCCACATCGATAAAATGCAGGAAAGCACTGATTGGGCCGTTGAATCTGTTTCGATCGGCATCGGCGCGGCTTCTGCAGCGGCAGTCGGCGGAATCATTGCCGATAAATTTGGTTTCCAAGCCGTCTTTTTTATCGCCGGGATCATAGCAATACTCGGTGCGATAAGCCTGACCAGAATTTATTCGAGTCTGATGGAAGAAGTTCCCCGCGGCCAGGTTTTGCCGGAGCCAGGCAGAAAGCATAATTAATGAACCCCGTTAGAAGCCGCCCTAACGGGTTAAACGAATGAAGCATCAAATATATAATAACCATCATTCTGCGCATAAAACTAACAATGTAGACTGCGCAGTCCCGTTAGAGGCCGCGAGTGCCCGCCCCGTACGAGATAGAGTATCGCTGCGAGCCCTCGCGATCTCGTTCGGGGCCCGCAGCGTGTCTCTGCTTCTAACGGGACGAAGCAGCGACTTCTAACGGGATGAATCCCGAAATCTCGAAAATTTTTCAGGAAATGGCCGTATTGCTGGATATGAAGGGAGTGGCTTTCAAACCTCGGGCCTATGAAAAAGCGGCTCTTATAATTGAAAACTTGAATGAAGATGTCGGTGAGATCTATAAACAAGGCGGCCTAGATGCTTTGCTTGAGATTCAAGGCATCGGCCAGGGAATGGCGGAGAGGATCGAGGAATATATTAAAACCGGTCATATTTTGGATTACGAAAAATTAAAGAAACAGATACCGGTTGATGTAAGCGGATTGACTTTGATCGAAGGCTTGGGGCCGAAGAATATTTACAAGCTTTACAAAAAACTCGGGATTAAAAGCGTTAAGGATCTTGAAAAAGCGGCAAAGACAGGGAATCTGCGGGGCCTTGCCGGATTTGGCGAAAAATCAGAACAAAAAATCCTGAAAGGGATAGAATTTTTAAAAGTCGGACAGGGCCGTTTTCTTTTAGGCAATGTTTTGCCTTATATAAAAATAGTCATAGACCGTCTTAAAAAACTGCCTTATGTGGAGCAAGCAGTGCCGGCCGGTTCGATAAGACGAATGCAGGAAACAATCGGCGACTTGGATATTTTGGCGATTTCCAAAAAACCCGAAGAAACGATTGAATATTTTGTTTCAATGCCGGAGGTAAGCCATATCTACGGAAAAGGCCCGACTAAAGCCAATGTGCGGCTGAAAAACGGAATGGAGGCTGATTTAAGAGTTTTGGAGCCGAAGTCTTTCGGCGCCGCTTTGCAGTATTTTACCGGAGACAAGTATCATAATATTTCTTTGCGGGAAATTGCCGTAAAAAGGGGCTATAAGTTAAGCGAGTACGGACTTTTCAAAGGGGAAAAGAGAATAGCCGGCGAAACAGAAGAAGAAATTTATGAGAAACTTGGCCTGGAATGGATTTCGCCGGAATTAAGGGCTAATTCAGGAGAAATTGATGCGGCTCGGCTCAAAAAGCTGCCCGATTTAATAAGGTACGGCTCTTTGAAGGGCGATTTGCAGGTTCAGACGGATTGGACCGACGGACAGCATTCCATAAAGGAAATGGCTGAAGCAGCTAAAAAATACGGATTAGAGTATATTGTGATAACAGACCACACCAAATCTTTGGCAATGACCGGAGGGCTTGATGAAAAGAAGCTGTTGAAACAGATGGCCGCGATTGATGAAATCAATCGCGAGTTAAAAAGTTCAAAGTTCAAAGTTTTGAAAGGTGCAGAAGTCAATATTTTAAAAGATGGCAATTTAGATATAAAAGATGAAGTCTTGGCTAAACTTGATGTGGTTGGCGCGGCGGTTCATTCAAACTTCAATCTTTCGGAAGAAGAACAGACGGAAAGGATAAAAGCCGCTATGGAAAATCCGAACGTGGATATAATTTTCCATCCAACCGGAAGAATAATCCATAAAAGGGAGCCTTATAAAATTTCTATTGACGAGCTCATAAAAACAGCCAAAAAAACAGGAACGGTTTTGGAAATTGACGCTTATCCGAATCGGCTTGATTTAAAAGATGATTACATAAAAAAGGCGGTGGAGGCGGGAGTTTTGCTTTCCATTGATTCAGATGGCCATAGCATTTCCCATTTTCAGCATCTTGAGTTAGGAATCGCCCAGGCCCGCCGCGGCTGGGCCGGGAAGAAATCAGTTATCAATACCCGAAGCTGGGAAGATATGCTTAAATTATTAAAATGAGATCGTATAGAATAATACTAGCTGGCGGCGGAACTGGCGGCCATATCTTTCCGCTAGTCGCAGTTGCCAGAGAACTTAAGAAAAAGGCCGATGAAAAAGGCTTGAATTTGAAGCTTTTGGCTGTGGCTGAAGACAATATCTGGAGAAATGAATTTGAGAAGGAAGGCATAAACTTCAAAAGGATTTTTGCTTTGAAATTGCGCAAAGTAGAAGGAGGCCGGATTAATTTCTTAGCCTTTTTTGTTCTTCCTTTTACTTTGATTCAGTCTCTTTGGCTTCTTTTTTTATTTATGCCTGATCTCGTTTTTTCAAAGGGCGGTTTTGCCTCTGTTTTTCCTTCTTTGGCCGCCTGGTCGTATTTTATTCCCGTATTTATCCACGAGTCGGATTCAATACCCGGTAAAGCAAACATTTTGCTTTCGAAATTCTCCAGAAAAGTTTTTATTTCTTTTGAAAATGCAGCCGGATATTTTCCGGCTCCAAAAACAATTTTAAGCGGCAATCCAGTAAGAAAAGAAATATTTGGCGGCGACAGATCGCAGGCTCTGAACCGCTTTGGTTTCGGTCCTGATAAAAAAACCATTTTGTTTTTGGCCGGAAGCCAGGGTGCGGCATTTATAAATAATTTGGTAATCGATAGTTTGGTTCAGTTAGTAAAGGAATTTCACCCCGTTAGAGGCCGCGAGGGCCCGCAGCGTGCCTCTGCCTCTAACGGGGTTCAGATTATTCATCAGGCCGGAATAAATAACTTTGAACAAATGAAAAAAGAACTTGAGCAGTTAAAACGGGAAGGGGAATCAAGCTATGCGGCTGATATTGAAAAGAATTATCGGCTTTTTGGCTTTTTAAGCGAAGAAGAATTAAAAGACGCTTTTGCCGCAAGCGATCTTATTGTAAGCCGCTCCGGTTCTAATATTTTTGAGATCGCCGCGTTGGGTAAGCCTGCAATCGTTATTCCTTATCCTTATTCTGCCGGAGAGCATCAAAGGCAAAATGCTATTGAATTTGCGAAGTTTGGAGCAGTTGTTCTTGAAGAACAAAACCTTAAAACCCATATTTTAATTGATCAGATAAAAAATCTTTTAAAGCCGGAAAACTATTCGGCTGTAAGCCAGCAGATAAAAAGCTTTGCGAGAGTTGAAGGCGGAGGAATAATCGCCGCCGAAATATTTGAATATTTAAATATATAAACTTTATGCTGATAGGCAATAAAGACATCCAAAATTACTTTGAAGATTTAGCAAGAAAGGGCGAGGGTTTTAATCATGCTTATCTTTTTTGCGGTTCTGAAGGAGTCGGGAAAAAATCTCTGGTTTTGAAAATTGCCGAAATGGTCTCCGGTATTTCTTCTGAAACAAATCCGGACTTCAGGATAATAAGCAAAGGCGAAGAAGAAATTCATATTTCAGATTCCAGGGAATTAAAAGAATTTATCCATCTTACCGCTTTTGGCAGGTATAAAATTGCTTTGATCGATAACGCCCACCTGCTTAACCGCGACGCCTCCAACGCGCTTTTAAAAATTTTAGAGGAGCCGCCGGGCCGCTCAATTATCTTTTTAATAAGCCATTTGCCAAAAATGCTATTGCCGACTGTTGTTTCGCGATGCCAGATTTGGAAATTTAAGCCGATTCAGGGAGATGAGCTTGTTAATTATTTAATCAACCAGAAAAAAATCAGCAAAGAAACAGCTCTTTCTATTTCAAAGTTTGCCAGAGGCTCCCTTGGTTTGGCCTTGGAACTTGCGGAAAATTTTGATAATTTCAAGAAGAGCGTTAATTTATTGAATAAGCTGGCTAAAGCTGATTTAAAAGAAAGGTTTGAGACGGCTAAGAAAATTTCGGCCAGCCAGGAGGATTTGAAAAAAGCGGTTAAAGACTGGCTGATTTATTCGGCGGCGCTTCCGGGAAAGAAGCTTGCCGGAAAAGTTTTGCGTCTGACCGGAATAATTTCCAGACCCCAGTTCAACCACCGGCTGGCTTTAGAGAATTTTTTGATAAATATCTGATAGCCAGTGAATTATGATAGACAAATCGTTAATCGAAAATTTAAAGAAGGAATTAGCCAAAGTTTTGGAATTTTTAAAAAACGATGTGGCCCAGATTAGAAGCGGCCGTGCCTCGCCGGCTCTGGTTGAAAATATTAAAGTCGATGCCTATGGTTCAAAAATGAATTTAAAGGAAGTGGCGAGCATTATGGTTCCTGATCCAAAGACTTTGATGATCCAGGTCTGGGATAAAGGTTTGGTTAATTCTGCGGCCAAAGGAATTGAAGAATCAAGGCTCGGCTTAACGCCCAATATTGAAGGCCAGAATATAAAATTGGTTATCCCGCCTTTAGTCGAAGAAAGGAAAAGAGAATTAACCAAACTTTTGCACGACAAGCTCGAACAGGCCCGGATCAGGGTTAGGCGCGAGCGGGATGAAGTTTGGCATAAGGTTCAGGAGCTTGAAAAAGAAAAGAAAATTTCTCAAGATGAAAAATTCAGGGCTAAAGACGAATTGCAAAAGATTGTCGATGAATTTAATAAGAAGATCAAAGAGATAGGGGATGCCAAGGAAAAAGAATTAATGTAGATGACGCATCGGGAAATCAAGAATACATTTTTAGATTTTTTTAAAGACCGGGGGCATAAAATAGTGCCTTCTTCTTCGCTTATTCCGGAAGACGAGTCTGTTCTTTTTACGACGGCGGGGATGCAGCAATTCAAGAGTTACTATTTAAATGAGGAGTCTCCTTACGGAAACAGAGCGGCTTCAATCCAAAAATGCTTGAGGACCAGCGATATTGAGGAGGTAGGCGACGAGAGCCATCTTACTTTTTTTGAAATGCTCGGGAATTTTTCTTTTAACTTTCCGCAAGGAGAAGGCTCTTACTTTAAAGAAGAAGCGATAAAAGCCGGGTATGACCTAATTGTCGGTGAATTTAAAGTTCCTTTAGAAAATGTAAAAATATCCGTTTTTAGGGGGAGTCCGGAAAATAATGTCCCTGAAGACAGAGAGTCTTTTGAGATATGGAAGTCTCTCGGGATTCCCGAAGATAAAATTTTATTCGGAAGCATAGGTGATAACTTTTGGGGGCCTACCGGAGACAAGGGGCCTTGCGGGCCGACTACCGAAATTCATATAAATGATCTTGAAGTATGGAATATAGTTTTTAATGAATATTTCTGCAATGCTTCGAGAGAAAGTCTTTTAAAAGGAGAGGCTGACTTGGTTCCTCTTCATCGAAAGGGCGTGGATACGGGAATGGGTTTGGAGCGTCTGGTAATGATTCTGCAGGGCAAAAGCAATGTTTTCGAGACAGATTTATTTATTCCGCTTATTACCGAGATAAGAGGGAAGGATTTGTACGACTATGAGTCCAACAAAAGGTCGGAAAGAATAATTGCCGATCATTTAAAGGCCGCGGCTTTCATCATTTCAGACGGCCAGAATCCAAGTAATCTGGGAAGAGGTTATGTTTTAAGGAGGTTGATCAGGAGGATAATGAGCCATTCAAAAAAACTTAATTTGCCGGCTGATTTTTTGGAGCGGTCTTTAAAAACTTTAGGGAATATATATGAAGAAGAATATCCGGAATTGGAAAAAAAGAGCGGCGAGATTTTGAATGTTTTTAACCAAGAGTTTGAGAAATTTGAAAAAGTACTTGATAAGGGTATAAAGGAATTTGAAAAGGGCATAGTCAAGTTCGATAAATCAATTCCGGGAGAATATGCTTTTGGATTTCAGCAAAGCGCCGGGGTCACCTTTGATATTATGCAGGATATTGCTAAAGAATTAGGTAAAGAGATAAACAAAGAAGAATTCAAAGAAGAAGAGCAAAAACACAAGGAAGTTTCAAAAGCCAGCCAAGATAGAAAATTTAAAAGATAGCTTTCATCGCAAAAATATGCAGATAATCAACATCGCTTCAGGCGATAATTTCGAAGATATATTTGAATCCGTTGAAAAATCCAAGTCGGATAGTTTAATTTTGGTGGTTCCCAAATCGAACCGGGTTTTTAAAAATAAAAACAAAGTGGAAAAGCTCAAGGCCGCTTTTGATGATCTTAAAAAAAAGATTTCCATAATTTCTTCGGGGCAGGAGATTGTCAAAAACGCGAGTTTAGCCGGATTCAATATTTTGCACGAAGCGGCTAAAGCGGCAAAGAAAAAAGACGACGCGATTTCTGCTTTTTATGAAGATTCTCCAACTCCGCCCTTTGAAGAACAAGCCTCCACTGAAGCAGATCTAGCCGCTTATCGAAAGAAAACCCCGATAAAAATTAAAAAATCTTTAAAGAGCGAGGCAGAAACAAAAAAGTTTTTTTTCATTTTGCTTGGCTCGGCCATCGTCCTTTTCATTTTGATCATAGCCGCTTCTTTAAGTAAGGCGAATGTAAAAATAATTCCCCGCAAAAGCGATTTTTCAATAGATATTCCGATTACGATCTCGGATCAGGTAAGCCAAAGCGATGCGGTTTATGGAATTATCCCTGGTAAATGGATCGAAGCCGAGAAAAACTTTTCAAAAACATTTGCTTCAACTTCTGAAAAAAATGTATTTCAGAAAGCCAGGGGGAAAGTTACCATTTATAACAATTTCAGCACCTTGCCTCAGTCGCTTGTCGCCTCTACAAGGCTTCAGACTTCCGAAGGCTTTGTTTTCAGGATTGTTTATTCCCTTACCGTGCCTGGCATCTCAAAAGCAGATGGTAAGACTAGACCGGGTCAAGTGGAAGTTGAAGTTGCGGCGGATCGAGCCGGGGATGAATACAATATTGAGCCTTCTGATTTTAGGATTCCGGGGTTTCTGGGCACTCCCAAGTACAAGGGTTTTTATGCCGAATCCTTTGAGAAATTTTCCGGCGGATTTACCGGCCTTTCTAATTTTGTAAGCAAAGAACAACTGGAAAAAGCAGAAGAGGATGCGCGAAAAGAAGCCGAGGCGGCGATTCGAGCAGAACTGGTCTCTTTGGTAAATTTGAAACTCCTTGGCGGGGCCGCGGATATTCAATTCGAAAAAACAAACGATTCGGTTAAAGTCGGGGACTTGGGCAAAGAATTCAAGGTAAGTTATAAAGTAAAAGCCGCGGCAGTGGCTTTTGACGAAGCAGATATTTCCAGCTTCATTTCCCAATATGTTAAAAATTCGCAAAATATCCTCGTGATTAAAGATGGTCTGTTTATCGTCTATAATCAGCCTGCTTTGAATAAAGATAAAAAAGAGCTTTCTTTAAAATTGGCCGCTTCCGGCAAGACAATTCTGAATATCGATAAAAACCGGCTGGCTTTGGAGATAAGCGGCAAAAAAAAGGTTGACGCGGATGCTTACCTTGATAATTTAAACGGGATCGAATCTGCCGAAATTTTGTCTCCGTTTTGGCTTAGGAAAATACCAAAAAACCGTGATAAGATAGATATTGAAATTGTGGTGAAATAAAAACTTGTCTTTTTTAACAAAATATAATAGAATATACTAGGTTAATTGAACAATAAAGAGAAAAACATAAAACAAGGAGTAGTCACTGAAAGCCTGCCCAACGCCTACTTTAGAGTAAAATTCGAGGACGGGAAGTTGACTTTAGCCCATATTTCAGGAAAGATGCGGCTTTTTTATATCAAAGTAATGATAGGAGACAGAGTTTTGGTTGAATTGAGTCCTGACGGCGAGAGAGGGAGGATAGTGAAAAGACTGTGAGGGTACAATCATCTATAAAAAAAATGTGCAGAAATTGCAAGATCGTTCGGAGAAAAAGACGTCTGTATTGCATTTGCAGAAATCCTAAACATAAACAAAGGCAAAAATAATGGCGCGTATCAGCGGGGTTAATATCCCAGACAATAAAAAAATAGAGATAGCTTTAACCTATATTTACGGAGTAGGGCCGTCTTTAAGCAAGATGGTTTTGAAAACAACCGGGATCAATCCGGTAAAAAAGGCAAAGGAATTGACTGCCGATGAAGTAAATAAAATCCAAAATGTTATAGAAAAGAATTACAGAGTCGAAGGTGAGCTGCGGAGAGAAGTTTTGGGAAATATTAAGAGATTAAAAGAAATTGCCGCTTGGCGGGGGACGAGGCACGCGAGGAAGCTGCCGATTCATGGCCGAAGCAAGACTAATTCGAGAACTTTGCGAGGCAACCTTAGGAAGACAATGGGTTCTGGAAGGAGGCCGCCGGCAATGCCGACTTAATGGGTAAAAAACGTATTATAAGCAAATCCGGAGAAGAAACTTTGACCGTTGAGAAAGGGGTTGAGGTTAAGATTTCAAAAAAACCGATTAAAAAACAGGTTATCAAAGGTAATGTTTATATAAACGCAAGTTTTAACAACACCATTGTCACCGTTACCGACGAAAGCGGAAAGGTAATAGCTTGGGCTTCTGCCGGCAATTTGGGATTTAAAGGCACCAGAAAATCAACTCCTTTTGCTGCGACTTTGGTTGGGAAAGCGGCGGCCGAAAAAGCAAAAAGGTTTGGTTTTACCGAAGCCGAGATTTATGTAAAGGGAGTCGGGCCAGGAAGAGAGGCGGCTATTCGAGGATTATCTGCAGCAGGACTTGATATTAAAGCAATAATTGATAATATGCCTATTCCGCATGGCGGAGTGAAGGCGCCAAAACCCCGCAGAGTTTAAATATATCAAAGTATGGCACGTTATATTGGTCCAAAAGAAAGAATAGAGAGAAGAATCGGAGAAAAGCTTTTTTTGAAAGGCGAACGTTCGTATTCCCAAAAGGCCGCCACGGTAAGAAAGCCTTATCCGCCCGGAGTGCACGGCAGAAAAGGGAAAAGCAGAAAATTTTCAGAATACGGATTTCAGCTTGTTTCAAAACAAAAAATCAGGGCCATTTACAAAGTATTGGAAAGGCAGTTCAGGAAATATGTGGATGAAGCTTTGAAAGCCAGGGGGGATAGCGGCGAAGTCCTTGTCCAGACTCTTGAGAGACGTCTTGATAATGTGGTTTTTAGAATGGGTTTTACTGATGCTCGGGATTCGGCCAGACAGCTTGTAAACCACGGCCATTTTCTGGTGAATGATAAGCCCACAAATATCCCGTCTTTCAGGGTTAAGGTCGGAGACGAAATAAAAATAAAACCGCAGAATTTGAAAAATAAGTATTTTTCTTCTTTCCTGCCCAAATTCCTTAAAAAATACCAGCCGCCAAGCTGGCTTACCGTCGATAAGGATATTTTAATGGGCAAGGTTAAGAATTTGCCTAATTTGCAAGAGAGCGGAGTCGAACATAAAGATATTCAGGCAATAATCGAATTTTATTCAAGATAATCTAATTCTATGAATATATTAGTTGGAGATTTAAAACTAGTTGGAGAAGAAAAAAACCGGGCGACTTTTGAAATAAGTCCGCTTTACACCGGTTATGGAACCACAATAGGAAATTCGTTGAGGCGGGTTTTGCTTTCTTCAATGGCCGGAGCCGCCGCCGTTAAAATTAAAATAGACGGGGTGCCCCACGAATTTACGAGCATTCCCGGAGTTTTGGAGGATGTAGTTGATGTTATTCTTAATTTAAAGAAAGTAAGGTTTAAGGTGTCTGGAGTTGATTCGGCCAAAGTGGTTTTGAACGTTAAGGGAGAAAAAGAAGTGAAGGCCGGCGATTTTAAGCTTCCAACCGGCGTAGAAGTAGTTAATCCCGGTCAGTTGATTATGACCATTACCGATAAAAAGGCTGAAATTAATATGGAAGTGGAAGTGGAAAGAGGAATCGGCTATGTGCCGGTTGAACAGAGGCAAAAGGAAAAACTTTCGGTCGGGGAAATAGCCATTGACGCGATTTTCAGCCCCGTGAAAAATGTTACCTTCCGGGTTGAAAATATCAGAGTAGGGGACAGGACCGACTATAACAAACTTTTTATCGAAATAGAGACTGACGGCAGCGTTTCAGCCAGCGAAGTTCTGAAAAAAGCAGCCGGTATTTTGGTTGAGCAGTTTAAAACTGTCGGGGAATCCGATCTTTTAGAAAGAAAAGCACCGGTTTTTGAAGGCGAAGCAGAAGGAGAAGAAGAAAAACCAAAAAAGAAAAGAGGAAGACCGCGGAAAAGTAGTTAGAATTTAGAATTTAGAACTTAGAACCAGAGAAAGAAATTATGCGAAAAAGGAAGAAAGGAAAAAAATTCGGGAGAGTCAGAGAACAAAGAAAAGCTTTAATGAAAAGCCTGGCTTCTTCCTTGATTCTTCATAAGAAAATACGGACGACCGAAACAAAAGCCAAAGAATTGAGGCGGTTTATAGAGCCCCTGATAACAAAGGCTAAAATCGGAGATTTGCATAAAGTGAGGCTGGTAAGAAAGTATTTATCTGATGAAATAACCAAGAAATTATTCAGTGAGATAGCTCCGCTATATAAAGAAAGAGCCGGCGGTTATACGAGAATAACTAAAATACCTAGCCGGGATTCTGACGGGGCAAAGATGTCGCAGATCGAATTAGTATGATTCACAAAATGGATGCCACAGACCAGTCGCTTGGAAGATTAGCTTCAAAAATAGCTTTGATTTTGCGCGGCAAAAATAAGCCTGATTTTGAACCTAATATTCTTGCCGATGAAAAGGTTGTCGTGGAAAATATAGAAAAAATTAAAATAACGGGACGGAAGCTGGAGCAGAAAAAATATTATCACTATTCGGGGTATCCGGGCGGGCTTAGAACAAAAACAATGAAAGATATTTTCCGGAAAGATCCGAAGGAAGTATTAAGATTGGCAGTTTTAGGGATGCTGCCTAAAAACCGGTTAAGAAAGGGGATGATAAAAAATCTTCAATTTAAATATAAGTAATGGCTAAAAAAACTTCAAAAACTCAAGCAAAAGCTTCGGTAAAAGCTCCGGCTGAAGATAAGGAAAGATATCTAGAAGCGGTGGGCCGGAGAAAAGAATCAGTTGCCCGAGTCAGGCTTTTTACCAAAAAAACCGGAGACAAGTTTCCTGAAAATAAGGGTTTGATTTCGATCAATCAAAAGCCATATCAAGAGTATTTCAGAGATTTATTTCTTCAAAATACTATTGAAGAGCCTTTAAGAAAATTAAAGTCGCTGGATCGGTTCAAAGGTTCAATAAAAGTTCAGGGCGGGGGGCTAACCGGTCAGGCTGAAGCGATTCGGCTTGGGATTTCGCGGGCTTTAGTTTTGTTTGATTCCAACTACCGTAAGAAACTCAAAAAATTCGGCTATCTGACTCAAGACGCCAGAGAAAAAGAAAGGCGCAAATACGGTCTAAAGAAAGCGCGCAAAGCGCCGCAGTGGGCGAAACGCTAAACGAGCGCTTCAGTGCTTGACATAAAATAAGCTTTCTACAATCATTATCGTATTGCTCTTTCTAGGAGGTAGTATATGAGTCCAACAGCCGCGTTGCTCGAAGAGGAAGTCGCTCTTCAGGAGATTTTGGCGCCGCCGGTCGCGCCGCCGATGTCGCCGATCGAGAAGCTTCGGCTTCTCGAAAAGAAAGCCCTGGAAAAGGGGATTTCGAGAGAGGTTTTCGAAGACATCAAAAACATCGGCGACTGCTCGGTCCAAGTCCAGTCGCGCATCGCCAATCTCGAGGACTGGCTCGCAATCTACTAGTCGTCGGCCTCCCCGGTCCCGGCCGCTTGGGATTTCCTGAATCTCAAGCGGCTTTCTTTTTAACTGAAAAGAGCCATAACTCGATTACTATAAGTTATGGCTCTTTGCTTGCCCCGTAGGGTCCGCCTTGGCGGACTCCTTCGGGGTTTTTGGCGAGGTTCAGCAGGAACTGGTTTTCTCGGAAAGTTCTGCTTAGATCGCGACAGCATCTGGTCCATAGAGGGAAGTGTAAGGCCATCAGTCTGAAAAGTACCTTTCTGTTTGCGTCTTTTGTATGATTGTGGGCCTCTTCATAGAAAGAGCTTCCCAGAGAATCGAAGAAGCGTAGGTTATGCCTTCGTTTCATCTGGTCACCGAAGAATCCGGCAAAGAACAAACTCTGGGCGCCCGCTGTTTCCAACATCTGGCTATCTGTCGGCCCGGCTTGGTCCAAAACTAAATCGAAGACTTCGGAAAGATTGGCCAGAGCAGGCATTTTATCGCTTTCATAGCGCGATGTCTGGGCATAATGGGACAGGATACCCGCGACATATATTGTTTCTTTTTGGGTAAGGTTTCTTCCTGCCGGGATGAGGTCAATCAGCCCTGTTAAAAAAAATCGGAGGGTTTGAATCTGATTTACGCCATAAAGCTCTGTGAATGTGCTCATTTGTCCTCCCTTAATGGTATTCTAGATTTTTAATCTTAATCATCAAGTGGATATTTATAGTTTTTCCAAACGGCTCACTGGGTTGAGCCGTTGAGTTTTTCGGGGGAATTTGGCATGATTTAGATGAATTTATGGATAAAAAAATTAATGATCTCAATTTAAACGACTGGAAAGAGTATAAAGATATTCTAACTGATAGTTTATGGCTGATTAGTGAACGCGATAAATCAGGCGCTCACAATAATGTTTATCATGGCAATTTCATTCCGCAAATTCCGAACCAGATGATGCGGAGATTTACCAAAAAAGGGGATGTTGTTTTAGACGTTTTCTTGGGTAACGGTACAACGCTTATTGAATCAAAAAGATTAGGAAGACACGGTATAGGAATTGAGTTAATACCGGAAGTAGCGCGATCGGCAATTAGAAATATAAGTTTAGAATTTCCAAATGGTAAAGTTTCTGCAGAAGTTATTGTCGCGGATAGCACAAAAAAAGAAACACATGGGAAAGTTATAGAAGCGCTTAAAAAGGTTAATAGAAAAAGTGTTCAATTAATTATTTTGCATCCTCCATATCACGATATAATAAGATTTAGTAATCGAAAAGAAGATTTATGCAATACGGCAACGGTTGAAGAATTTACTTCAAAATTTGGCGATGTAATAGAAAATTTTATAGATTTACTAGATCGTAATAGATATTTAACTGTTGTTGTTGGTGATAAATATACAAATAGTGAATGGGTGCCTCTTGGTTTTTATCTTATGCAAGAAACATTAAAGCGTGGCGGACAGAGATTGAAGCTTAAAAGTATTTTAGTAAAAAATATGGTAAATAATCGTGCGAAATTAAATCAGGAGCATTTATGGCGTTATCGGGCGCTTGTAGGAGGATTTTATATTTTTAAGCATGAATACATTTTGGTTTTTAAAAAAGTTTAATTATGCTAGTTAGTGAAAAAGAACTTATAAATTTAAAGTTAAAAGGAGTTAAGGCCGAACACTTAAAAGAGCTTGCGGTAAGTTTAAGCGTTGAATCAAGAGGTAGCGCAGGTGGCCTTATAAAAAAACTTATAGATTTTCCTCAAGATAAAGTTGACTTTTTTATTAAAAGAAAATATCAGTCACAAGTTGAAGAACGGCAAAAACTAATTTCTAATAATGAACTTATTAAAGAAGTTGGAAAAGTTACTAACTTTAATTGGGGCGTTGTACAAGGGCAACTGGATCAAAAAATTCAAGCCGAATACGTTAGAAAGTTTTTTCGTTATAAAGAGTTAATAAACGGTGTTAAAAGCAAACTGTTTAATGATATAACTTCTTACGTTATAGCAACTTGGTATAATCATTGGACAACTATTTTAATAGAAGATCATATTAGTTTACATCCAAAAGTCGTTCCTACGCTTAAAAATAAATTCGGCATTGATATTTTCTTTGACGGCCAACCTTTTGATTTAAAGACAACTTATCTTCCGCGCGGTTATTCTATTGAAGAAGCAATTAGAAATCCACAAGAGTTAGCAATTTGGATGTATGAAAATCAGGGTGCGCAACGTTTTGGTTCTGATAATCGTTTTTTTGTAATTCTTGCTGATAAGAAAAATTTAGATCAAAGCTGGAAGTTAAAAAGAGATTTTAAATTTGTTTTTGGAAAAATTGACCGATTTTTCAACGAGGCAAAAGTTTCAGCAAAAGACGAATTAGTCTTTACTTTTAAAGGTAAAAGCTATACTACCATATCTAAAATTTTAATAATTACAAAATAAAAAATCTAAAATGACCGAGTTTGAAAGAAAAGTTTATGATACAGTCAAGAAAATTCCAAAGGGGGAGGTTTTGACTTATAAAGAAGTGGCCCGGCTTATCGGCAAACCGTTGGCTTATCGGGCAGTCGGAAACGCGCTCAATAAAAACCCGTTTAAACAAGTGCCTTGCCACAGGGTGATAAGGACTGATGGAATGGTTGGAGGATATGTGAGAGGACTAAAAGTTAAGGCCGAATTATTAAAAAAGGAAGGTTTCGAAGTTGAACTTTTGGGAATCAGATAATTATTTTTAAATCACTAAATTGCTTCTTCCGCCGGTGGGATCGAGTTCAACAAAATGAGTGCTGCCAGTCTCGGTAAGATAAATAAGGTGCCAGCCTGTTTTAAACCAGAAGACTTGCTTTATTCTGTTTTCGCTCTGAATCACCAGTTCTTTGCGGTCTTTTTGAAAAAAAGGAGGCTCATTTTCGTTTTTGAGCCATAAAACACTTATTTCATTCGGCCCGACAATGGCGATTTTTTTATTATCGGGAGAAAGAATAAGATCATTTGAAGACGAAGAATGGATTTTTTCCCAGGCTCCGCTCGCATCAAGAGAAAAAACCCCGGGAGTCTTTAAATCGTAAGAAGCCAAATATATGTTTGCTTGGAGAATTTTCAGTTTGTAGTTTTTTAAAAAGACAGATTCGGAAGAAACTTTTTCGATCTGTTCGTCTTCAAGCCGCTGGTAAAGAAGACCGTCAGCCCGGCTTATGAAATAATTCGGATTTTCTTTCACGGGCTCGGAGTTTTTAACGAAATCTGCTACTTCTTCGCTGTTTGGCAAATATATGTTAGTCAGTTGGACTGCTTCTCCGGATTTAACTTTGATGGTTTTATTCAAATCCGGAAAGCCGTTTTTTTTGAGAGTAATATTATATTCGCCGGGCAAAAGATTTTTTTTGACGAAGGTCTCTGAAAGAAATGAGGTTTTGCCCTGTCTCTCGCCGTCAATAAAAACTTCAACGCCATCCATATTGGTTTTAATCAAAAGTCCACCTGTCTCCACCCATTTCAATTTTTCAAAATTAAATTGGTAGCCGTAGGCATAAAGGACAATCAGGTAGGTAAGTACAAAAAAAGAGAGAAACGAAGCAATTAAAATAAAGGTCTTAGCGCCTTTAGACATACGAATTATTTTACATTTTTATAATCTTAGCGTCAATTTGCTCTGTTAGATTTCAGGATATATCATTGCCTAATGGCACGGAAAATCGGCATAGATCTAGGAACAACCAATACGCTTGTTTTTGTTCCGGGAAACGGAATAAGAATCAACGAGCCTTCAGTGGTGGCTATTTCTTTATTTGATAACCGCATCTTGGCCGTGGGAAATTTGGCTAAAGAAATGGTCGGTCGGGCGCCAGACACTATTTCCGTAGTCCGGCCCTTAAAAGACGGCGTTATTGCAGATTATAAAGTGACCCAGGCGATGATCAGGTATTTTATCAATAAGTCGTTCAATAAATTCAACTTTTTGAAAAAAGAAATTTTGATCTCGGTTCCGGCGGCCATAAATTCAACTGAAAGAAGAGCGGTGATTGAAGCCGGGATGAACGCAGGCGTCAAAGCGGTTTATCTGGTTAAAGAGCCGGTGCTTGCGGCAATAGGAGCAGGCATTCCGATCAACTCTTCTTACGGTCATATGGTGGTTAATATAGGCGGCGGCACGACAGAGGTGGCGATAATAAGCCTTGGCGGCATAGTGGCTTCTGCCGGAGTCAGAGTAGCCGGAAATAAAATAGATCAGGGGATTATTGATTATGTTAAGAAAAAGCACAATCTGGCCATAGGCGAGAGAACAGCGGAACTTATTAAAATAAACATCGGAACAGCCATAAGGGTTTCCAACGAGGAAACAATATCAATAAGAGGGAGAGATTTAATTACCGGCCTGCCTAAAACAATTGATTTAACTTCAAACGAAGTGAATGAGGCCATTCAGGAACAGTTAAACGAAATCAGCCAGGTGGTTAAGCGTGTTTTGCAGGAGACTCCGCCGGAGCTCTGCGCCGATATAATCGAGCGGGGGATTACGCTTACTGGCGGCGGAGCGCTTTTGAAGAATATGGATGTATTTATCACCCGCGTGACCGGAGTGTCGGCAAAAACTGCCGACGACCCGCTTCTTTGCGTCGCCAAAGGAACTGGAGTGGTTTTGGAAAACTTAGAAATTTATAAGAAGAATATAATTACTCGAAGGTAGCCGTAAACATACAATCTAGACCTCTCGGGTATAAATAATTTATTCTCGCCCTTTTCTGCTCAATGCCTTTCAGGAAACGCTCGGCCTCATACATCTTTTATACAAAGCTCAACTCCTGTCTTTAAGAAAAAACCCTCGCTCCTCGTTCGCCTCGCTACAAAGATTATCTCCTCAATACGGCTCGGCTCACGAGGTTCCTGATAAGGCATTACGCAGCGGGCTCGAAGAATAGAAATTATTTATACCCCTGCGGCTCTAATCTAAAGATAAATGTTTGCGGCTGACTGCTTGTAAAAAATTTTGTTCTTCGATTTAATATGAAAAGGCCGCAAGCTTATCTAAAAGATTTTGAATGGGGATTATTTATTTGATGAACAAAGAGAGAAGAAGGAGGCTATGCCCGAGAGGCTTTTTTTCTGAACGCTTGCGGTTATACTATATATGAAAATTGCTTTAGTTCATGATTGGCTTACGCGGCTGGGGGGTGCGGAAAGAGTTGTCATCGCTTTTCATAAAATTTTTCCGGAAGCTCCGATTTATACTCTTTTTTACGACAAGAAATTTGTTTCTCAAAATCTGCCCGAGGCAAAAATAGTTCCTTCGTTTCTGCAAAAAGTCCCGAATATAAAAAAGCTCCATCCCTGGTTTAAAGTCATTATGCCTGCGGCCGTAGAGTCTTTTGATCTTTCAAGTTTTGATTTGGTTATTTCGTCGAGCCATGAAGTCAGCCATGGTGTTTTGACAGGTCAAAACACAAAGCATATCTGCTTTTATCACAGCCCTTCCAGGCTTTTATGGGATAGAGGCATCGAGTACATCAAGGATTTTAAAGAAAGAGGGCGAAGTCCTTTTAAAATTTCTTTAATCAGATTGGGTCAGCATTTTCTGCGGCTTTGGGATAGGTCTGCCAGCTTGAGGCCGGATATTATTCTGGCAAATTCAGAACATATTTCTCAAAGAATCAAAAAATATTACGGACGGGAAGCAAAAGTGGTTTATCCGCCGGTAGAAATAAATGGGAAGCTTGCTTTAAATTCAGAAACATCCAAGAAGGATTACTTTTTGATTGTTTCCCAGCTCTACCCTCATAAGAATATTGATTTGGCGATCGAGGCTTTTAAGAAAATTCCGGAGATAAATCTTGCGATAATAGGTGAAGGCCCGGAATACAAAAATTTAAAATTTAAAATTGAAAATTTAAAATTAAAGAATGTAAAGCTTTTGGGCTTTGTTCCAGATAAAGAACTGCCTGTTTATTATCAAGGCTGCTTGGCCTACCTTATTTGCAACGAAGAAGATTTCGGAATATCGCCGGTTGAGGCAATGTCTTATGGTAAGCCGGTTTTGGCTTATAAATCAGGCGGAGCAGTCGAAACAATCAAAGAAGGCCTGACTGGGGAGTTTTTTACAAGCCTAACTAAAGAAGAGCTTGCCAAGGCTTTGAGTTTGATTCAAAAAAATATAGAAAGCGGCAAATATAGTCCTGAATTGATAAAAAAACACTCTGAAAAATTCGGTTTTGAGCGGTTTAAAAACGAGATTCTGGATATAATCCGTAATTTAGGGTACAATTATAATTAAATGAGATTTAAGGTACTAGTACCTGTTATTTTAATTTCGCTTGTCGCAGGTTTTTTTGGCGGCGTCCAGTTTCAAAAAAGCCAGGAACCCATACCTAGCGGATTAAGAGAATTGATCAATAAAGATGTCGGTCAGCCAGAGGCCGTTGATTTTAGTTTGTTTTGGGATGCCTGGAATCTGGTTCATGAAAGATATGTTGATCGCGGAGAACTCGATACTCAAAAAATGGTTTTCGGGGCCATAGAAGGAATGGTTAAAAGCATCGATGATCCATTTACTGTTTTTCTGGAAGCCGATGAAAGTTCAAGGTTAAGAGAGGAAATAAGCGGCGAGTTTGCCGGAGTGGGCATAGAAATCGGGGTAAGAGACGAGGTTCTTACTGTTATTGCTCCTTTAGAAGATACGCCGGCGGATAAAGCCGGTATAATTGCCGGAGACAGAATATTAAAGATAAACGGCGAATCGACTGTTGGGATCAGTTTGGAAGACGCCGTTTCTAAAATAAGAGGCCGAAGAGGAACAAAAGTGACTTTAAGCATTTCCAGAAAGTTGGACAGCCGTGAAGAAACCAAAGATGTGGAATTGACCAGGGAAAAAATAAAAATTCCGACGGTTAAATGGTCGGAAATTCAGCCCGGAATCGGATATATCCAATTATTCAGTTTTAATCAAATAGCTAAAGGGGAATTTGATAAAGCAATTGGAGAACTAAAAAAGAAGGGAGCGGATCAAAAACTAATTTTTGACTTGAGGAATAATCCGGGCGGGCTGCTTGATCTGGCAATAGATATTTCAAGCTACTTTTTGGACCCGGGTCAGGTTGTAGTCATTGAGGATTTTGGAGAAGGGCAAAGGAAAGAGCTTAAGGCGAAGCCAAACGGAAGCCTAAAAAATACGAAAGTCGTGATTTTAATAAATAAAGGCTCGGCTTCAGCCTCGGAGATAGTTGCCGGTGCTTTAAGCGACAATAAAGGAGTAAAGTTGATAGGCGAAAAAACCTTTGGTAAAGGTTCGGTTCAGCAAGTCGAAGAGTTAAGATTCAAAACGGCATTAAAGATAACAGTAGCAAAATGGCTTACGCCAAAAGGCCGCTCCATTTCCGATGAAGGCATCGAGCCTAATATTAAAGTTGAAAGAGTAGAAGACGATATTAAAAACGACCGCGATCCGCAATTGGATAGAGCGGTGGAAGAAATCAAAAAACTATGAAAATAATTTTAACGGAAAATATAAAAGGGCTTGGCCAGATAGGGGAGACGGTAGAAGTGAAAAGCGGATATGCCAGGAATTTTTTAATGCCAAAAAAAATGGCTGTTTTGGCGACAGCCGAAAATATAAAAAAGGTGGATGAAATAAAAATAGAAAAAAAAGAGGCCGCTCAGCAAAGCATTCAAGAAATGAAAGAAGTAGGGGAGAGGCTAAAGGATTTCAGGTTGATCATTGAAACAAAAGCTGACGAGAAAGGAAATTTATACGCCGGAATTAATTCAAAAACAATAAGCGATTTGTTGAAAGAGCGGGGGATAGAAGCTCCTCAGGAGTTTATTGAAATAGCGGCCGAACCAATAAAAAAGACCGGTATTTACCGAGTGATGTTTAAATTCTACGATATCGAAACAGGCTTTGAAGCAGAGGTGGTGGGACTTTGAGAACTTTTAAATAACGCTTATCACGCTGACAACTTTTTTGGAGCCGTCGAACTTTGATACTTTCTTTGTTCTGAATGATATTTTTCCTTCTCGAAGAGCGTAAATGGTGTCATCTCCGCCCATGCGAACTCCTAAACCGGGAACATATTTGGTTCCTCTTTGTCTGATTATAACGTTGCCTGGCTTCACAATCTGGCCTCCAAAGAGCTTAACCCCCAGACGTTTCGAGGCTGATTCCCGGGCGTTTTTTGATGATCCTTTTTGCTTTGTATGGGCCATAAAATTATAATTTAGAATATAGAATATAGAACTTAGAAACTATGATAGCAGAAGTTTTAAACATAATCAAGAAGAATCTATTTGTTATATTTTTGATGATTTTGATCTCATTTTTAAGTTTTCAGTTGGGCCGAATTTCGAAAACCGCGGTTGATCCAATAAAGATCGAGAAGGCAAGCATTCAGGAAATATTTAAAGATGATGCTGTAGTTAAAATTGAGGCCAATACAGACAGCCAAAGCGGAGGGATGGGGGATTTTGATTTTCGAGTAGTCGCCTCTAAGAAATCTCAAAGCCGCCGCTATCACTTTCTTTGGTGTCCCGGCGTTAAGAATATAAAAGAAGAGAATAAAATTATTTTTGATTCAGAAAAAGAAGCAATTGAAGCCGGGTACAGTTTAGCGGGGAATTGTAGTAAGTAGTTTAGTCCGAGTCTATATCTTTGACACCCCGTTCTTAATCTTTTTAATCCAATGATCATGCTCCCAGACCCATAAATCTTTGCAGGCCAAGAAGGCCATAAGGTCTTCTTCAAAATTTTCCAGTTCTTTTAGTTCGATCTCGCCTTTAAGTTCGCTGAATTTATGCTGACAGTTGAGGATTCCTCCTCTTACTTTTACATTTCCGCCTTTTTCTCTCATTTTTGCCCCGCATTTCAAACATTCTTTAGCTTGATCGATCCTTAAGACCCACCTTGTAGTAGGGAAGATGTTGTTTTCTTTGATAGCTTCAACATAGGCCGCAGTCTGGATTCCATAATCGCGATATATGGAATACGAAGTTTTAATATCCAAAACTCCAAGCCGTCCATTCAGTTTCCCGATAACATCTACCGTGCCGGCATACCATTTATTTTTAGAAATAACTCTTTCTTCAATTTTCATAGGAACTATTTCATTTTCTTTTTTAAATTCTAAAAAAGCATCAATCGCCGGTTTTATGGAGTGGGGGACAACCGCTTGTTTTCCGGAAAGTATTGCTTCAATCGTTTCGTGAATCAAAGTTCCTTCTTCGGCTGATTTGGCTTTAACCGCCTCGCCGGCAGAAAAGCTTCCCTGATCAGCATAGAATTTATAAAGGGCTGGTTTGGCTTTGATGGAGACGATAGAGGTAACCCGAGGATACCAAACGCCGTCTATTTCATATCCGGATTTGCCTTTAAAGTGATTTAAATCAGCGTAGAACATTTTTTGTTATATTAGTAGAATAAAGCCTTTTTACTTTATTAGAAAGAGCTAAAATTTCCAAATGTTGATAACAGGGGATTGACCCTATATTCAGATATTATAGACTGGGTATAATACCTCTAACACTCAATACATTATTAAATACCTATGCCCTATCCGTCAAAAAGTAAAAAAGTTGGAGAATTCTATAAGAGAGCATTTAAAGATTTAGTTATAAAACTTTATTGTAAAGATAAGTTATCTAGCTTAGAAATTGCGGAAAAGTTTTTAAAAGAAGCTAAAGTTTCACCATCCCCTCGATATATACAACGCATCATTCAATTATTGGGTAAATCCCGTAATTTCAGCGAAGCTTTCACCCTTGCTATTAAAAAGGGTCGAAAAAGTTACGATAGCTTAAGAAAACCCATTAAAGCATCTATTTTAAGAAAAGGAATTGATTTAAGGCAAAGATATTAAATTTTGAAAAGAGATAATTTTAAATGTGTGTTATGCGGGAATACTGCTAAAGAAGTTCGGCTTGAAATTGACCATATAACTCCGGTAGTTAATGGCGGCAATAATAATCTATATAACTTAAGAACTTTATGTGTTCTTTGTAATCGTGGTAAAAAATTCAGCGAAAATGAAAAATAAATCGAAAAATACGATTGTCCTCCCCTATCTTGATGATTTTTTATTGCATTTGCAGTCAAACAACTATTCTGACGAAACTATATACAACTACGAACGGGATCTACTAGTTTTTGAAAACTTCCTTAATGAGTCCCCTATTCCGTTTAATAAGATTAACAAAAGAATCGTCGAATCTTATAAAGCATATTTAGCTTCGATTGACCGGGAAACGCCTATTAAAGCAAGTGTCGAAAAAAAACTAGGCAGTTACTCAACAAACAGGTTCTTATCCTCACTGAGGTCATACTTCAGATACCTTATTAAAATGGACTACCCCTCCCCTATTCCGCCTGATGCCATTACTTTAATTAAAAAAGAAAAAAAAATTCCCAAAGTTCCGGAGTTCCAAGATACAGTGAAGTTGATAGAGTCCCCTTCGCAATTAGAGAAAAATCAAATTATAGCCAAAAGGAATCGTGCAATCTTAGAAGTCTTTTTTTCCACTGGTATAAGGATTTCTGAACTGGTGAATTTGAAGTTGAGTCAGATCAACAAAGAAGGGCAAATTTATATTTTAGGCAAAGGCAAAAAAGAAAGATTCGCTTACTTAACGCCAAGAGCTTTTCGTCATCTGAAAGAATATCTTAAAACCCGTAACGATGAATCAGCATACGTATTTATACCTTATAGTGGCCGAAATAAAGCAATGAAAGATAAGAAAGTTTCAACTAACTATATCCAGTATAAAATTAAACAATATCGCGAGATACTAGGTATAAATGTGCCTATATCTCCGCATGCTTTAAGAAGAGCCTTTGCTACATACTTAGCCGAATCAGGGGCAAGTCCAGCGGCTATTCAAATACTGTTAGGCCACGAGTCTTTGGATACAACAACACGCTATGTTCAAATTTCTAGCCGATACGCAAAAAAAGTTCATGAAAAATTCCATCCGTTAAAGGAGTAACTAGTCATTCTTTGTGAAAATCACCAGATCCTTAAAGAATAAAGATAGTGCTTTTGTAATCGGCAAAGTTTTAGAAAAATGTCTGAAATCAACCAGTTGTCTTAAAACATAGCCTAGAAATCCGGTGATTTCAGTTCTTTTATAGTGGAAATAAGCCCACTTCCCTCCTGCCGGGACAATCCATGAGTCATAAAACGGCTTATAAGGCCTTAATTTGCGGTTAGTAATGTGATTTATTATGTTTTTGGCCGCGGTTTCTCCCTGCTCAAAAGCCGTATGGGCCATTGCCGGAACCGGCTTTCCGGTTTTAGGGTCTGTGAAAGCGGCGTTATCCCCTATCGCAAAAATTTTCTCATTTTCAGTCTGGAGAAATTCATTAATTTCTATCATTCCTTTTTTGTTCATTTTTAATCCGAGATTTTCTAAAAGTCTCGAGCCGCGGATACCGCCGGCCCAAATAGTTAAGTCGGATTCGATTATTTCTCCGGTATCCCCTATTTTTATAAAATTCGGCCCAACTTCAGATACCGGCGAGTTAATTTTTATCCGAACCATTTCTGCGTTGAGCCTTTTCTCAATTTTTTTTCTTGCTTTTTCACTTATCGCCGGAAGAATATTCGGCCCTGCTTCGATAAGGTTTATCGCGGTGCATTTTTTATCCAAATTTTCGTCTTCGATTATATTTTTAACGCAGCAAGCCAATTCTGCGGAAAGTTCCACACCGGTGAATCCCCCGCCAATAATGTTTATTTTTATATCACCACCCTCCTTTTTTTTATAATTTTCGTAAATTTCCTTTATTTTTTTATAAACCCCGACTGCATCGTCGATCATTTTAAAATTAAAAGCGTATTCCCGGACTCCCGGAACGCCGTAAAATTCGGTTTCTCCTCCAAGGGCGATTATCAGATAATCAAAATCAATTCGATTAGCGCCATTTGTAATTACAAACCTATCTTTTAAATTGATATCTCTTATTTCTGCCTGGACAAAATTTATCCGTTTGCCGCTAAATATCTCATAAATCGGAATTGCCACCGAGCCCCGAAGATATTGGGCAAAACTATCCTGGATCAATCCATAGACTGTTGCAACTTCATAAAGTGAGGGCGTGAAAAGATGAAAATTATTGCGGTCAATCAAAGTTATTTTAAAATCTCTGTCATTCCCCAGTTTTTTTTCTAATTCCAAAGCCGCGCTGATTCCTCCAAAACCTGCTCCGAGAATTAAAATATTAGTCATATTAATATGTCTGCATATAATCGAAAGGATTTAAGCTTCCTTGCCAGTAGTTAAAATAGATTTGGCCTGTTTTCGGGCCGATAAAACTGAAAAACTCATAATATAAGCTTAAATGAAGATGAGAACCGGTGACAAAACCAGTGGCTCCTTCAAAGCCCAGAACAGTATTTTCATTGACTCTTTCCCCTGCTAAAACCAAAGCAGGCTCTTTCATATGTCCATAAACGCTGACCAAATCATTATCGTGCCTTATGGCAACCCAGTTTCCGGCAGCGTTATTAAAGCCTTTAGCCAAAACAGTTCCAGAGCCGATTGATCTTATTTCAGAGCCTAATCCTTCTTTTAAATCAATTCCATTATGCGGCGCTCCTCCATAGGCGCCTCTTTTTGCAAAGCTGGTATATCCGTAGCCTTGGGTAATTATATAATCATCCATCGGCATTTTAAAGAGTTTTGTTCCTTTCGGAGGAATTGCGGCGGCTTTGACCCGGACAATAAAAATTCCTTGCTTCCGCGCTTCGGCTTCAAACTCCTGCAATTCTTTATAGAATTCTGCCTTTTTTCTTTCGACTTCGTTTAAAAGCTCCTGGAATTTTTGTTCCTGGCCTTTTGTTTTAACAAGAAAATCGCTTTTAGTTACTTGAGTTCCTTCAAAAGCCTTCTTTTGGTTTCCCCTCTTTCTGTTAAGCAGCTCCAACTGGTTTTTCTTATCTTCGGCTTCTTGTTTTTTGACTTCTAATTCATTTTTTAAGGCGATAAATTCAACTAAGCGGCTCGTTAGTTTATTTTGAATGAGGCTCATTCGGTCAATGTGGTTTAGAAAATCAGAGATTTTGCTGTTAGCCAAAAGCACGGTTGCCAAATTGGTTCTTTCCATCTCGTTCAGCTCTCGTATTAGTTTTGAAATGCTTTCTTTGTTTTCTTTTACTTTTATCCCGGTTTTGTATATTTCACCGGTAAGATCCTTGATTTCCAGTTCGGCCAGATCAATTTTTCCGGTAGTAGCTATTATATCTAACCTCAATTTGGCTATTCGATTTTCAAGAATAGATATTTCTCTTTTTAAAGTTTCACCTTCTTTATGTTTCTGTTTTATCTGATTTTGATATCCGGCCGATTGCCTTTCGAGCTCCTGTATCTGATTTCTTAGTTCGAGAATTTTATCGGAGGTATTGGCCGCGGCATCGGGAAAAGTAAAGATTGAAAGACAAAAAGCAAAAACAGCAGCTAAAAAATAAAGATATTTAAACATTTAAATATTTAAATTTATTTTGTTAATAGCCTTATCCAGCCTTTTAATAACTTCTTCTTTTGATAAAACTTCTAAAATATCAACTGGATCAGGCGAGGTTTCGCGTCCAGTTAAGGCAACTCTTAAAGGCCAATAAACCGCTCCCCTATCTCCGGCAAATTCAGTCTTGGCAATCTCGTCTAATTTGATTTTGATATAATCTTTGTCGAAGATATTCCAATCAACCGGTTCAAGCGCTTCTTTTGTTAAATTTAAGGACTTTTTAATTGCTTCGGCCGGCGTGTTTTTCCAGTTTAGCAACTCTCTTTTATACTCGGGTTCTTTGAAAAAATAATCAAAATCAGCCGCATCAGAGAGTTTTTCCATTCTCTCGGTCATCATATGCCTTATTTTTTCCAGATATTCGTCTTTGACTCCGTCTATTTCCAAATTATTTGTGATAAACGGCATAATTGTCGTTCTGAATTGTTCCGGCGTCAGCTGATGGATGTAATAAGCATTCATCCAATTGAGTTTCTTTATATCAAAAACTGCGGGCGACTTCTGGACATCTTTCAGATCAAACAAAGCCGATAGTTCTTCAATCGAGTAAATGTCTTCGGGCTTTTCACCTTTGATCTCGATTTTCCCCGGCCTCCAGCCCATGAGAGCCATAAAATTGATCATTGCTTCAGGTATGTACCCTTGTTCTTTGTATTCTTTAACTGATTCTGCTCCGTGCCTTTTCGACAACTTAGTTCTGTCCGGTCCGAGAATTAAAGGCAAATGGGCATATTGAGGCTTTTCTATTTCCAAAGCTTCCTGAATCAAAATTTGTTTAGGGGTGTTAGAAATGTGATCTTCCCCCCTGATAATGTGAGAAATTTTTGTTTCATAATCGTCTATTACTACGGCGAAATTATAAAGAGGAGTCTCCAGATTTTTGGCTAAGCTCAAATCCCCTATCAGATTTTCTTTCCATTCGATTGTTCCCCGGATAAGGTCATTAAAATGGATTACCCGAGTAGCATTTTCATCAACCTTTAATCTTATAATTCCTTTTTGGTCAATTTGGGCATTTTTATACTTATGTTCGCAAATATGCCTTGGTGCTTCGCGACGAGCCATCTGTTCTTCGCTTTCTTTTTTAAGTTCTTCAACCGTATGATAGCACCAGAACGCTTTGCCTTCGTCTAATAACTTTTGGAGGTATTTTTTATACACGCCTATCCGTTCGCTTTGCTTGTAAAATTCATCCCAAATGATCTCTAACCAATTAAATGAATCTTTGATATCTTCTTCGAATTTGGGATCAGAGCGCTCCAGATCAGTATCCTCGATTCTTAAAATAAAAGTGCCTTTATTTTTTCGAGCGAAAAGCAAATTAAAAAGCGCCGTTCGAGCTAGACCAATATGAAGCGGCCCAGTGGGAGATGGCGCAATTCTGACTCGGATTTGATTAGACATATATTGTATTCTAACCTATATTTAACATCGATTCCAACGACGAGTATGAGAATTTCCAGCGGATTTACTAAAATCGGCAAAGAGATCGGCAGGTTCAAAGAAAAGAAGCCTGATAGCGGCATTCATGGACCGGTGCATGCCTTGGCTAAAGAGATTTCTGAAACATTCGGGGAGCCTAAAAAATTCCCTATGTATCTGGGGATAATAAAAAATATCGGGCTTAAAAGGGCTTATGAAATATTCTCAAAAATCAGGCAGTCGAAAAGCATAAAAGATCCGGGAAAATTATTTGTCTATGAATCGCGCTACAAAATGGAAATCGTAAAAAAACCGGCAGAAATTTTAACCAAAAAATTGGCTGATGTTGACTTGATAACGGCTCAATTGAAAAAGGTTATTTTAAAAATGAAAAAGATAATGAGAGAAAATAAGGGAATCGGTCTGGCGGCCAACCAAATCGGTTTGAATATGAAGCTTTTTGTTATAGATGAGGAATTGGCCAAAGAATACAATGCGCCGGATGTTTATATAAATCCGGAGATTAAGCCTTACCCGCCTGCTGGACGGGCAGGTTCAAAAGACACTGAAGAAATGGAAGAAGGATGTTTAAGCATTCCGGAAACTTGGCTGAAAATTAAAAGGTCGAAAAAAGTTAAAGTTAAAACCGTAGATGAAGAAGGAAAAAAGCATAAATTCATCGCCAAAGGAATGCTTGCCCGAGTTCTGCAACACGAATATGACCATCTGCAGGGGGTTTTGATAACGGATAAATAATAGCTCGGACACACCCAATTTCTAAATAATAAAGCCTCTCGGGTATAGTTGTTTCAGAAACGTTCGGTCTCATACATCTTATATTATAATTATCTTATCTCCTGTTTATCAGAATATGAATAAGAATTCATATAATAACTGCGTTCGGTTGAAATGAGTAAATTTATTTACTCATTTCTCCCTCACTTGTTATTATAAACCCTCACTCCTCGTTCGCCTCGCTACATATCTTATTCTTCTCTTAACGGCTCGGCTCACGAGGTTCTTCAACAACCATACCCTGCGGCTTTATTAGAAATTGGCTATATCCTCCATCAGTCATCTTTCAGATTCCGTCTTGTCAGAATTTCGCCGGCGAAGCCCGGAGAATATTTACAAAAACGATGAAGCCCGCGAGAAGCGTGGCTTCATCGCGGGCGTTGGTTTTTAGCGAAGCAGCATTGCTCCTGCTAGAGCTAATACGGCGCCGCCAACACGAAAGTTCCAACGAGCAAAGCTTGCACGAGGATGATGAATAGATTCATGCAAGCTTTGCGAGGTTATGATAAACCCAGCAAGAATTACTGCTAACTCCCACCTTCCGGCAACGACCGGTAAGAGCACGAACAGAGGGAAAATCCATCGGTTGAATATGTGGTTCATTTATGCACCTCCTTTTTCTAATCTATAGTTTATTTTTACTTTTGTCAACGGCGGATTTTGGAGCGAAGTTTTAATATAGTAAGCGAAAAGCGGCGAGCAATATCAATTTTTGAATTGGGAAGTATCTTGCAAATTGCCGGAATCTTTATGAAAATTTGCCGATGACAAATCTACGGGGGAGGTATCCTGATTTGTCGGCAAATTGAATAAAGTAACGGAGATTCAATTTACAAGAAGGGCTACCCTTATGAAGGAATTGATATTGCTCGCGCAAGGTTTTCGCTACATATAAATGAAACTTTTATTTTTCGGCACATCAGACTTCTCAAAGCCGGTTTTTGAGGTCTTAAAAAAATGTGATTATTCCCCTATTTTGTGGAATCAGCAGGGTTCTTTTGACGACTTTAAAAAAATAAATCCCGATATCTGCATTGTCGCCGCTTACGGAAAAATAATTCCGAAAGATTGGCTTGAAATTCCTAGATATGGATTTTTGAATATCCATCCCTCGCTTCTGCCAAAATACCGCGGGGCCTCCCCTATCCAAACCGCAATTTTAAACGGCGATAAAGAATCCGGTATTACTATAATTTTGATGGATGAAAAAATAGACCATGGGCCGATACTCGCTTCGCGAAAATTTTCAATTTTCAACAGCAATTCCGCAACGAGCCGCAAGCGGCTCGGCGGAACCTTCGACGAGCATTTTAAATTTTCAAAATATAAAGAATTGGAAAAAGAATTGGCAGAACTGGGAGCACAGCTTCTTATTGAAACCTTGCCAAAGTGGATTGCCGGCGGGATAAAATCAAAAGAGCAAAATCATAATCAGGGAACTTATACTAAAAAATTATCGTGGGAAGATGGTAAAATTGACTGGTCAAAAACTGCGGTAGAAGTTGAGCGGCAAATCAGAGCTTTGAATCCGGAGCCGGGTACTTGGACCACATGGAACAACAAAGTTTTAAAAATTATTGAGGCCGAATCAATAGAATCAAAATTGGCCGGTGAACCTGGCTTGGTGATTAAGGTTGAAAGTGAGGTTTTGGTGAAATGCGGGGTTAATGCCTTGATTCTTAAAAAAGTCCAGCTTGAAGGCGGGAAACCGCTTTCAATCAAAGATTTCCTAAACGGCCATAGAAATTTCGTCGGTTCCAAATTGACTTAGCGAAAAGCTTTCCTCGGCATATGTTTTCGAAAACCGCTCACAAAACCCAGCGAGTTTTGCTCGCTGTACTTGCGACCTCCTAAAGTCAAGACTAGCCCTCGCTCCACCCAGCTAAGCTGGGCTTCGCTCGGTCTTCATACAATCTTGACTTACCCTGCTAGTCGGTCTCCAGAACTTTTCGAGAAACATATGCCTCGCGCTTTTCGCTAGATTAAGAATCAAAACTCGGCTGTACCCTTGAGCTCTGATTATTTTGAAACTATACGTGTTTTATATGCCTTTACTTTTCGGTCAAAAAGTATAAAATTAGAAAGCGGCTCGGCATCTAAATTTCTGAGTCTGGGGAGTCGTCTTAGAAAATAGCCGCTATCTTTATGAAAATTTGCCGAATGATAAATCTATGGCGGAGGTACCCTAATTTATCGGCAAATTGAATAAAGTGGCGCGCTATTTTCAAGAAGGGGCACCAAAGGAAGAAATTTTGATGCCGAGCGCAAGCTTTCTACTTATTCATGTTAGGAATGAACGATCTAAAAATCGGGACTTTTTTTATAATAGAGGGACAGCCTTACGAAGTTTTGTATTCCCAGCATCTTAAAATGCAGCAGCGCCGGCCGGTAATGCAGACTAAAATAAAAAACCTTTTGACCGGAAAGGTAATTGAGAAGAATTTTCAGCAGTCCGACTACTTCGAAGAAGCCGACATTCAGAAAAAAGAAGTTAAGTTTTTATACTTTCACAGGAACGAATTCTGGTTTTCAGAACCAAATGATCCATCCAAAAGATTTAAATTGGGTGAAGATATTATTGGCGAATCAGCTAAATTTTTAAAATCCAATACATCCATAATCTCGCTTCTTTTCAATGGCCAAATCATAAATATCGAGCTTCCGGTTAAAATTGATTTTAGAGTTATAGAGGCTCCGCCATCAAGCCGCGGCAATACCGCCCAAGGAGGGACAAAGCAGGTTAAAATCGAAACTGGCGCAATGATTAATGCACCTCTTTTTATTGAAGAAGGAGACATTATCAAAATAAATACCCAAACCGGCGAATACGCTGAAAGAGTTGAAAAGAAATAATTTATTTGACCTCTCTATAACAAAAAAATAGAATAAATCCAATGCCCGTCACTCTGATTAAAAAGCTAAAAAGGATCTGGCGCTATCTTGGAGCAGGATTGATCACCGGAGCGGCTGATGACGATCCGGCCGGAGTTACTACTTACGCAATTGCCGGCACCAGACTCGGTTTTTCGTCTTTATGGACGGCTTTTTTCACTTATCCTTTGATGACGGCAATTCAGGAAATGTCCGCCAGAATCGGCATAATCACGAAGATGGGGTTAGCCGGAGTGTTAAAAAAGCATTATCCTTTTGTTCTTCTTATTTTTATCGCTCTTTTAATGGTTTCAAGCAATATTTTTAATATCGGGGCTGATATTTCCGGTATGAGCGCGGCCACGAATCTTTTAATTCCTTTCATTTCGCCGAAAATTTTTGCTTTGCTCTATTCTGTTTTGATCATTTATTTGATGATTGCTTGGGATTTTAAAAAAATGATCAAGTCCTTTAAATGGTTAAGCTTCACTCTTATCTTTTATGCGATTGCCGCTTTTTTCGTATCCCACGACTGGGGGCAAGTTTTCAGATTTATCATCACTCCGGAGCTTACTTTGAACAAAGAAACCATTTCGCTGATCATTGCCGTTTTCGGGACGACTCTTTCGCCGTATCTTTTTTTCTGGCAGACGACCGAAGAAGCGATTGAAGAAAAAAACCACCATCACGAGCATCACCATATCCACGATGAAAAGCTTAAAAAAGAAATAACTCATATGGAGAAGGATGTCGCTTTTGGAATGTTTTTTTCAAATTTAATTATGTTTTTCGTAATGATGCTGGCCGCCACTCTTTTTTATAATAAAACCGTAACCATTGAAACGATAGACGAGTTGTCGCGGCTGCTTGAGCCTCTGCTTGGAAAATTGGGCCAGATAGTTTTTACCTTTGGAATTGTCGGAACGGGATTGATGGTGATTCCGATTTTGTCTCTTGGCTCGGCCTATATTTTGGCGGAAACTTTTGGCTGGAACGAGGGAATGGGCAAGTTTCACCGAGCCAAAGAGTTTTATTTGGTTATAATAGTTTCAACGGCTTTGGCCCTTTTAATGAATTACTTCGGCTTTAATCCCGTAAAGTTGTTGTTTTACACTGCTTTGTTTCACGGCATCATATCCCCTCCTTTAATCTTGACTATTCTTTCAATTTCAAATAATAAAAAAATAATGGGAACTTATGTAAATTCAAGCATTATCAATATTTTGGGATTTGGAGCTTTTCTGATTATGACCGTGGCAGTGATAATGTTTTTCATTTTATGATTTTTTTATGAAAATTTTAAATACTTTATCCGGCCAGAAAGAGGAATTTGAGCCGATTCAAGATAAAAAAGTCGGGATGTTCGTTTGCGGCCCGACGGTTTATGACTGGTCTCATATCGGACATGCAAGGACCTATGTAATTTTTGATATTATTTCAAAATACCTTCGCTCCAAAGGCCATAAAGTCAAATTCATAATGAACATCACGGATATAGACGATAAAATAATTGAGCGAGCCAGAAATGAAGGCAAGTCTTGGAAAGAAATCGCTGATTTTTTTGAAAAAGAATTTATGGCTGATATGAATGCCCTTTATATTAAAGTTGATAAATTTGCCAAAGCGACTGACCACATTAAAGAAATAATCAAACAAATAAGTGCTTTGGTTAAAAAGAGCTACGCCTATGAAATTGAAGGCGAAGGCGTGTATTTTGATATTTCGAAATTCGAAGATTACGGAAAGTTATCAAAAAGAACTGTTGAACAGGCCGAAGACGCTGTATCCCGTATAGACGAATCGGTTAGTAAACGGAATAAAGGCGATTTTGTCTTATGGAAGTTTTCAACAGCGATTCCGCAACCCGCCTATGGCGGGGCGGAACCTTCGACGAGCACAGCAGACGAGCCTTCGTGGGATAGCCCATGGGGCAAAGGCCGCCCGGGCTGGCATATTGAAGATACTGCTATTTCAGAAAAATATCTTGGAAAGCAATATGAAATCCATTGCGGCGGCCGGGACCTGGCTTTTCCCCATCATGAAGCAGAAATAGCTCAGCAGGAAGCGGCTTCAGGTAAAAACCCTTTTGTTAAATATTGGCTTCATTCAGGATTTGTTACGGTTGACGGCCAGAAAATGTCCAAGTCATTGGGAAATTTTATAACAATAAGAGAAGTTCTCCAAGAATATCCTCCGGAAGCTTTGCGTTTTATGATTGCATCTTCTCATTATCGCTCCCCTGTTGCTTACAGCGAAGATTTAATAAAATCGAGCGAAGCGGCTATCCAAAGAATCATTGAGCTGAAAGACAAGCTCGATTTGCTCAAGAAAAGCTCAAATGCGGAAGATTTAGATATTGGGGTTGAAAACCTGATAAAAACCGCCAGAGAAAAATTCGAGGAAAAAATGGATGATGACTTTAATACGCCGGAAGCAGTAGCCGTGATTTTTGATTTTATAAGGATGGTAAACGGGTTGATTGACGAGAACAAGATCAGCAAGAAATCAGCGGATAAAATATTAAAATTCATTGAAGAGTTAGATAAAGTTCTTGGAGTAATCCCTGAAAAAAAATCTATTCCGGCAGAGATTTCGAAGCTGGTTCAAACCAGAGAAAAATTGAGAAAAAATAAAGAATGGCTGGAAGCTGATAAAATAAGGGACCGGATTCAGGAAGGGGGCTACTCAATCGAAGATACTTTGTACGGGCCATTAGTGAAGAAGAGCTTAGAACATAGAATTTAGAATATAGGAATTAGAAATTTTCAACACCCTATCCCCTAGCAGAAGAACATAGAATTTAGTAATTAGAACTTAGGACTATGACGAATCTGCCGGACAAACTGCCGCCTCAAAATCTGGAAGCCGAAAGATCGGTTCTGGGCGCTATTTTAATTGATAAGAACTCGATTGAAAAAGTCGTTGATATGCTCAAGGCGGAAGACTTTTACAGCCGTCAGAATCAGTTGATTTACGAGGCAATGGTCAAGCTTCTTGAGAAAAATGACCCGATAGATATTCTTACGGTGACCAATAGGCTTGAGGAATTTAGCCAGCTTGAAGATGCGGGCGGAGCGGCTTACCTTACTTCGCTCCTTGCCGCCACTCCGACCTCGGCTCATATTTTAAATTACGCCAAGATAGTTCAAAGAAAGAAAATTTTGAGAGATTTGATTGATTCAGCCCACAAAATTATGAGCCTCGGCCATCAAGAAGACGAAAGCATCGAAAAAATTCTTGATCAGGCGGAGCAAAAACTCTTTTCCGTGTCCCAACGTTCAATCACCCAGGAATTCGTAGCGATTAAAGAAGAACTGCACGAAGCTTTTGAGAGGCTGGAAAGACTGCATAAGGGCGATGGCGCCTTAAGAGGAGTTCCAACCGGTTTTGTGGATTTGGATAATATGCTGGCCGGACTCCAAAGGTCTGATCTAGTGATTCTCGGAGCGCGGCCGTCGCTGGGTAAAACTACTTTTGCCTTGGATATAGTCAGGAATGTGGCCAGAAAAGAAAATACAGGAGTCGGCATATTCAGTCTTGAGATGTCTAAAGATCAGGTGATTGACAGGATTCTGGCGGCTGAAGCAGGAGTAGGGCTTTGGAAATTGAGAACCGGCCACCTGACCAGTTCCGGAGATTTTAATGATTTTTCAAAAATTTCGCTTGCCTTAGATACTCTTTCAAAACTGCCAATTTTTGTAGATGACACTCCTTCGCCCACGGTTTTGCAAATCAGAGCAATGGCGAGACGGCTTAAAGCCAGAAATGAACTGGGGCTTTTAGTCGTGGATTATCTCCAGCTGGTTCAGCCTAGAAGCGACATTGACGGCTATGTCCAACAGGTTACTGATGTAGCCAATTCTTTAAAAGCGCTTGCCCGAGAGTTGAATATTCCGATTATTGCCGTTTCCCAGCTTTCCCGAGCTGTTGAGGCGCGGCCTGACCAAAGGCCCAGGCTTTCTGATTTAAGAGAATCAGGGGGAATTGAACAGGCTGCTGATTTGGTTATGTTCATCCATCGCGAAGACAGGGTCAGGCAGAATTCAGACAAAAAAAATATCGCCGAGATCATAGTTGCTAAACATCGAAACGGCCCCATCGGCAGTATGGAGCTCTATTTCGACGAAGAAGAAGTGAGTTTCAAGAATCTGGCGAAGAGTATCTAAGTGTAGCCGCAAATTCTATTATCTATCAGAACTCTCGGACATACCCAATTTCTAAATAATAAAGCCTCTCGGGTATAGTTGTTTCAGAAACGTATAGATACGAAACCCATAAAACAATATCATTTTTTTAAATCTAGCTGCCCGTTTGGCGATGCCTTCTCAGGAACCTCGCGAGCCGAGCCGTAAGTAGAAGATAAACTATGTAGCGAGGCGAACGAGGAGCGAGGGTTTATTCTGATAAACAGGGAACTACCTAATTTATTACAAGTTGTATGAGGCCGAGCATTTCCTGAAAGACATTGCCAAAAAAGGGCAGCTGGTGTTGCCAAACGGTGGCGAACTAAGAGATGCTTAAAATTTCAACTTCGGTGAAGGGCTGGCGGTGGCCTTTTTTTACTTTGTAGCGGGTTTTATTTTTATATTTAAAAACAATTTTCTTCTCACCCCTGCCCTGTTTTAAAACCTTGGCTTTAATTTTTATTCCCTCGACAAGAGGCTGGCCTACTTGTATTTCTTTATCGTTGCCGAAAAGCAAAATCTGATCAAAGTTAAATTCTTCGCCTTCGTTTTGATTCAGCTTTTCGACTTTTAGTTTTTGTCCTTCGGAAACTATATATTGTTTTCCGCCGGTTTTAATTATTGCGATATTCATAATTTTGGCGACCCCAATGGGATTCGAACCCATATTGCCGGAATGAGAATCCGACGTCCTAAACCATTAGACGATGGGGCCGGTTAGATAAAACCGCCTCATTTGGGCGGTTCTATCATAACAGATGCAAAATCCGATTGTCCAGTTAAATTAATAATTTAGGGGGTGACTTGAAAGAGACTGGAATGCCGCAGGCGCTGGAGGAGTTGGAGGCATTGGCGGAGACGGGCTTTGATGCCGGCGGGTGAAATCGAGCTCATTTATTATTTCAGTCTTTCCTTTTTTCTTGCCCCAGAAATAACCAATTATCGCTAAAGCGACAGCTAATATAACTAAGAACCAATTCCATCCGCTAAAACCTGATATATTTGCACCAAGTGCTCCATTCGAATCATTTATTTTGAAACTGGCCCGGGCCGAATCGCTCATTTTGCCGTTTGAATTTACTGCATGAACCCACCAGTTATAAGTTTTCCCTGATTCAACCGCTATCGTAATCGAATTATTCTGATAATTATTTATGCAGACATAATGGGGGTTATCCGGACAATTGTTTCGTGAGTCGCGCAAATCGGTTTCTTCTCCGACAATATCTACTCTTACAGCATAAGATTTAGCGCCTTTAACCGAATTCCAAGAAAGCGTTATTGAATTCGTATCTTTATCAAATAACTGGCTGTTCGGAGCAAGATTGGCAGGTGCAGATATTTGTAAATTGCTATCGCCAAAGTAACCTCCGGTTGCAGCTTTTGCCGTTCTGGCTGTCGGAGGGTCTATTAAACAAGAACCAAAAGCCGCTCGGCCAAAAGCGTCAGTGGCAGTAACTCGCGCGGTTTTAAGACCGGGCGTAGAGAAAGAAGTAGTGATAATTTTTCCTGTTCCGAAGACATCTCCGCTCCAGGCATAAAGAACCGGCTCAACGCCGCCTGTATGAGCCGCGGCTACCGTAACCGGTTCCCCTATTCTAACTATAAATTTATTTGGCGCACAGGCTACCGTAAAGTTATAGAAAGGTGTGGGAGTCGGGGTTGGATATGGCGTTGGATAAGGAGTCAGATATGGAGTCGGCCAAATCACCGAGAATGGAAAAGGAGTCGGCCAGTGAATATTAACCGTTTGATAGTTGTTATTGATCTGGTTATTATTTTGGGTTTGATTATTGTTTTGGTTTTGTTTTTGGTTGTTATTTTGGTTTTGGCTTACACAGACTATCTGCGAATTCCAAATCTGGGCGGTTGTTCCAGGCGGACAATGAAAAGGCGTTGGAGTCGGAGTATGGCTCGGCGTTGGAGTCGGTGTAGGTGTCGGCGTTGGGGTATGACTCGGTGTAGGAGTGGGAGTGTGTGATGGAGTCGGAGTCGGTGTGGGAGAAGGAGTAGGCGTAGAGGTTGGAGTAGGAGTAGGCTGTATCACCGTAACAGTAGCGTTATCAGTCGCTGAAAAACCAGCCTGATTAGAACAGGTGATTTTGAAAGTAGTTGTTTGAGTCGGCCAGACCACTTCGCTTCCTGAAGTATTTTTAACTCCTGACCAGCCGCTATGAGCAACACAGAAATTAGCGTTATGCGAGGTCCAGCTTAAAATAGAAAAGCTGCCTTTAAAAATAATAGTTGGATTAGCCGTTAAGTTAACAGAAACTTTAGGTATAGGAGTAGGTGTCGGGGTTGGTGTATGACTTGGTGTAGGGGTGGGAGTATGTGATGGAGTAGGTGTAGGTGGCGGTGGTGTAGAAGTAGGAACTATGACTTGAATAGTAGAAAACAATCTTTCTCCAAAAAATGCATCATGAAAAGGAGCATGGCAAGTATGCCCATCTGCTCTTATATAGTCTGCGCCGGCTCTGTGAACCATACTCATACTTAAAGGATGAGTTCCGCTATGAGGAGCTGTTATCGTGAAATTCCAGGCTACTTCGCCATTTGGCCAAACTCCATATGGCAGATGTCCGTATGAAGGATTGAGAAATGCCGGTCCTTCAATTTGTGCAAATTGATAAAACGAACCGTGATACCATCTGGTGTTTCCCGTATCTTTTAGAGTAACACTGAAGTTAAAGTGTTGGCCCGGCTGCAATGTTAAATGTGAAGGCAAATTAGTGCTTACAATTCTACTATCATCAACGCAGTTAATATGTGGAGGTGGTGTATGAGTAGGCGTTGGAGTCGTTGGAGTCGGGGTATGTGTAGGAGTCGGGGTTGGCAGAGAGCAGTCATTTATTCGATTAATATTCACTGTGATGTTTTCATCCGAATTTAAAACAATAGTACCAGTATCAAAGCTTTGGTGATTATGAGACGCGATATGCAGATAAAAAACTCCTGAACGAAGATTATTGAAAGTAAATGAACCGGCAGAATTAGTAATTCCAAAAGCGCCGTCGTCCGGGCCATTGACAATAACAATCTGTGCTCCATTAACCGGGCCGCAGACATCATTGATATTTACCGTTAGGCTGTAGGAAGAATCTGCCTGGCCAAATCCTGCAAAAGAAATGGCCAAAATAGCGCTAAAAACCAAGCCTATAACGGCTTTTTTGCTAGCCAAAAAACGAATATTCATATAGTTCATTTTTTGATAAAACTTAAATTAGATCCATTGACCTTTCAAACTAATGTTAGCATAGAGGCCCAAATCTGTCAAACTCTGTCAATATTGACTAATTTATTTAAATAAAGTATAAATTTATTAATTCAATCTTGGAAACTCTCAAAAAGCGGAGTCAAAACTGATTCCGCCCTTCTAGTTTATATTGCCAAAAATGCCAGCGATAAAGGGCCCAGCCTATGGGCATCGGCAGCCAGAAAGTAAAAGCTCTCAAAAGAATTGTCATCGCAAAAGCCGGACTGGCCGGCACGCCGAATGATATTAGAATCAAAGTCATAGAGCCTTCAAAAACCCCAAGCGCCCCCGGAACAAAAGCAATCATTCCAATAAATCTGACCAGCGAAAAAACTATAAAGGCAAGCCTGAAACCGATTGGATAGCCGATGGCAAAAGAAATGAAGTAAAGGGTGAAAGTATGGGCCAGCAAGATCATACATTGCCAGAAAAAAGCAGACCAGAAATCTTTAGTTTTCTTCTGAAGCTCTCTGAAATTTATAGAAGTTTTTAACTGATCAAAAATCATTTCCAGATGTTTAGCGCGATTTGTTTCTTCCCCATTTTTATTTTCAAAACGATTATGGAACCAATTGGTTAGCCATTTGGCTAATTTGCCTCTTCTCTTTCTCTGGATCATAAAAAAAACAGAAACGGCAATAATGGCCAAAAAAACAAAAGTGTAGATTAAGTATCTAAGTTCAGGGATATCGGCAATGGCGCCGCCTCTCAAAATAATTATCCAAGAGATAATAAAAAAAAGACCCATCGCCATCCATAGAGTCATAATTTCAATAAAGGCCCGGCCGATGCCTTCACTTACTGTAAGCCCGTATTTTCTAAGATACTGGACAAAAAAAACCTGGCCCGACAATCCGGCCGAGGGCAGGGCCTGATTCAAAAACTGAACCACGAAAGACATCGGATATAGATTCTTTGTTTTTACTTCCAGATCTTTTATCCGCAAAACATCTCTGTAATTCAAGGCCTGGAAATAATAAACAAAAAGCTGGATCACGATGATAGCGAGGAGCCATCCAAGCGATGAAACAGTAAAAACCGAACCAATGAGTTTCAGTTCGGAAAATTTTAGATAAACAATTACCAAAACAGCAATGGTAATGAAATAAAATAAAAAATGTTTTAACTTCATCGTATTTTTTTATGTCTGAAACAGGTAATCAAATGATCATTCATCATTCCAATGCCCTGCATATAAGCATAGCAGGTTGTCGGCCCGACAAAAACAAAACCGCGTCTTTTCAGATCGCGGCTCATTAGCTCCGACTCTTTGCTTTTTGAACGAATCTGACTGAAACTTTCGCACCGATTATTGATTGTTTTATAATCCGTGAATTGCCAGATGTATTTATCAAAACTTCTGAATTCTTCCTGAATTTTTAAAAAAGCCTCGGCGTTTTTAACCGCTCCTAAAATCTTAAGCCGGTTTCTTACCAGTCCCCTGTCTTTCATTAAGACCTTTATTTTATTTTTATCGTATTCGGCGACAGCCTTTGCGTTGAAGCCGCTGAAAGCTTTGCGGAAATTTTCTCTTTTATGTAAAATTGTCCGCCACGAAAGTCCGGCTTGAAAAGTGTCTAAAATTAAATATTCGAAATGAAGATTGTCTTTGTGGCAGGGTCTCCCCCATTCTTTATCGTGATACTCGATCATCAGTTTATCTTCTCCCGGCCATGAACATCGGTTTATTTCAGCTTTATTCACAATTTCAATAATACATTAATTTTTAAAAAATCTAAACTCTGTTTTTGGCTTCTTGCAATTAATTCTATTTAAGCTATACAATCAAATTTGTAGATGGAGTCGTTTGCGTTTTGGACAAGGTCTCGGACCGTTTAATTATTTTTACGCGCTTTTTGTCTTTCATTCTCGGTCAGATATTTTTTTCTAAGCCGGACAGATTTGGGCGTAATTTCAAGATATTCATCATCAGCCATTATTTCAAGCCCGCGCTCTATGCTTAATTCAAAAAATGGCTTTAACTCGATTGCTTCGTCAGAACCTGAAGAACGCATATTGCTCATTTTTTTGCCTTTTGTAGGATTAACCGTCATTTCTTCTCCCTTAGAAGTATTTCCAATGACCATTCCTTCATAAACTTCGGTGGCTGGGCCTATATATAAGGTACCTCTCTCTTGCAAACCCCATAAACTGAATCCAAGAGCTTTGCCAGCAGCCATCGAGATCATCGAACCGACAACTCTTTTGCGTATCTCTCCGGCATGCGGCTTAAATCCAATGACTCTTGAAGATAAAATACCTTCGCCTCTGGTATCAACGATGAATTGGTTGCGATAACCCAATAATCCGCGCGTCGGGCCTTCAAAAAACAAACGGGCAAGATTATCCTTTTCGGTCATATTCTTTAAGATAAAGCTACGCATTCCCAAACGCTCGATTATCGCTCCCTTATATTCGGCAGGAATATCAATAATTACTTCTTCAAATGGTTCTTTTTTTACCCCGTCTTCATCATGAATGATTACCTGTGGCTGGGAGACTTGAAGTTCGAATCCGGCTCGACGCATATTTTCAAGAAGAATGGCAATATGAAGTTCGCCGCGGCCAAAAA
>JBBTUA010000007.1:0-69302 GCA_038063995.1 Patescibacteria group bacterium
ATCAGAGCTCTCGGGTACAGCCTCCTTCTTCTCTCTTTGTTCGTAAAACAAATAACATCTTCAGATTCGTTCAATTTGCGGAGGCGATTCCAACTTCGTTGGAACCTTCGCCTTGAGACAAAATCTCGGTTTTCGCGTGCGGCAAAATACCTCAATCTTATGTTATACGGCAAATTATCACTCTCTTCAGTTATTTGTTCGGCCAGCTCAGCTGGCCTATTTACTCACAAAAGTTCAGAACTCGGCTGTACCCTGCGGCTCTGATCTGAAAAAGAACCGGTCCGCAACATCAATTTCTGAAGATTGGGAAGTATCTTGTAAATTGCCGGAATCTTTATGAAGAATTGCCGATGATAAATCTATGGAGGAGGTACCCTGATTTATCGGCAATTCGAATAAAGTAACGGAGATTCCATTTACAAGAAGGGCTACCCGTATGAAGGAATTGATGTTCGGGACGGGTTCTCAACTGGCTGCTATTTTTCTTTTTGTGGTAAAATAGGGGATATGAATGGCGGTTTATCTCCGGCGGTTAATTTGAATTCAAAATTGGTTAGCCATATTTTTGATTTGAAAAAAATCGCGGCCCAGTTTGATCTGGCGCCCGGGATGAAAGCGGCTGATTTAGGTTCCGGCTCTGGGTACTTTACAGTAGAATTAGCCCGGGCCGTTGGCGAAACTGGTTCTGTCACCGCCGTGGATATTCTTGATTTCGCTTTGGAAACAGTTAGGGAGAGAGCTATTGGTGCGGGGATAAAGAATGTCATATTTGTCAGAGCAAATCTGGAAATAGTCGGCAGCACCTTTTTAGCTGACGACTCCCAGGATTTTGTTTTGCTGGCCAATGTTCTTTTTCAGAATGACGATAAACTCGGAATTATAAAGGAGGCAAAAAGGATTTTAAGGCCGGCTAGTAAAATGGTGGTGATTGACTGGGAAAAAGGCAAAGGAGGCCTGGGGCCGCCAGACGAGTTCAGGATGCCAAAAGAAAGTCTCCTTAATTTAACCAGCCAGGAAGGCTTTATTTACGAAAAAGATATTGAAGTTGATGCTTATCATTTTGGAGCGATGTTTCGAAAGTGACCATAAATAAACTTTATTTGATTGTCGGAATTCTAATAGTCTTTGTTTTTGTTTTAATCTTTTTTCTTGTTTTCGGAGGTCTTGGAGGCGAGCCGGAGAAAAATGTTGAGCTTGAATTTTGGGGTGTTTTTGACGACCCCTCTTTTTTTCAGGAGGCAATAAGAAATTTCAGGCGGCTCAACCCGAATATTAATGTAAGATTCGTTTCCTTTCCTTTTGAAGAATATGAAAGGGCGGTGGTTGACGCTTTGGCCGCTGGCCGAGGTCCGGATATATGGATGATTCAATCGAGCTGGCTTCCCAAACATAAAGACAAATTAGCTTTTTTGTCTCAAGACGATGAAGACTTAAATTACAAACTTTTAAATTTCAGACAAGACTTTGTTGATACCGCCGAAGCTGATCTTACGGATGGAGGCCAGATCTACGCTCTTCCTCTTTATATCGATACCCTCGCCTTGTACTACAATAAAAATTTATTTAATTCGGCCGGAATCGCTGCTTCGCCTAAAACTTGGGATGAATTTAATGATGCGGTCAAAGCTCTTACCAAAATTGATGATCGGGGGAATATTGAAAAATCCGGGGCGGCGATCGGGCTTTCTAGGAACATAAATCGTTCTACTGATATTTTAATGCTTTTAATGATGCAAAGCGGAGTCCAGATGGCTGATCGAGAAAGAAACGAGGCGACTTTTGCCAACCCGTTTTCTTTTAAGCCCGTCGGGGAAGTGGCTTTGCAGTATTACACCGATTTTGCCAATCCCCAAAAATCTGTCTATACCTGGAACGACAGCCAGTTTTATTCAATTGACGCTTTTGTGACCGAGCGCACAGGGATGATGTTTAACTATTCTCATCATATTCAGACGATCCGGGCCAAGGCCCCCCGCCTCAATTTCAGCGTGGCGTTGATGCCTCAGCCAGACGACGCTTCTTTAAGGGTTGATTACGCAAGCTATTTTGCGCCGGCGGTTTCAGCTTCTTCGAAAAATCAAAAGGCGGCTTGGAAATTTTTGATATATCTTTCTTCCCGCGAGGGAGCTTTGTCCTATCTAAAGGAGTCTGGTCGGATAACCGCCAGGCGTGATTTGATAGATTTTCAAAAGACCGATCCGGATTTGGGCATTTTTGCCAAGCAAGCCTTGACTGGCCGGAACTGGTATCAGGTTGACACTCAAGCGATTGAAAAGATTTTTGCGGATATGATCGAGGATGTTGTTTTCAGACGGGCAACAATTCCTGAAGCGATAAGAACGGCCGAAGATAGGGTAACTGTTTTGATGCAGAAGAGATGAATTTTAGATTTTTAAAGTTTTTAATTTTAATTTCTTTCTTATTTTTTTTGTTTTCTCCATTAATCGTTTCTGCCGTAGATTATCTTCCTTTAGTACCCTGCGGCAGAAAAGATTTGGATAATCCAAATACCCCTGAAATAGAAGGAGCTTGTACTCGCTGCGATACATTCAGGCTGGCTAAAAATATTATCGATTTTGTTTTACAAGGGCTTATACCGCCAATAGCCGCTGTTTTGTTTATCTATGGCGGTTTGGTAATTTTGCTTGCTGGGGCAAGGCCGAGTTGGATTAGTCATGGCAAAGATGTTTTTTGGAATACATTTATCGGCATTGTCATAATTCTTGCTTCGTGGATGATCGTGAATACTTTTATCCAGTCATTCGGGCCGGACAAGGTAAAAGGGAGCTGGTTTAAATTTACCTGCAAAGATAAAGTCATAGCTCCCGGGCTGCCTCCGCCGCCGATTTGCTCCCAGCCGCAAACTTTGGCTCAACAAAACAAAACAGCTTTTCCGAGGAGGAACGCACCGGAGCTTGACCAGTTGATTGCCTGCGTTAATTCTCAACTCGGGGGCTTTATAGACCAAAGCCAGATATATACTTTTGAAAGAAGCAATAATTTATGCAATTACACCCGCGGCAACCAAGTATGCGGCAGTTGCGCTCACAGAATTAATTCCTGTCATTACGGCGGACCGAATGGAACTCAAGGCTCTTTGGCCGTAGATTTTAACGCCCGAGGGATTTCTGAACAGGAATTGTTTAATCGATTGGATGCAATTAGGGGACAATGCAATTTCGGTTTCATTTTATTCGAAGGAGATCATACTCATATAAGTACGATAAGCTGCATCGGAGACACCGGAGGCAATTAGTCTGATTTAATTTGATGATATATAATGAGTAATAAAAGCTGCGATAAGAATCGATGAGTAAAAAAATATTTTTTTGCATATTTTCAGTATTTTTATTTTTTGTATTTTCTATTTTAAGCAGTTCAAATTACGCTCAAGCACAAAGTTGCAAAATTCTTTCGGTTTCATGGAGTAAAACGACTGTGTTAATAGGAGAGCCGGTTAGGATGAATGTTAGCGGCCAAGATTGCAATGATTGGACGGTTTCTTTGAATATGTATGAAGATGACGGCCCCGGTAAAATAACTGATGATTTTTTAGGAACTAGTCAGGTTAAATTTGTCGGAAATACTGCAAGTAACGAAATAAAATTTACTCAAGCGAGCTATGATTTGGGAAAAGATCTTGGCGATGACAGTCAAGAAGAAATCTATTTTGAAGCGGTTGTCGGAAGCGGCTCGACTGAAAACAGTCTTACTTCTAATAGTCTGACTTTAAAAAACAAGCAGTTTGGCGGAGGCGGTGGAGGCGGCGGAACTGGAGGCGGTGGAGGCGGCGGTGGTACTGGTAAAACAACTTCTGTTTCGTTCGTAATTGAAAATCCGATTCAAGCGAAGTCTTTGGTTGATTTGGCCAAAGCCATCGGCAGATTTCTTTTACAAATTGCTATTCCGATCGCAGTGATAATAATAATCTATTCCGGACTTTTGTTTTTGACCTCCGGCGGCAATAAAGACAAAGTGGTTAAAGCCCGGACTGCTTTGCTTTACGCCGTAATCGGACTGGCAATCATTTTAATAGGGCAGGGGTTCTTCACGCTCATAAAAAGCATTCTTGATTTAGGCCCGTGAGAGTGCTATGAATAGCACTCTCACGGGCATTTTAGGCAAGCGTACCGGTCTTGCCGTAAAAATGCCCCGGGTTTGCCCATAAAGGCAAACAACTCCTTGACGAATAGCTAATTCTAATATATAATCAAGGCATCAGAAAAAGCGCTTCTTTTCGTGTTGGAAACATCACGAAAAGAAGTTTTAACAATTCAATTTTTTGACCACGTGGAGGGATTATGGCTGGAACAATCGATTTTCGTTGGGATCCGCTTGAATTAGCAGCGGATGCCACCTATTCGACCACCATTAAGGTAGAAATCACCAGATGGTGGGAAACTGGGGCCCCAAGAGAGGTTTCAGTGTCAGTTCGTCAGCCCGGAGAAGATACTTCTCCAGGCCGTCAGGTTTTAGTCCAGAGAGGCAAAGCAGTTTATCCTCTCACCGGACTTCAGCCGAAGCATCACTACCTCGTGGTTGTTACTGGAGAAGATCGGCCAGTTGAGAAGTTTATTTCTGTTCCTGAACTTCCCAGGCCGAAGAGATCGGAAGAGGAGGTGTTTGAACTGGAGCAAATCCAATTCAAACGGGCGCAAATTTCTTCTGAGCACAGGAAGTTGGTTGCCAAGGAGAAGGCGCCGACCCTTGATGAGAAGAAGGTTATTGCCCTGAAGGCGAAGACCGAACGGGTCAAGGCGGAAAAGGAACTTGACAAAGCGAAACAGGAGGAGATTCCGGAGCCGAAGAAACTGACTCCTGTCGAGAAGGAAATCGTTTCTCTGAAGACAAGGGTTCAGCTCATCGGAGCGCAGAAGGAATTCACGGAAGCAGAGGTCCAAGCCAAGCTTCGTGAATCCAAGCGCAAGATAGAAGTTCTCGGTACGAACCTGCAAGCCGAAGTTCTGGAAGTTTTTCTCTGTCGAGTTGGCAAGGACGGCAATTCAGAAGCCGGCGAGATTCGTGCCTTCGACGGTTCACTTCTTTCGTTGACGATGAGGCAAGGCGAGGATTTTGTCATCGCCAAGCCTGATCTCCGCGACCGACCGCGCAAGGTTATGTTTTTCCTTCCCGACGACCGGGAGGTGAAGGTAACCGTGGATGTGCCGGTGAAGCTCAAAGAGAAGAAGCCATCCGGGCCTTCGCTTTGGAAAAGGATGAAGGAAGTGTACGTTCAAGAGAGAGGAGGACGAGATGGCAGATAAATCGAAAGGGGCTGGTTTTCTGAATCTAAACACGCTTCTTAGCGTGTTGGATCCGGAAAGTCGCAGGCTGGCGCAGACGTGGTGGGTATCTTTGCCCGACGACAGCCCGCTCAAGAGTGAACTCTTCGAAAGAGTTTTCGGAGTTTTCAAGGCTTGGGCGGAAACAAGGGCCAAAGGCATGGGGCCTATCGGCGATGTCATCGAGAAGCTGACTGATATCGGTGACTTTGCAGTCAGGGGTGGATCAAAAAGCGTCAAGGCCGCTCACGACTGGATAGACAGGTTCTACTCGGAAGCAGCTAAGCGAATTGAGAAGGCAGCTGATCCGAAAGCCGAGCTCGGGAAGATCAAACTGGAATTCGAGCTTCGGCGGGATCTTCTCAAAAGTATTGAGGAGGCAAGGAAAGCGGCGGAGCCGGCAAAGCCGGAGAAGGTTTCGTTTGATTGGAGTAAAATCCAGGAACAATACGAATCTTTTCTCTTGGCTTCTGCTAGATTTACCGCGAAGGCAGTGAATCAAGTAGAAGATACGGCTAAAGACATCGACCAGTGGGCTGGCAATGCGGCAACTCCGATGGTCCGTCGGTTCGGCCGGTTTCTTGAATCGAAGGGGGTGCGGCGATGATTGAGCTTCTTCAAGCCATCTGGGATGAGATCATCGTTCGCCTCTGGAACTTCGGTACTCGCACGGCACGATTGGTTATTCGAGTGGCGATTCTCGTGATCGTCTTTGGGGTAGTAGTTCCGCTACTCGTTTGGCCATTCGTACTTCTTGTCGTTTCCTACGCTGGTTGGTACTCCGGGATGAACTGGATTACTGCAGTGACAGCATTTTTGCCACTTGCGGTATTTGTGGTTTTTGCTCTCGCTGCCGGAACTATTCTGATACTGGCTTATCCGCTGGTGTCAGGAGTTCTATTGGTGATTCCGCGGGTTCGATCTATCTTGAGTACTTTCTTAGTGGCGGTACTTGTTGCCGTCTTCGCTGAACTGGTACTTGGACTTTATCTGTCAGTTTTCCAGGTTTGGAACTGGCCGACACTGATTCCAGTACTAGCTCTTATAGTTGCTGTTTTGGGGATGTTCTTGATTCTCAAGCGGCAACTTGGCTGGAGAGGCGGAGGGTGGTTTGTAACAATGCTAGTGGTCGGCATCATCGGTATCACCGTTGCCTTTTTCTTCGTCGGAGACAAGTCAAAAGCCGAGGCGCGGGAAACTCGGATGGAGGCTATTCAGGAGCGAGTCGAGGAGTTCACGCTCAACGCCGGTGAGGAGGTTTTTACAGCGCTTGTTGGTCCTGGAACTCAACATCGAGTCAGAGCTGATAAGCCTTGGGTTGCTCTTACTCGAGATGATCAAAACGGCGCTGTTAAAAGGCCGGATGGAAACTACCGGCCCGAGAAGTACGGTGCCGGCCAGCAAATCGTCTGGCGAGGCGGAGAACCCGAAGGTCCCCTTTTGGTCAGGGGAGTGGAAAACGGGACCACTCTCCGCTTCGAGAGAGTCCGTTAGTTCTTTCAGGGGCCGTTTTTGCAGAAATGCGAAAACGGCCCTTTAAAATTTTATAAAAATCTTTTCAATTGCTTCGCGACTCCCAATTTCGCCGCTTGTTTTTTAAGGTAAGTCTTGTCTAATTTTTCGCTAGAAATTTTAAATACTGATTCAACATCTTCTATATGTCTTGACGAGCCGCCGCTTTTTTCATACCAAATCAGTTTGTTTAAGATTAAATCTTCGGGAGAAATGAAATATACTTTTTGATCACCTACTTTTTTAGCAACTCGTCTTCCAAATTCTGTTTTGGCTGTTTTGTTTCCTTTGGTTATCCAAAAATCAACTTTAAGCCCTGTCTCCGGGTCAATAAAATTAAATTCTCCTTTTCGTTTTAGAGCCTCTTTGGCCGACTCTTCGTCAATGTAGCCGTATTTAGAAATTTTTCTTAAGGCCTCTACTAATGGCTTTACTTTTGGCTCTAAAAGATTGATTACAATATCTATATCAAAAGTTGCCCGAGGTCTGCCCCAAACAGAAACAGCAAAACCACCGGTGATATAATAATCAATTTCAAACTCGTCTAAAATTGGCGCGACTTTTAAGAGAAGTTTTTCCGGGTTTATTATTTCCATTGAGTTTGTTTAGTTTAAGACAGAACATTGTCAGATAAGAAGTAAGTTTCAGTTTTTTACTGATTGGCATTTTTCTAAAGATTTCGTCTTGAATTTCTTGGGCGGCTTGCGAAGAGTTTATCGAAACCGATTTTTTTCTAAGATTTCCAGAGTTCATTAGTTTAATTCTATCAAATCAGTTTTTTGTGTTTTATTGACATTTTTTATTAAGTTTGCTATAATATAAGTATTAGGACTTAGATAGAAAACAGGGCCTGGAATCAGGCCATTTCAGTGGAGGAAAAGATGGAGAAGTTCTTTGTCAGTTTTGCAGTGGTGGTTTTAGCCGTTATGAGCCAGGCCTGTGCCACGCTCGGCGCCGGTTCGCTGCCTTACGTGGTAGCGTCAAATGCCGCCCTGCCGTACCAGGTTCTGGCGGCCGGCCAAGCGGTTCAACCGTACGGCTACGGCTATGGCTACGGCAACGTGCCGGTCTGCCGTCTGCAGGACCTTCAGGGTTTGCCGTCAGTGAGCCAGCCGGTGATTGTCCGGGTGGACAAAACCCGAGGCCATCGGGTTGCTGATATCGTCAGTGCGGCCACGGTCGGCGCCGGTTTGGGCGGATTTTCCGGCGGCTGGCAGGGCGTAGCTTACGGTGCTGCTGCCGGTGCAGGCGGCGGTCTGCTCGTGAGCAATCACGAGTATGACTACTGCGTGTACCTTCCGGTGCCGGCGCCTAAACCTTAGCGGCCCGGTACCGTGCATCTTCATGGGAGGACCTTTGATTCATCATCGGTCCTTCCTTTTTCATTGTGGAAAACTTATTAGTATCAGTTCTTTTTTACATATATAATTCTTAATAAATAATGGATTTGTTTTTTATTATTGCTCAAACCGGATCTGACGATTTTCTCGGAGTAAAGGATTTTACGGTTCAGCGCATTGCGAACATCATCACCGGTTTTGCCTGTTGGCTTATCGGCATAGTGCTTGTGATAATGGTCATATTTTTGATTTGGGCAGGGATGAGATATTTTTTGGCCATAGGCAATGAGACAAAGGTGGCCGAGGCCACAAAAAATTTGACTTGGACTTTGGTCGGGATTTTAGTGATTCTTGGGACTAATGTGATTATTGCTACAGTGGCCAATGCCTTGGGCGGCAATTATTCTTATCTGCCTTTAAAATGTAATCCGGTAAAAGCCGCAGAATTAAGATGTCAAAATTAGAAATTTCTCAAATCATAATTCCCCCACCGCCGGTTCAAGGACGGGGTTTGACTTTATCTGAATTTGGACAACTTATAGCCATTGTCGGTTCATTTTTGCAAACTATTGCAGTTTTATTGGCCATCATCGCTATTATTGTTTCCGGAATTATGTATATGAAAGCCGGAGCAAATCCGGATTCAGCAAAAAAAGCTTTGGCCTGGTTCAAAAACGCTTTAATCGGTGCTTTTATTATTCTGGCTGTTGGACTAATTATAAATACCATTGCCAATATAGTTACCAGACAATTTTTTTGCCGGTTCAGCGTTTTCGGCCAATGTATAATTCAATGATTATTAGCCAGCAATTTCAATTGCCGCCTCCGGATCCGATAACATACGGCAGTGTTAATCTATTTCTTGAAAAAACCGCTTTTTTTCTTTTCACGGCCGGAATTACTTTGGGGGTGATTACTTTGGTAGTTTCCGGAATTATGTATTTTTGGGCCGGTTCTGACACCGAAGCCAAAAAAGCCAAAGGCTGGTTTAAAAACGGGATAATCGGAACTTTTGTTATTCTTGCTTTTGGAGTAATAATTAAGACAATTGATATAATTGTAAGGGGAGGATTTTTTACTATACCTTGATTTATGTCTAATTTTTTAGCGCAAATCAGCCAGTGGCAGCTTCCGTCTTTGCCGGGCCAGCCTTTAACTTCAATAGGGATTTTAGGTATTTTAACTTTTCTGGCTAATTTTTTGATTGCCGCCGGAATAATTTTGGCGATAATCGTGATTGTTTGGAGCGGAGTCATGTATTTGAAATCCGGTTCAAATGAAAAGGCAGTAGATAAAGCCAAAGGCTGGTTTAAAAACGGGATAATCGGTGCGTTCATAATTCTGGCTGTTGGCGTGATAATTCTGACGCTTTATAATATAATAGTAACCAGGACATTCTTTGGTCCATTTGGACCTTAGTTTTAGGTCGATTATTAAATAAATTAAATAAAAAAATGATTAAAAAATATTTAATAATTTCAGCGGCGGCAATGGTATTAGCTTTGCCATTACTAGCTTTAGCCCAATTGCCTGTCCCGACAATTCCGACTGTTCCGGGAACAAGTCTGTCTGAAATAGAAAGTATAATCAGGAGAATTGCCCAGTTTTTTATGATCATTGGCGTTATTTTAGCCGTGATCTATATAATTTGGGGCGGAATAAAATGGATGAGTGCCGGAAGCGATCCGAAAGCAGCAGATGAAGCTAAAATGAGAATGAGACAGGGTGCTTGGGGAGCATTGATCATTCTTGCCGTCGGACTTATTCTCCAAACTCTTGCCGGAATTGTTACAAGAGTATTCTTCCAATAATTATTGAGATTCTCCTTTTAGTTCTTTTGGTTTTGTTTGAAGCCGTATTTTTGTCTTTTGCGGTTTTTGTTTTGGTTTCCGGTTTTATTTCCCAAGCCAGAGGCGCTCCTTATGTTCCTCTGCCCAAAAAATCGATTAAGGGTATTTTAGCTTTCGCTGATTTAAAAGGGGATGGCAGATTTTATGATTTGGGTTGCGGCGACGGCCGGGTTTTGATCGAGGCAGTCAAAGGATTCGGAATTAAAAAGGCAATCGGTTATGAAATTTCTCCCTGGCCGTATTTCAAAGGGAGATTTTTGGTCCGTTCAAACGGATTGAAAGAAAAAATCACTATTTTAAAGAAGGACTTTTTGGAAGCCGATTTTAAACAGGCTGATGTCGTGTTTATTTATTTGTACCCGAAAATTGTTCAAAAACTAGTTCCTAAATTCAAAGAAGAGTTGTATTACGGTTCGAAAATAATTTCAGTAAGTTTCCCGATACAGGAGCCTGAAAATTTCAATCTCCGGTTGATAAAAACCGGGAAAATTGATAAATTTAATACGTTTCTTTATCAGAAAGTATAGGCTCCTGTGGCGGAATTGGCTATACGCGCGTGGCTTAGGACCACGTCCCGAAAGGGGTGCAGGTTCGAGTCCTGCCAGGAGCATTTAAACAAATAAAAGCCCGCCTAATAAGGCGGGCGTTATATCCGGGCCCCAAGCAGCCCTTCACTACTCGCTTGGTCGTTGGGATGAAGAACATTATTATTTAATTTATTTCTTGATCCCGCGGACGGCCCCAAGCGAGAAGTGAGGGGCCGATTTTATTTTGAAAATTTCGGCAGTGTTATCGTAAGTATTCCGTTTTTCAAAGTCGCTTTTGCTTCGTCTGGGTTTATTTCTTCGGGTAAAATCACTTTTCTTGAAAATGCTCCCCAGTTCAGTTCTTTATAAAAATAGTTTTTCCCTTTTTCCTCTTCTTCGTCTTGTCTTACTCCTTTTATTATTACTGAATCGTTTGTTATCGCTATATCGAGGTCTTTTCCTGTGACTCCGGCAATTGCCGATTTTATGACGATTTCATTGCTTCTTTGGAAAATATCGAGTGTCAGTATTCCAGTTTCTTTTTCTTCCTCCAATTCTTTATCGAGATCCTTCTTCATCAATTTGATAGTATAATATCATTTTCCTCTAATCAATTGCCAAGTCAATACAAATTATGTTGATACACTCTGGATAAGCTGTTTATGCCGCTGTTTTAGCCTGTCGAAAAGTATAAGCAAAGAGACCATCATTCCCAAAAGAAGTACGGTATTTCCTGGCAAAGCCGCGCTCGGGTCTATAAAAATTAAATAATTAAAGATTAAATGGAGAAATGAGGCCAAAATTAGTCCAAAAGCAACAATTTGTTTTTTGAAATGGTAAAAAAACCAGGCAAGACCCAAGAAGTAGCCGACTATTCCCGAAGCAAGGGCATGAAGCAATGTTGCTCCGGTGAATCTAAGAGCGATGATTCCAAAAGTCGCGGCAAAGCCTTCGGGATAGATTTTGAAAGCGATAAGTATATTTTCCATAGCCGCAAAGCCTAAAGCCGCGGCAATCATATAGATTATCGAATCGTGGGGTTCGTCAAAATCCGGTTTTGCCACGACCGAATGCCGAACAACCCAGTACTTCATATATTCTTCGATAAAAGCAGCCAAAGTGAAAAATGCGACGGCGCTGGAAACCACTCCTCTGAAAATGCTCGAAGCCGCGGCTTCGAGCATTACCACGACCGGAGCAATAACTATGCCGAATAGAAAAACCTTTACGATAAGATATTTTGGTTCCGGTCTCGAATCTTTTGTGAGAAAAATCAAAAGCCAGACTATGCTTGGCAAGAGGCCGAGAATAACAAGAAAAACATTTGTGGGTATGTTTATTTGGGCCATTGTTCGACTAAAAGCATTTTTTTGTTTTTTATAGGCAGTTTTGACCAGATTTCTTCGGTTAAAAAAGGCATAAATGGATGGAGAAGTTTTAACTGATTCGCCAGAAGCCACAAAAGAACTTCAGTTTTTTGAATTTTGTCATTTGAATTTTGGATTTTTTGTTTCGCATCTTCTATATAAATGGAGGCAAAGCGATTCCAGAAAAAGCTGTAAATTTCGCTTACAGCCTGGCTGAACCTGAATTTATTTATATTTTCCTGTGCAAGCGGAATAAGTCTTTTGAGTTCTTCAATAAATTCTTTATCCATTGTATCAAGTTTTGAAGGCAGTTTTAACTCATAGCCGTCTTCTTTCGCTAAAGCTTTGGAGGACTCGCCGATTTGTATTAAAACAAATCGGCTCGCGTTCCAGATTTTATTGGCGAATTTTCTGCCGGCATCGATAACGTCTTCGTTGAATCTTATATCTTGGATGCCGGTTGTTTGAAAAGCTAAACCAAAACGGAGAGCGTCAGCTCCATATTTTTCGATTAAGACGAGAGGATCAATGCCTGTTCCAAGACTTTTAGACATTCTTTGGCCTTCTTTGGTCAGAACCGTAGCGTGAATATATACATCTTTGAATGGTGGTTTTCCAGTGAATTCCAAACCTGAAAAAATCATTCTTGCTTGCCATAAATAACGGATGCCTCGATCCGAAGTAATGAAATCAGTCGGATAATATTCAGTTAAGTCTTTTGTCTTTTCCGGCCAACCTAAAACCGCAAACGGCCAAAGGGCAGAAGAGAACCAGGTGTCTAAAACATCTTCTTCGCCTTCAATAGGAATTTTATGTCCCCACCAAATCTGCCTTGAAATATTCCAATCATGCATATTATCAAGCCAAGTGATCATATCTTCTTTCCATTTTTCAGGATGAATACGGACAGAACCGGTTGTGATTGCTTTTTTTGCCAATTCAGCAAGTTCCCTCATTTTTAAAAACCATTGTTTTGAATAGAGAGGTTCAATTATTGTTCCGCATCTTTCACAGTGGCCGATGTTATGGACCAATTCCTCGATTTTTTCGATCAGCCCCAGCTCATTCAGCTTTTCAATGACTTTTTGGCGGCAATCTTTTGTTGAAAGCCCTTGGCAGAGCAGACCGGCCTTTTCGGTCATCTTTCCGTTTTTATCGATTATCTCTAAAACTTCGAGATTGCGGCGCTGGGAAATTTCAAAATCTTCGACTGAATGGGCCGGAGTCACTTTTACCGCGCCGGTCCCGAAAGAGATATCAATTGATTCGTCGGCGATTATCGGGATTTCCCGATCTTGGATCGGCAGAATTACTTTTTTGCCGATTAGATTTTTATATCTTTCATCATTGGGATTTACGGCTACTGCAGTGTCGCCAAGCATTGTTTCGGGCCTTGTAGTCGCTACGACTACATATTCTGTTTGCCGGTCCTCCGAAGCTTTAGCGAAGGAGGACTCTCTCACCAATGGGTATCTTATGAAATATAACTTTCCTTCCGTTTCTTTGTATTCAACCTCTAAATCAGAAATGGCGCTTTGGCATCTTGGACACCAATTTATTACTCGATAACCTTGGTATATCCAATCCTTCTTTTTATAATGGTTAAACGCTTCAGAGACCGCTTTCTGGTAGTTTTCGTCCATTGTAAATCTTAGGCGCGACCAATCAACCGAAAGGCCTAATTTTTTAAACTGTTCTAGAATTTTTCCTCCAGATTTTTCTTTCCACTGCCAGACCCTTTCCAGGAATTTTTCCCGGCCAAGGTTCTGACGGGTAAGCCCCTCCTTTTTTAATTCTTTTTCAACGACATTCTGGGTGGCAATCCCGGCATGGTCGATTCCCGGCACCCAAAGCGTTTGATAACCCTGCATCCTTTTCATCCTTATGATTATATCAGCCAAGGTGTTTTCAAGAGCGTGGCCGATATGAAGTTCGCCGGTAATGTTTGGAGGAGCAATGCAAGAAACAAATTTTCGTGATGTAAACCTATCCTCCTTCGCTGAAGCTACGGAGGACAGTCCTTCTGGACTGAAAAAGCCGCTTTCTTCCCAGAGCTTATAGATTCGGTCTTCAACTTCATTTGGATTATAAGCTTTTGACAGTTCAGTCATAAATCCATTCTACCTTAAAATTCACCAACTTTTAATTTTCAGATTTGGCTCGGCTTTTATTTCTTTCAATTTTTTTGCTCCTTTATTTTTAAATTTGTAGAATCCGGCCAGAGCGATCATCGCTGCATTGTCGCCGGTATATTGAAAATCCGGCTGGGAGTAGGCGACCCCCATTTTTTTCGCTTCCTTTTCAAGGGTTTTTCTCAAAAGTTTGTTGGCCGAAACTCCTCCTGAAAGAAAAATTGATTTGGCTTTGAAATTTTTTGCCGCGCTGACCGTTTTTTTAACCAAAACATCTATTACCGCCTGCTGGAATTCGCGGCAGATCTGATTGATCAGATTTTCGTCCAATTTTATTTTCTTTTCTTCGAATTCTCTCAATTTATAAAGGACCGAGGTCTTAAGTCCGGAAAATGAAAAATTGTAATTGCCGGAATTGATCATTGGTCTTGGAAATTCAATTTTGATTTTTGATTTTTGATTTTTGATTTTTGCGGCGCGAAGCGACACGACAGGTCCTCCCGGGTATCCAAGATTCATCATTTTCGCAACTTTATCAAATGCTTCGCCTGCCGCATCATCCATGGTTTCGCCGATAAGTTTGTATTTTCCGTGATTAGACATCAGTACAAGTTGAGTATGTCCGCCTGAAACAATCAGATTTAGGGCCGGAAATATCTTTTTTGAAAATTGTAAATTGGAATTTGAAAATTCTCCAACTGGTTTTAACCAGTTGGAGAATATGTGTCCTTCCAAATGATTTACTGGAATAAAAGGTTTATTCCAAAGTTTGGCAATATCTTCGGCAAAGTGTATTCCTTTCCATAAGGCGATTTCAAGGCCCGGGCCTTGGGTTACGGCAACCAAGTCTATATCTGCCATTTTTGTTTTCGCTTTGACTAGGGCTTTTTTGAAAACCGGCGCCAAATTTTTTTCGTGTTCTCTCGCGGCTAAAGAAGGAACAACTCCGCCAAAAGGAGAATGGATTTTTATTTGGGATGAAACAATGTTGCTTAAAACTTTTATTGTTTCTTGCCCTTCCGAAGCTTTACTGTGTCCCTCCGTAGCCTTTGGCGAAGGAGGACGCGAAGGAGGGTTTTCTTTAAGCACTGCGACTGAAGTCTCGTCGCAAGATGTTTCGATTCCGAGGATAAACATGGTTTAGATTCTATCATTTTATCTTTAATTATCAACTTTTTAGTATTGAACTCGCGATATTTATTTGTTAGCATATAATCATTAGTTTATATTACGGCCCCATCGTCTAACAGTTAGGACAGCTTTCTTTCAAGAAGCAAATAGGGGTGCGACTCCCCTTGGGGCTGCATGAATCCTAGGAAAGATTATCAAACGGCTTTAGCACTTCGTTTAGAAGGGAAAACTTACGGAGAGATAAGGTCTATTTTTGGAATCCCAAAATCTACTCTTAGTGTTTGGTTTTCTAAATTAAAGGTTGGCAAAAAAGCTCAAAAGATTCTTGAGTCAAAAAGAAAGAATGGCTATTTCAAATTAGTCGAATTTAATAAAATTAGGACACTAAATATTAAAGAAGAGAATGAGACAATTAGGAAAGATTATGAATCTAAAATTAGTAGATTAAGCAACCGAGAACTAATGATACTTGGAGCCGCTTTATACTGGGGAGAAGGTTATAAAAATTTCAAACTTAAAAAAGGGTACTACCCGTATGTTTGTTTTGGTAATTCTGATCCCTTAATGGTAAAAGTATTTATAAGTTTTCTAGAAAGAATTCTAAAAATTGATAGAGACGAAATTAAATGCCAGATTATGATTTATCCAAGCATTAATCCTTCAGAAGCACTTAAATATTGGCAGAATACTACAAAAATTCCAATTGAAAATTTTAGAACACAAATGACCGTTAGTCGTGCGAGTCAAGGGAAAAGGCCATGGAATCTGCTTCCATACGGAACTCTACAAATGCGTCTTAATAAACGACAAAATTTTTTCAAAATTAAAGGTTTAATTGATGGTGTTATAAAAGGAGTTTAATAAGTACTTTAAAATTCTATCTGTTGATAACTTACTCAATTTATTGCGATATAATAATTATAAGTGTCGCCCTCTTGGCGAATGGTCGAGAAATCTAATTAATTAAAATTTTTTATACAAATTTTATGGCTAAACTTACTTATGCTCTGGTAATTATTGGAAGCCTTAACTGGGGGCTGGTAGGACTGGCTGGCTATGACGTGGTGGCTGCTATATTTGGTGATGCAAGCGCAGTTTCAAGAGTTATTTATGTTTTGGTTGGATTGAGCGCCCTTTGGATGCTTTTCTCCGGCCGGAAATAGTAAGAGCAGTTCTAAAATAAAACAGCCCATAAACTTAGGGCTGTTTTATTTTGCAGTTTCGACTACTTTTTTGAAAACTTCCGGATACCCTTCAGCGAGTTCGGCCAATACCTTTCTGTCTAATTGAATATTGGCCCTTTTTAAATTATTGATGAATTTGCTGTAATTGATATCGCCGTTCATTCTTGTCGCTGCGTTAATTTTGATCTGCCACAGTCTTCGCATATTTCTTTTCTTTTGCTTGCGGCCGATAAAGGCGTTGCGCCAAGCATGATAAAGGGCTTCTTTGGCCGCCCGATACTTTGATTTTCTGGACCATTTAAAACCCTTGGCTGCTTTAAGCAGTTTTTTCCTTCTTTTATTTGCAATTGTCCCCCGCTTGACTCTGGTCATGGCAGTAGCTGTTTCACCGCTTTTTCATCGGATTTGGCTATCAAAAATTCTTTGCGGTCCTTTCTGCTTTTTTTGCTAGATTCTTTGGCTTCAAAGTGATTCATTTTTGTGCTGCGTCTCAATAACTTTCCCGTGCCAGTCACTTTAATGCGCTTAACCATCGCTTTTTTCGGTCTAAAGCCTTTTGACATTTCTTTTTACTATTATATTCAAACTTCGTCCCTGCGATTTTATCTGGCTTTCCGGTTCAAACGGCTCTTTTATGAATTCTAGAAATTTTTTTATCTTTTCTCTTCCTAGGTCTTTCATCACCATTTGCCGCCCTCTTAATTGAAGCTCGATCTGAACTTTATCCCCTTTCTTTAAAAACTCGTCTATCTTTTTTGATTTGATCTCCAGATCGTGTTCGCCCGTGGTCAAGCCTATTTTTATGGTCTTTACTTCGGTCTTTGCTCCTTTGGCTTTTTTTCTTTCGCTTTTTTCCCTTTCATAAAGCCATTTGCCGTAATCCATTATCTTGGCAATCGGCGGGTTTTGCTGGGGAGCGATCTCAACCAGGGTAAGATTTTTTTCTTGGGCCATTCTTATGGCTTCTGCCGTATTTAAAACGCCGAGCTTTTGACCGTTCTCATCGATTACTAAAACTTGAGGCGCTTTAATTTGATAATTTGATCGGGGTCGCCTGAAGATAGCCAATGGATTCAGTTTAGCACCGGATCGTGGAATATTCAAGCAACTTTGCCCATTCGCAATATTCGTGGTATAGTTAAATTAGCTATTTTGAAAGGGGGTGATTTGATGGCAACCGGATTTTACAAAGCACAGTTTTTTGTTCCTGATCGCGTGCTTATTGAAGAAGTAGATTTGGTTGTCTGGGTCGTTGAGTACGAGATAGAATACTATTTCAAAAACGGTGCTCTGTTCGATATTCCTTCAAAAAAAGAGGCTCTCGAACAGAAATACGGATTGCCCGTTTATGTGAAATTGGTTGCGGTTCCAAAAGTCAGAATCGCTCCAGTTTCTCAAGTTCAGACCCAGGTTCGTCGCCGCCCCTGGCTTGGTTCGATGATCCATCGAATCAGCACTTTCTTTAATTTCTGAAGCCGCCGCGTTCTCCGTGAGAACTTGGCGGCTTTTGCGTTTTTATAGCTTAGCTGATTTAATTATTTTAATGACATACGCCGAAAACAGAAAAGCTTGGCATGATTATGAGATCATTGAAACTTTTGAAGCCGGAATAGTTCTTGAAGGACACGAGGTAAAATCGGTGAAGACCGGAAAAATATCTATTGCAGGCTCGTATATTAAAATTTCAGACGGAGAGGTTTTTTTAGTTGGTTCAACTATTTCTCCCTACCAACCGAAAAACACGCCCAAAGATTATGATTCCCAGCGAAACAGAAAACTGCTTTTGAACAAAAAAGAAATAGATGGTTTGATTGGCAAGTCAAAAGAGAAAGGATTGACAGTCGTGCCTTTAAAGGCGTATAATAAGAAAGGTAGAATCAAGATTGAGATAGGGTTGGCTAAAGCAAGAAAGAAAAGAGATAAAAGAGACGTCATAAAGAAAAAGGAAGAGCAAAGAAAGATCGAAAGAACGCTTAAACAGTATTAACTCGATATTTCGATATATCATTAAATTGCGGGGGTGCAAGTTTCGACGGAACTTTCAAAAGAAAAATTGCTGGTTGTGCATGGCTGTAATCACATAAAAAGTTCAGCCAACAAATAGGTGCAAACTATAAACCTGCACTTGCTTACGCCTAAAAGCGCGTAGGCCGCTTTATCTGCAATGTTCTCGGTAGCAGAATAGAGCGTCAGACACCGAGAGAACAAACAGGAGTTTATGCCTAATAAGCTCTTGAGCACCTTTTATTCAGTTAGGCGCTCGGAGATTTTGTCGGCTTTTGACTCCGGGCTTAAACAAACCGGCTACATCAGCTAAACATTTTTCTGGCGATTTTCCCGGACGGGGGTCCAATCTCCCCACCTCCACTTCTACGCTAAAGCTTCGAAGTGCACGGCACTGAGAAGGTTTACAAAACTCCAAAATTATTTGGAGTTTTGTTTTTGCGTAGAAGTGCCCTGCGTAGCTTTATGCGAAGCAGGGCTTACCTTATAATTCAGTTGTGTATTACATCTATATCCTCCAAAGTAAAAAAGACAAAAGTTTCTATACTGGTTTTACAGAGGACCTAAATAAAAGAATCAAAGACCATAACTGGTATACTGCTTCGCTAAAGCTACGCAGTACAAGTGAAGTCAGATACACCAGAAGCAAAGCACCATTTGAGTTAGTCTGGTATTGTGCTTTCAAGAGCAAAAAGAAAGCTCTTGATTTTGAAAAATACTTGAAACAAGGTTCGGGCTTTGCTTTTGCAAGAAAAAGATTAACCTAAAGCGGCGAGGCGCTCGTGCTGCGTAGCGAAGCCACTTCGCAGAGCAGCGAGAGGCAAAGCCAATCTCCCCACCTGATTTCTTACCAAATAAGCGTATAATTCTGCCACCAGAGTTTTCCTCTCCTACGATGCTTACTCCGTTTTAAAAAAATCTGTTAATAAACTCCTCGTAGAACTGAAGTCTGCTAAAATAGCCTATTAAGAAACTAAATACAGAAGAAAATTGATTACTGACCAGCAAAAATCCAAGAGCAATTAAGAAAACGCCCGCGATTTTATTTACAGTGTTTATTATTCCACTCCAACGGCTAAAAGCAGTAAAGGCCTTGCCTATAAGAAGAGCAGTTAATAGAAATGGGATAGCCAAGCCTATAGAAAAAACAATCAGTAAGAAAGTGCCTTGGACTATGGTGGCCGAATTTGCAGCAAGAAGCAGGATCGAACCCAATAATGGCCCGACGCAAGGCGACCAGCCAAGAGCAAAAAGAGCTCCGATTCCAAATGAATTAACTCTGCTTGCCGATTCTAAAAGTTTGGGGACTCTGATTTGCTTTTCGGTATTTAAAAAACCTATTTTAAGCCAGCCCAATAAGAATAATCCGAATAATATAATTAAAACGCCGCCAATTCTCTGAATTAAAAGGCGGATTACCGCAATTTTCCCTAAAAATGAAAAAGATATTCCAAATAGAACGAAAATCAAGGAGAACCCCAAGACATAAAAAAGGGCATTAGAAAATATCCGCCACCGATAATTTTTAAGCTTTTCTATATTGTTTAAATCCGCACCTCTGACTCCGGAAATCACTCCTAAAAAAGCCGGGACGAGCGGCAAGGTGCAGGGCGCAAAAAAGGTGAGTACACCGGCGATAAAGGATGAAATAATTAAGGCTAAACCAAATTCAATCATATTAGAGGATTTTTTGAACTTTTCCTTCTAGTTCTTGTTCAGTCAACGGACCCAATTTAATATCTCTGATTACTCCGTTTTTATCTATAAATAAGCTGTAAGGCATCGCAAAGCCGCCGTACTCCTTATATATAGAATCCTTTTTATCTAAAAGAAGAATCATTTTATTGGTAACGCCAACTTTGTCAGAAAATTCATTAGCCGTTTCAAGACTTTCACCCCTATTAACAGCTATGGTTTCGTATTGCGCTGCATATTTTTCTTGTACTCTCGCCATTAACGGCATTTCGTCAACGCAGAATGGACACCAGGAAGCCCAGAAATTCACAAAAACTCCTTTTTGTCCTTTGAAGTCTGAAAGCGATACGGTTTTACCGGTATAGTCAGTTAACTGAAAATTCGGAGCAATGTTGCCTATCTTAGTTCCTATTTTTAGCTGTGAATCACTGGTTTGGTCTAAATCCGCAGATTCTTTACTGTTCAAACCAAAAATCAAAATCAAAACTCCAGCCGTGATTAAAAATAGTATAATAAGCAGCTTTTTCATATTTTTCTTATTCTAAAAAAGCTGATAACTTCCTCCGCCGGTAAAAAATATTGCCGCATTCGCCGCTAATAAAATCAGATCAAATTCCCAACCGGTTTTATCTGTAGCTGAAAACCCGGTTTGCCATTTAGCCGTTTTGAAATAAATTGCTCCAAGCATAACAATACCCAGCAATATAGAAGCTGATTGCATATTGAAACCTAAAATCAAGGCAAGGCTTGAAAGTGTTTCAACTATACCCAGGACGAAGATCGCACCCCCGGGCATACCCATCATTTGACCCATCATTTTGGCTTTCATCAGTTTAGGCAGGCCGTGATACAAAAAAACAACAGCCACGACCAAACGCAAGATGAATAGGCCGAGATCGGCATTTATCAAAGCTGATAGACCCATTTTTATTTAATTAAGAAAGAGATTTTCTGTTTTGGTTTTTCAACCCAGAAATTACCCCGTTCTTAATTCGTTAACGACTTACTTGAAAAGTTCGGTTTCAGGATGAACCGCCAGCCAGCTAAACCAAAATCCTCCGATATACGGCAGGGGTTCGCGTTTAGCGCCGATAAACATCCGCACCTCGCCTTCTATTTTCTTTTGAATAAAAATTTGTTCGCCATTAAATATATCTTTTGTCTCGCCAATAGTTATGGCGCTTGAGTGATATGCTTTATATTTCCCTTTTACCTGAATGCCCAAGATAAATTCTTTCGGGTGTAGTCGATTATCGTTAAAAGAAGCGCCAAAAGAGACATTATTCGAAGTGTAGTAGTCTCCATATGGGTCATAACCGTAATTTCTGATAATTCCGGTATCTTTGGAAAGAACTTTGGTATTAGGATGGAGTTTTTTCCAGTCTTTATATCTAATTATATCTGATGGCAGGATTCTTAATTTAGTTCCGGTAAATTCACCAACAATAGCTTCGCCTAATACTTGGGACCAAAGTGATTCATTTTTGGGATCATCTGTCCGGTTATACATAACCAGATTTGATTTCCAGAGTTTGCCGGAAGTGCCAAACTCTACCGTTTGTCCTTCTAATTTTCTTTCAAAAACGATACCGGTTAAACAAAGAGGGCAATGAGTAATTAATACTGGCTGGCTACCTACTGTATCATTAACTATTTCATGCCAGACTAATATCTGGTAAGGATAAAATCGACAGTCTTGCCCCGAGCCTGTCGAGGGGTCGTTTCCTACGCACAATCCCGTGCCCGTTTCTTCGTTATTTAAAAATCCATCCGCTTCCTCAATGGATAAAAATTTGGGATTATCAATGGAGGGGATCCCGTCTTTAGGCGGACCGCCGGATATAATTTCATCCAAAGGAACCGAATGCTTTACTCCGTCAGTTATAAAAGTTTTTTTATCGGATAAAATTGAATTGGAATCAACAGACATAAAGTAAATTCCAACTGCTACTGCGATAAGAGTTATTGGAATAATCCATTTCATTAAATTAGGGTACGGAATTTTACTTTCTATACAAATAATACAGCGCAAGCGGAGCGCCCCAGTTAGTCCAGCGTTCAAAGAAATCCCAGACAGGGTCAGGGCCGAGGGGCCAACGGATTAAAGCCGTCCACAGCCCCCAAAAAGCCATCCAAAGGATCAATGGCCTGATTGGTTTTACTAAAACCGTTATTGCGAGAGCAATGTCTATTATTCCTACTATGAGCAGTAATGTTGCTATCGTTTCCGGATTCGTGATGCCGAACGGCTCAAAATATTTAAACCATCCTTCTTTTCCCTGAAGCGCAAAAATGCCATGCCCCAAGAACTCGCCAAAGACCGCAACGCGCAAAATCCATATTATTTTATTCATAGTTTTATTTCATCTCTTCGAGCTTAACTTTTGTTTTTAGAGTTTCGCTGCCGTTTCTCAAGAGAGTGATTTCGATTTCTTCGCCGATTTTGCACTCCTGCACTAAATCGGCCAGTTCTGATTTTTCATCAAGTTTTTTGCCGTTTATTTCGAAAATTAAATCATTTTCCTTTATTCCCGCTTTGTCCGCCGGACTGCCCGGGATTACTGCTTTGGAATCCGGAAAATGGTCGCTTAAAACCAATGCTCCGGAGTCTGCTCCAAGTTCGTATTGCTCTTTCAATTTTTTATTAAGCATTACATAGCGAAGTCCCAAATATGGTCTTTCTATCCGCCCGTATTTTAAAATGTCGTCTAAATCTTTTTTTGCCCAGTTAATCGGCAGAGCAAAACCGATATTCTGGGCGCCGAAGATTATGGCCGTGTTTATTCCGACCACCTCGCCTTCGGTATTGATCAAAGGCCCTCCGGAATTTCCCTGATTTATGGCTACGTCAGTTTGCATTACTCCTCTTAGCACTTCTGTTTCCTGGCCGTCTCCCAAAGATGCCGCGATCCGGCGCGACAAGCCGGAAATTATTCCTTTGGAAACGCTATTGGTGAACATTCCCAAGGCTGTGCCGATGGCCACGGCCGTTTGCCCGATTTGGACTTTAGAAGAGTCTCCAAGCATCGCTTCAGGCAGGCCTCTTACTTTTATTTTTAAAATGGCGATGTCGTTGAGCGGATCGTTTGATAAAACCTGGGCCGGGTATTCGTTGTCTCCGGCTAAAACCGTATATTCGGCTTCTTTATCATGGACAACATGCTTATTGGTGAGGATGAGGCTGTGTTCATTGTTTGAATGGACCACGAATCCGGAACCGCCGCCGATTTGGACTGATTGTTCTTTTAGTTTGTTTTGATCTTTTTCATCTGCTTTTTCTTCGGGGATGATAAATTCAAAAGGTCCGAAAGGAGAAGCCATTATTCTTTTGGTTTTGGGGAGATGCTTTGAAATGATAACGCTCACCACCGAAGGAGAAACTTTTTTAACTGCTTCAATGATTGTTTTTTCTTCGCTTAGCATATTGTGATATATTTTAAACTAATGAAGAAGCAAATTCAAGAATTTCTTAGAAAAGAGCACCCGGATATTGATTTTGCCGTTTCCTACCCGCCTGAAGGCCTTGGCGACTACTCAACCAACATCGCCTTTCTACTTGCCCGCCAAAGCCTTGGCGAAGGCGGGTTGGCTAAAAAAACCGGCGGAAATCCGCAAAAACTTGCCTTGAGCATAGTCGAAGGGTTAAGAAACGAATTCAAAAATCAATTTGAAAAAATCGAAATCGCAAAAAACGGGTTTATAAATTTTTATCTATCTAAAAAGTATTTATTGGATAATCTTTCCGAGGTTCTGAAATTTCCGGATATTGGAAAGAGCAAGACGGTTATAGTTGAATATTCCCAGCCCAATATTGCCAAAGTGATGCATGTCGGGCATCTCCGTTCAACGGTTCTGGGCGACGCCCTGGCCAATATCTATGAAGCTTTAGGTTATAAAGTTATTCGCTGGAATTATTTGGGCGATTGGGGAACTCAATTCGGGAAATTGATTTCGGCTTATAAGATGTGGGGCAAAGAAGAAGAAGTTAAGACAAATCCAATTGAAACTTTAAATGATCTCTATGTAAGATTCCACGACGAATTGAAAAACCGTCCGGAACTGGAAGAAAAAGGGAGAGAAGAATTTAAGAAGCTCGAAGAAGGAGATGAAGAAAACAGAAAATTATGGAAGTGGTTTAAAAATGAGTCTTTGAAAGAATTTGAAAAGATTTACAGGATTTTAGGAGTTAAATTCGATACTTATACAGGTGAGAGTTCTTTTGAGAAGGATTTAAAACCTTTAGTCGAAGAATTGCGAAATAAAGGAATAGCCAAAGAGAGCCAAGGCGCTGTTATTATTTCTTTGGATCAATTCAATTTGCTTCCAGCCTTGATTCAAAGATCTGACGGAGCAAGCTTGTATCTGACTCGCGATATTGCCGCCTTGAAATACCGAATCAAAGAATACAAGCCGGAAAAAATTCTTTATGTCGTCGGAAACGAGCAGTCGCTTCATTTTGATCAGCTTAAGGCGATTGCTAAAATCTCGGGCTTAGATGAAACAGAAATCAGTCATATTAAATTTGGGCTTATTCTCGGAAAAGATAAAAAGAAATTGTCGAGCAGAGAGGGCGGAGCCGTGCCAATAAAAGAATTGATAGATAAAGCGGTCGAACTTTCCGGAAAAGCTGTCGGGATCAGCGCGTTAAAATATTTTATTTTAAAAGAGCACCGCTTGAGCGATATAGTTTTTGACTGGGATAGAATCCTTAATTTGAAAGGAGACAGCGGTCCTTATCTTCAATATACTTACGCCCGTTTGGCCAGCATTAAGAGTAAAGCCGGGACCATCTCGAAATCTAAAAATTTAGAATCACTGAATAAAGAAATTGATGTTTCCCTAATGAAAAAAATGATTAAATTTCCCGAGATTCTTACCCTGACCGTCGAGAATAACCTTACGAATATCTTAACTCTGTACCTTTATGAGCTTTGCAATTTGATCAATAGATTTTATGAATCGGTTCCAGTCTTAAAGGAAGATGATGAGAAAATTAGAAATGCCCGGCTGGGGCTGGTCAGTTTAATGATTCAAATTTTAGAAAAAGGTTTTAATCTTTTAGGAATCGAGGCCCCGGAGAGGATTTAAAAATACAAAAACAAATAAAGCTGCTCCGAGAATATCCATCAGCAGATCATTTATTGTATCGTCCAGATTGCCCATACAGCAGATTACTCTGTATTTATTGTAAAAATAATCTCCAAATAATTTAGTGCCTAAATATTCCGAGAATTCCCAAATTACTCCGATAAAAACCGTTATGCTCACTAAAATGAGAACCTTTTTAAGTCTTGGACTGCCGGGATTGCCGATTTTCAAATGTTTGAGGTAGCCCGCAAAAAACATAGCTACAAAAAAACCGCCGGAGAAATGAAGAATCGGGTCAACATTAAAAGCCTTGAAGATATAATCAACATCCGCAACCATAAAAAGGATATTGATCAAGAAAATCAGAGCCAAAAATAAAATTGCTGTTTTCATAGAAATATACTAATAATTATAATATTGTGTCTGAATCTAATCTAGCTAAAATCGAAGAAAAAATCCAGAAATTCTGGGAAGCTAACAATATCCCAGAAAAAATCTTCGGCCACAGAAAAGGAGGGAAGAAATTCGTTTTTTACGAAGGGCCGCCGACGGCAAACGGAATGCCCCATCTAGGGCATTTTGAAACCCGGGCCTTCAAAGATCTTTTCATCCGTTTTAAAACTATGGCTGGTTTTTTTGTCTCGCGAAAAGCCGGGTGGGACACCCATGGTTTGCCGGTTGAAATAGAAGTTGAAAAAGAACTTGGTTTGAAATCAAAAAAAGAAATCGAAGAATACGGGATTTCTAAATTCAACAAAAAAGCAAAAGAATCGGTCTGGCGCTACAAGGCCGAGTGGGAAAAATTTTCAAAGCGGATGGGTTTTTGGCTTGATTTTGAAAATCCTTACATTACTTATGACAATGATTATATCGAAACTCTCTGGCATATCATACAAAAGTTCGACAAAAAAAAGTTTTTGTATAAAGGCCATAAAGTTTTGCCTTGGTGTCCGCGCTGCGGCACGGCTTTGTCGAGTCATGAGGTGGCGTTAGGTTATGAAAATATCACTGAAGATTCGGTTTATGTCAAGTTTAGATTAAAACCGGACCCAAAAATCGGTGGTTTTGAAACAGATGATAAAACTTATATTTTAGCCTGGACTACAACTCCCTGGACTCTTCCCGGAAATGTCGCTTTGGCTGTCGGTGAAAAAATCGATTATGCAGTGGTTCGTAAAGACAATGAAAACTTTATTTTGGCGAAGGATTTGGCAGGTAAAGTTCTAAATAAACCGTATCAGATTGAAAAAGAAATAACAGGTAAAGACTTGGTTGGTTTGGAATACGAGCCGTTATTTAAAATCAAAGAACTTCAGTCGGAGAAATCATACAAAATCTATCCGGCTGATTTTGTTTCGACCGAAGAAGGAACAGGCGTAGTTCATACCGCAGTGATGTATGGAGAAGACGATTATCAGTTGGGCGAAAAGATCGGCCTGCCAAAATATCATACCGTTGATAAGGAAGGGAAATTTACCAACGATGTTCCGGAACTTGCGGAAAAGTTTGTAAAAGACGCTGATAAAGATATTATTTATTATCTCAAAGATAAAAATCTTTTACTCAAAGTTGAATCCTATTCTCACGATTATCCTTTTTGCTGGCGGTGTAAGACCCCGCTTCTTTATTACGCGACTGATTCCTGGTTTGTTAAGACCACAGCCGTTAAAAAAAATCTTATTGCCAACAACAAAAAAATAAACTGGGTTCCCTCTTATATTAAAGAGGGCCGTTTCGGACAATGGCTTAATGAAGTGAAAGACTGGGCGTTTTCGCGGGACCGCTATTGGGGGACACCCTTGCCGGTTTGGGAATGCAAGGAATGCCGCAATTATTCGGTTATAGGCTCATTGGAAGAACTTGAAAAATATCGTTATCGGAAGCCAAACAAGTATTTTATTCTGCGTCACGGTGAAAGCCAGAAAAATAATTTTGGAGGCAAAGAAATAAACAGCACTAAATTAGAAACCGATAAATACGATTTGACCGAAAGAGGAACTGATCAGGCGGGAAAAGTCGTCGGGAAATTAAAAAAAGAAAAGATCGATTTAATTTTTGCTTCTCCTTTTTTGAGGACAAAAAGAACAGCCCAGATAATCGGAGAAGAATTGGGGATCGAGATGAAAATAGATTATCGTTTGAAGGAAATGGACCATGGCAGTGTATGCGAAGGCAGAGATTATTATGCTTGTATTCCCAGGGAAGAATATCCGAATACAGATTTTAACACCAAATTCGGAATGGATGGTGAGAGCCGGAATGAAGTCAGAAAGAGAGTTTTATCTTTCATCAGAGAAACAGGCGATCAATACGAAGGCAAGAATATTTTGATTGTAAGTCATGGTGATCCTTTGTGGCTGATGGAAGGTATGTCAAAAAATTTCAGCGAACAGGAGCTCTTCTTGGCAAAAAAGAATCAGATTCTGGATATAAAAGATGGGGCAATGATTCTGCTTAAGCCCGGAGAAATGAGAATATTGGAGTTTGATAACTTCCCGCGCGACGAATTCGGGAATCTGGATCTGCATCGGCCTTACATAGATGAGGTTTTATTGAAATGTCCAAAGTGCGGCGGCGAGATGAAAAGAATTCCGGAGGTGACGGATGTCTGGTTTGATTCCGGAGCAATGCCTTTTGCGCAACTGCACTATCCTTTTGAAAATAAAAAAGAATTCAAAGAAAATTTCCCGGCTGATTTTATTACCGAAGGAGTGGATCAAACTCGCGGCTGGTTTTATACATTATTGGCTGTTTCCACGCTTTTAGATTTTGGCCCGCCTTACAAAAATGTCATTTCTTTGGGTTTTGCTTTGGATAAAAACGGCAGAAAGATGTCCAAATCGATCGGTAACGTGATCACCCCTAATTACGTAATTGATAAATTCGGTTCTGATGTCGGGCGGTGGTGGTTTTATAAAGTTAATCAAGCCGGGGAGTCTAAAAGTTTTAAAGAAGAAGAGCTTAAACAAACAGAAAACGGGTTTGTCCGGGTTTTGATGAATTCTTTAAGGTTTTGGGAACTGTATAAAAATGATGAGCAGTCAGGGGTTAACTTTCACAAATTAGATAAAAAAAATAATCTGTCGGTACTCGATAGCTGGCTTTTATCAAAATTCAACAATTTGATTAAGTCGGTTACAGATTCTCTAGATAATTATGATTCAACGTCTTCCAGCCGGGAGATTGAAAAGTTTGTTATCGAAGATTTATCAAATTGGTGGATCAGAAGAAGCCGTGAAAAGTTCCAGTCAGAGGGAAATTCAGCTCAAAAAGATTTGTTAAGATTCATTCTTTTAGAGGCGGCAAAACTTATTGCGCCATTTGTTCCGTTTTTGGCTGAATATCTGTATCAAGAGATAAGCATTCACCCCGTTAGAAGTCGCGCTCGCGCTGAAGGCGCGAGTCCTGAAGGGACCGCTGGCGCGGCTATTTCTAACGGGGTTCATTTTCACAATTGGCCGAAAGAAAACAAAAAACTGACTGATAAAAAGCTCGAGGAAGAAATGGAGCTAGTCAGAAAGATTGCGAGTCTTGGATTGGCGGCCAGGAAAGAAGCAGGAGTCAAAGTGAGGCAGCCCCTGGCTAAATTAGAATTTAGAACACAGAATATAGAATTTAGTAAAGAATTGCTTGATTTAATCAAAGAAGAAGTGAATGTAAAAGAAGTAAAGTTTGAAAAAGGCGGAAAAGAAGAAGTTATTTTGGATACTAAAATTACGCCGGCTTTGCGGCAGGAGGGCTGGGTGAGAGAATTTATAAGGATGATACAAGACGCAAGAAAAGATGCCGGCTATGAATACGATCAAAAAGTCAGAACTTTTTGGTTTTCTGAAGATAGAGAATTAAAGGAGGCGATTTTGCGGGAAAACGATTTCATAAAACAAAAAACAGTTTTAAAAGAGTTGAATGAATCAAGGCATAACTCCAAATTTGCTTATGATGTTGAAAAAGAAGAAGAGATCGAATCAGGTAGAAAAATTTGGCTCGGATTAATCAAATGATATATTTAACCTAAATGGAAAGAAGGCTAATCATTAGTTTGTTTATTTTATTGATTCTGGGAACAGTGATTTTTTTGCTTTATCAGGCCAGATTCAAGGAAGGCCAGGTTTTTTTGAAAATAGAAGTACAGGAAGAAGCGGCAAGCGGCGAAGAAATAGAATACAAAGTTATCGTTGAAAACAGAAATAATTTTAATTTAACCGACTCGAAATTATCATTCTTTTATCCTGAAGATTCCACTCCTTTAAGGGACGGCGAGCCCTTAGATTCTTTACTGGCCAATCTTGATTTGGGGACTTTTGAACAAAGAAGCGAAAAAGAGTTTTTATTTAAAGCGATAATCACGGGAGAGAAAGGCGAGAATAAAAAAGCAAAAGCTGTCTTAACCTACTCCCCTTCAAACTTTCGTTCAGTTTTTCAAAAAACTGAAGAAGCGATAACAACTATTTCCAGAGTTTCTGTTTCTGTCAGTCTAAGCGCGCCGCCCAATATTTTATCCGGCCAAACGGTCACCGTGTTTGTCGATTTAAGGAATGAGACAGAAAAAGATTTACAGGATCTGCAGCTTGCACTTTCGTATCCTGAAGGCTTCATTTTTAAAAAAGCGATGCCTTCACCGAATGAAAGAAATGGTATCTTTAACATTGCTTCAATTAAGGCTGGCGAGGGCGTCAGAGTAAGTGTTGAAGGCGAAATTTCAGGATTTGAAAAAGAAGGCAAAACATTTTCTGCCGTATTAAGAAAGAAAACAGGCGATCAATTCTTTGATCTGCAAAAATCAGAGGTGCTGCTCACTATTTCTTCTCCGCTTATTAGAAGCGAAGTTTTAATAAATGATTCAAAAAGTTTTGCAGCTAAGGCGGGAGATCGGTTAAAATATACAATAAAATTTTCCAACGATTCCAACTATAATTTTTCAGCCCTTGAATTAAGAGCGGCTTTGGACGGCCAAATGTTTGACTTCGCCACATTAAAAACCAATGACGGGTTTTTTGACCAGAATTCCCGGACTATTTTGTGGAATGCCGCCGCTTCAGATGATTTAGGAAATTTGCCGCCTCGAGGCAGTGGAGAAGTTTCTTTTGAGGTAAATGTAAAGCAGGATTTCCCAAAAACTTTCGGCAAAAGCTATTCGTTAAAAGTCACCTCTTTAATTCAGATTTCTTCTGTCCCGCCGGATTTTGATTTAGATAAGGTTACTTCGTCTGCCGAGATGATGGTAAAAGTTGGATCAAAGGTCAGTTTTACAGCAAAGGCTTTTTACAATGATCAGGCGGTTCAAAATTCCGGGCCGGTTCCTCCCCGGGTTGGCCAAAAAACGACATATACGATACATTGGAAGATAGTTAATGAAGGGAATGATTTGACGAATGCAAGAGTAGAAAGTTTTTTGCCGCCGGGAGTCAGCTGGGAAAATGAATTCAAGCTTACGCCGTCTCAGTCTCAAATAAGATATGATCCGAGCTTAGGCAGAGTAAGCTGGTTGATTACCACGGTTCCGGCCGGGACAGGCGCAGTTTCCAATGTTTTTGAAGCTATTTTCCAAATAGGAATTACGCCAAGCATAAATCAAGTCGGCCAGGCTCCGGAAATAACTAAAGAATCCAGTTTCGAGGCAACAGATAATTTTACCAAAGAAAAAATTAATTTAAGCCAGCCCGCGATCAATACGCAGACAGTAAGCGATTCGCCGGGAACAGTGGCAAACTAGAATACAGAATTTAGAATTTAGAGTAGTTATGGAAGATAAGCTGAATAAAATAGTTTCGCTTGCCAAAAGGCGCGGTTTTATTTTTCCGGGTTCGGAAATTTACGGGGGGTTAAGCGGTTTTTATGATTTTGGCCCGCTTGGGGCGGAACTGAAATTTAATATCAAGCAGGAATGGTGGATTTCGGTTGTAAGGGCCCGGGATGATGTAGTCGGTTTAAGCGCCGCTATAATAATGAATCCAAAAGTCTGGCAGGCCTCCGGCCATCTTGATGGCGGCTTTACTGATGTTTTGGTTGAATGCAAGAAATGCCACCAGAGATTTAAGGCAGATGACTTCGTTCCGGTCTGCGAGAATTGCGGAAGCAAAGAATTTACTGAGCCGCGTCGTTTTAACATTATGTTTAAAACTTTTGTCGGACCCGCTGAAGATTCTGCGGCCGTTGTTTATTTGAGACCCGAAACTACTGCCGGGATTATGGTGAATTTTAAAAATATCATTGATACAATGCGGGTTAAAATTCCTTTTGGAATCGCCCAAATCGGAAAAGCTTTTAGAAACGAGATTAATCCAAAAGATTACATTTTTAGAACCCGGGAGTTCGAACAGATGGAGCTCGAATATTTTGTTAAACCCGGTGAAGACGGGAACGCTTTTACTGAATGGGTAAATAGGAGACTTAGCTGGTATGATGATTTAGGATTGAAAAATGTTCGCAAAAGAGAACAGTCGAAAGAAGAAAGAGCTCACTATTCGAGCGCGACAGTTGATATAGAGTATGAATTTCCTTTCGGCTGGAAGGAAATTGAGGGCATTGCCAATCGGACCGATTTTGATTTGAAAACCCACTCTAAACATTCAGGAAAAGATCTTTCCTACACCGACGATTCCGGCGAAAACTTTATTCCTTATGTTATTGAGCCTTCAGCCGGCGTTGATCGGCTGGCCTTGGCTTTTCTATGTGATGCTTATTACGAAGATAAGGATCGCATTGTTTTAAAACTCCATCCGAAATTAGCGCCGTATAAAGTTGCTGTGTTTCCTCTTTTGGCCAACAAGCCGGAATTGGTTAAAAAAGCCAGACAAGTTTATAAAGATTTAAAAACGACAGGGTTAAATGTTGCCTGGGATGATCGGGGAAATATCGGCAAAAGATATTATTCGCAGGATGAGATTGGCACGCCTTGGTGTGTAACAATCGATCATCAAACTTTGGAAGATGATACAGTTACAGTTAGAGATCGGGACACGACTAAACAGGAGAGAGTATTAATTAGCGACTTGAAGAAATATTTCGAAGAAAAATTAAGATGAACCAAGATTTTCTTCTTCATCAATACGAGAACGGTTTGCGATTAGTAGTTGTGCCGATGAAAAGCACCAAAACGGTAACGGTTTTGGTTTTGGTCGGCACCGGCTCACGCTACGAAACCAAGGAAATAAACGGCATCTCCCATTTTTTGGAGCATATGATGTTTAAAGGCACGCAAAAGAGGCCGCAGTCCCTGGACATCAGCCAGGAGCTTGATGCAATCGGCGCTGAATACAATGCCTTTACCTCAAAAGAATACACGGGTTATTATGCTAAGGCTTCAAGCGATAATTTAAATCTAGTCACCGACGTCATTTCTGATATTTTTTTGAACTCAAAGCTTGACGGGGCCGAAATCGAAAAGGAGCGCGGCGTGATAATTGAAGAAATAAATATGTATTTAGATGATCCGCCCCGCCATGTCGGCGATTTGTTTGAAAAGCTTCTCTACGGGGACCAGCCAGTCGGATGGAACGTGGCCGGAGAAAAAGAAATCATAAAGAAATTGGCCCGCGATAATTTTGTCGATTATTTTAATTCGCATTACGTGGCTAAAGACACTATTATTGCTGTGGCCGGGAATGTTGATAAGGAGCAAGTCAGAAACGAGCTAGTTCCGAAATTTTTCAAGGATTCAAGAGTGGGCCAAAAGCTGGATCGGCTGGCAGTTTTGGAATCGCAAGATAAGCCCGAAGTTTTACTTGAGCATAAGAAGACTGACCAGACCCATTTTATATTAGGCGTTCGGGCTTTTGATATGTTTTCGCCTAAAAGCGAAGCGGCGCAAGTTTTATCAGTGATTCTTGGCGGCGGGATGAGCTCACGTTTATTTATCGAAATCAGGGAAAAGCACGGCCTCTCTTATTATGTAAGGTCTGGTTTTGACGCCTATACTGACCATGGCTATTTTGCCAGTTCATCGGGGGTAGATAATAACAGGGTGGAAAAAGCGGTATCCGTAATTTTGAATGAATACAGGAAACTTAAAGATGAATCAGTATCTGAAAAAGAATTGAAAAAAGCCAAGGAATTCATAAGAGGCCGGTTGGCCATTGCCCTTGAACAATCTGACGATTTGGCCGGTTTTTACGCTAATCAGTGGCTTTTAAAAAACCAGACTTTGACACCTGAAGAGAAATTAGATAAAATAATGAAAGTCAGGGCTGAAGATATCCAAGAAGTTGCAAGCGAAATCTTCCGTCCGGAAAAACTTAACCTTGCCTTGATCGGGCCGTTTGAAGATAAAGATAAATTCGAGAAACTTTTAGAAGTTTAAATATTTAAATATGCCTAGCGACGAGCGCCAAATGTTTGATATTTCAACCGCCACTATTTTTAGATTCGTTTTAATCGTCTTGTTTTTTATTTTGCTTTATCAAGTGAGGCAGGTCATTTTTATTCTGCTTTTTGCCATTGTTGTCGCCTCGGCAGTCAATCCTTTTGCAAAGTGGCTTGACCGCAAAAGAATTCCCCGGATTCTCGGAATTTTAGTTTTATACCTTACGATATTTCTTCTGGCTGTTTTCATACTGACTCTGGCCATTCCATTTTTTTCGCAGGAGGTCGGAGAACTTACCGAAGATCTTCCTAAATTTATCGCTCAAATAACCGCTTCGTTGGAAGCGATTAAAAGCGAGACCGGAAGTTTTGATATAATCAGCCAGCTTCAGGGAATTTTGGATAGTTTGTCCCAGTTTTTGCAGGAGTCAAGCCAATCCGCAGTCGGGCTGATCATAAATATTTTCGGAGGAATAATTTCTTTCGCCGGAGTCATAGTGATATCTTTTTATCTTTCGGTGATGAGAGGAGGGATTGATCATTTTCTTAAATCAGTTGTTCCGGACAAGTACGAAAAATACACTTTGGATTTGTGGCATCGTTCTGAAAGAAATCTTGGCCGTTGGTTCCAGGCCCAATTGCTTTTGTCTTTGATCGTCGGCTTGATGACTTTTGTCGCTCTGTCGATATTAGGCGTCAAGTTTGCTCTTGTTTTAGCTGGTTTGATTATGGTTTTGGAACTTGTGCCAAATGTCGGTCCGGTTTTGGCGGCTATTCCGGCTGTTGGTTTGGCTTTTTTTCAGTCTCCTTCTTTGGGTTTTTGGACGCTTGGAGTTTATATCCTTATTCAACAGGTTGAGAATCATGTTTTGACCCCTTTGATTATGGGAAAAAGTCTTGGAATAAATCCTGTAGCTGTCATAATCGCTTTGCTTGTCGGTTTCAATCTCGCCGGAATCATAGGAATGATTTTGGCCGTGCCTGTGGCCACGGTAGTTGTTGAGTGGTTTAACGATATTGCCGAGAAGAAAGAAAAAGCCAGAGCGGTCGGCGCCACTTAGAACTTAAAGCAAAAATATTTTGGCTATTTTATATATAGTTGCCACTCCGATCGGCAACTTAAAAGATGCAACTTTTCGCGCAATCGAAACCTTGAAAGAGGTTGATTTTATTTTGGCTGAAGACACGCGTGAAACTTTTAAACTTTTAAATTTTTATAGCATAAAGAAACCGCTTGTTTCTTATTTTCAGCATTCAAAAATAAGCAAAGTCGAATATATCTTGAATTTATTGAAGCAAGGCAAGAACTTGGCTTTAGTTTCAGATGCCGGAACGCCCGGGATAAATGATCCGGGAGGAAAGTTAATCAGCGAGGTTATTAAACGTTTTGGAGATTCGGTTCAGATTGTTCCTGTGCCTGGGCCAAATGCCGCCATAACAGCTTTAAGCATATCCGGTTTTAATGTCGATAAATTTTTATTTCTGGGTTATCCGCCTCATAAAAAAGGCAGAAAAAAGTTTTTTGTGGAAATTGCAGAATCAAAATACCCGGTCGTATTTTACGAGTCGGTCCATCGGATCCTAAAGACTTTGAAAGAATTATCGAATTTTGAAAATCTCAAAAACAGAGATATTATCGTCTGCCGCGAATTGACCAAAAAATTCGAAACTATATACCGCGGAAAAATTTCTGAAATTCTACCTCAAATTGAGAAAGAAAATCTCGGGGAGTTTGTAGTTATTATCAGCTAGATTTTTTGACATAAATTGATATTATTGGTTAATGAGCAAGTTTTACATTACGACAGCCATAGATTATACCAATGATCGGCCTCATTTAGGCCATGCTTTGGAAAAAGTTCAGGCTGATGTCTTGGCTCGGTATCATCGTTTGAGGGGCGATGATGTTTTTTTCTTGACTGGGACAGATGAGCACGGCGCCAAGATTGTTAAAGCGGCTAAGTTAGCCGGCAAAGAACCAAAAGAGTTTGTTGATGAAATTTCAGAGTATTTCAAAAATTTATTGAAAGAGTTGAATATCTCAAATGACGATTTTATTAGAACAACAGATCAGAAAAGGCACTGGCCGGCAGTCCAGAAATTTTGGAAAAAACTAAAAGACAACGGTGATTTATATAAGGCAAAATACGAAGGCCTTTACTGTATCGGGCACGAGGCTTTTATAAAAAAAAGCGAATTAAAGAACGGTCTTTGCCCAGACCATCAAATTGAGCCGGAAAAAATCAAAGAGGAGAACTATTTTTTTAAGCTTTCTAAATATAAAGATAAAATTAGAGATTTGATTTCGGAAGATAAAATAAAAATCCAGCCGCAATTTAGAAAAGACGAAGTTTTAAATCTGCTTAAAGAGTCGGAAGACGTTAGTTTTTCTAGGCCGAGAAAAGACTTGGAATGGGGCATTCCTGTTCCGGATGATTCGGAACACACCATTTATGTCTGGACAGAAGCTCTCCAAAATTATATCTCCGCCATAAATTACGGCGAGGAATCGTTTCAGTTAAAAGATCTATGGCCGGCCGATATTCATTTGATTGGAAAAGATATTTTGCGTTTTCACGCCATTATCTGGCCGGCGATGCTGCTAGCAGCCGGACTAGAAACACCGAAGTCAATTTATGTACACGGGTTCATTACTATTGATGGTCAGAAAATGTCAAAAACAATCGGTAATGTGATTGACCCGTTTCAATTGGTTAAAAGATACGGAGTTGATCCAGTTCGATATTATTTATTGCGGGAGATTCCATCTTATGAAGACGGCGATTTTTCAATTCAAAAATTTGAGGCACGCTATAATGCCGATTTGGCAAATAATTTAGGCAATCTGGTGTCGCGGGTGGTCGCATTGATCGAAAAATCTTTTAACAGCAGTTTTGCTTATCACCGGAAATTCGTGTCCAAAGAGATCGATGATAAAGTTATCGAAACATGGAAAAAATATAATCAGAACATAAGCGAATTCAAGCTTCATATCGCTCTGGAAAGTATTTTTTCTCTGATTGATTTTGCAAATTCGTATGTTGACGAACATAAGCCTTGGTCTTTGGCTGATAATCCGGAACATCTAAATGAAGTAATAACTAATTTAATTGTGATACTATTGAATATCGCTTGGCTTTTGAAGCCGTTTCTACCGCAGACAAGCGACAGGATTTTTGAAATTATCGGAGCAGATAAAGAAGGCAAATCTTGGGAAGAGAAGCCGTTTGTGGTGAAGCCCAAGATTTTATTTCCGAAAATCCAATGATTAAATACAATCCGCAAAAAATCGAAAAAAAGTGGCAGAAGGAGTGGGAAAAGAAGAAGCTTTATCAAGCAAAAGATAAAGTTAAAGGCAAAAAGAACTTTTATCATTTAACAATGTTTCCTTATCCTTCCGGTGATCTTCATATGGGCCATTGGTACAATTATGCGCCTTCAGATGTATATGCTCGCTTCAAACGGATGCAAGGTCTGAATGTGATGTCGCCTATCGGCTTTGACGCATTTGGTCTACCCGCCGAAAACGCAGCCATAAACAGGAATCTTGATCCGAAAATTTGGACTTACAGCAATATAAAGTCAATGAAGAAACAGCTTGATTCAATCGGCGTTTCTTTTGATTGGTCTCGAGAGGTGATTACCGCCGAGCCCGATTATTACAAATGGACCCAATGGATTTTTTTGAAACTATACGAAGTCGGTTTGGCGAAAAAAGAAAAAGTTTTAGCTAATTGGTGCCCGCACTGCAAGACTATTTTGGCTAACGAGCAGGTTCAGGACGGCCGCTGCGAAAGATGCGATACTGTTGTGGAACAAAAACTGCTTGAGCAGTGGTTTTTTAAAATTACTGATTATGCTCAAAAACTTTTGGACGGCCTTGAAAAAATCGATTGGCCGGAAACTACTAAAATTTTGCAAAGAAATTGGATTGGCCGGTCTGAAGGGGCGCAGATAGAATTTAGAATTGAGAATTCAGAATATAGAATTAAGGTTTTTACTACAAGGCCTGACACGATATTCGGGGCAACTTTTATGGTTTTGGCGCCTGAACACGAGTTGGTTAAAAAAATTACCAAAGATGCCCAATTGGGTCAGGTGAATAATTACTTAGAGAAAACGAAAAAGAAAACAGAATTGGAGCGGATAGCTGAAGTCAAAGAAAAGACCGGAGTTTTTACCGGCGCCTACGCTTTTAATCCCGCAACCAAAGAAAAGATACCGATTTGGATTTCTGATTTTGTTTTGCCTCATTACGGAACAGGCGCGATTATGGCGGTTCCAGCTTACGATGAGAGAGATTTGGAATTTGCCGAAAAATTCGGCCTGCCAGTAAGAAAAATTGATCTGGACGATAAAATTCTAAGCGAACTTGAAAAAAGGGGATTAGCTGAAAGAAAGACAAGTTATCGGCTTCATGATTGGATAATCAGTCGCCAGCGCTACTGGGGAGCGCCGATTCCGATGATTTATTGCCAGAAGTGCGGAATTATACCTGTCCGGGAAAAGGATTTGCCGGTTTTGTTGCCCAAAATTAAGGATTATAAGCCGTCCGGCACCGGCGAGTCGCCATTAGCCGAAGTAAAGGACTGGGTCAATGTAAAATGCTGGAAATGCTCCGGGCCGGCCCGCCGCGAAACCGATACGATGGATACATTTGTTGATTCGGCCTGGTATTTTTTGCGCTACGCCGACCCCAAAAATAAAAAAGAGTTTGTTTCAAAAGAAAAATTAAAGGACTGGCTTCCGGTAGATATTTATATTGGCGGTCAGGAACATGCGACCAAACATTTGCTTTACGCCAGATTCATAACCAAAGTTTTGTACAACTATGGTTATTTAAATTTTAACGAGCCATTCGTAAAAATGAGGCACCAAGGATTAATTTTGGGTCCTGATGGCAATAAAATGTCCAAATCAAGAGGCAATGTGATTGACCCAGACGAAATAGTTAAGAAATTCGGCTCTGATTCGGTGCGTATGTATCTTTGTTTTATGGGCCCTTATGAAAACGGCGGGCTTTGGGATCCGAAAGCTATTGTCGGGGTATTCAGATTTCTAAATAGAGTTTGGAATCTGATAAATTCCAAATTTCAAAATTTCAAAACCCAAAATAAAGAATTGGATAAAATTTTCAATAAAGCGATGAAAAAAATCGGGGAAGATATTGAAAATTTAAGATTCAATACGGCGGTCAGCGAATTGATGAAGCTATTAAATGAAATAGAAAACAAAGAGCTGGCCAAAGATCAAATTAAAATATTTTTGAAATTGCTGGCGCCGTTCGCACCTCATCTGACCGAAGAGCTTTGGCGGGAAGTTCTGAAAAACAAAAAATCAATCCATCTGGAAAAATGGCCTGAATACGATTCGAAATTGATTGAAGAAGAAACGATTTATTTGATCGTTCAGATCAACGGCCGGACTCGCGATATTATAAAAGTTCCCCGAGATTTGAATGAATCTCGCGTCCGCGAGCTTGCTCTTTCTTCGGAAAAAATAAAAAAATATACAGCCGGAAAAGAAATCATCAAATTCATCTATATTTCCAATAAATTGGCTAATATAGTCCTTTAGTTATTCTCGTAAGGGATGAAAGTAATAGAAGTTGATCTAAAAAATGATTTCTCAAAAGCGCTGGATGAAACATTCGCTGTTTTGAAATTAGGCGGAGTGATTGTCTATCCGACCGATACTTTATATGGCCTTGGCACAAACGCGTTGGAGGCCGGGCCGGTTGAGCGGATTTTTAAGATAAAAGCCAGAGCCAAAGACAAGCCTTTGCCGATAATAGTTAAAAATCTTAACTGGGCCAAAGAGCTCGCCTATATTTATGAGAAGGAGGAAAAAATCTTGAAATCGGTCTGGCCCGGTCCCATTACAGTGATTCTTCCTAAAAAAAATATAGTTCCAAGCGCAGTGACCGCCGGTAAAAGCGGAGTGGCTTTAAGAATTTCAAAAAATCATTTTGTAGATAAACTTTTGGGCCGTTTTGGATATCCGTTAACCGCGACTTCGGCCAATATTTCAGGCGAAGAGCCATCAATGAAAATTTCAGAAATAGTAGAAGTCTTTAAAAATGTTCATAATAAGCCTGACTTGATAATTGATGCGGGCGATCTGCCTCAATCCGAGCCGTCGACCGTACTTGACCTTACCAGCGATAAGCCTAAGATATTGCGAGTCGGGCCGGTAAAGCCGGAAACCCTAAGGAAGATTTTAGAAATATGATAAAAGATTTGGTAAAAAAAGAGCTTAGCCGCCAGAAAAAAGTAATCAACTTAATTCCTAGCGAAAACTATCCTTCTAATGATGTTTTGGCTGTTTTGGGTTCGCAATTGACATCAAAATACGCTGAAGGCTATCCGGGAAAAAGATATTATCCGGGGAACGAGATAAATGATCGGATTGAACTGGAAGTTCAAAGTCTGGCCAAAAAAGTTTTTGGTTTATCCAAAAGTTGGCAGGTGAATGTCCAGCCGTATTCAGGGACCCCGGCCAATATCGCCGTTTATCTCGCTTTGCTGAACCCCGGAGATGTTTTAATGGGAATGCGTTTGAACGAAGGCGGGCATTTAAGCCACGGTCATAAAGTAAATTTTTCAGGGATGTTCTATAAAGTTATCCCATATGGGTTAGATAAAAATGGATTTATTGATTATGGCCAAGTCGAAGAATTGGCAAAAAAACATAGTCCCCAAATTATTGTTTCCGGAACCACTGCCTACGCCAGAAAAATAGATTTTAAAAAATTCGGCCAGATTGCCAAATCAGTCGGCGCTTATCATCTGGCAGACATCTCGCATATTGCCGGTCTGGTTGCGGCAAAAATTCATCAGCCGCCGTTCCCTTACGCCGATGTTATTACAACAACAACACATAAAACTTTGCGCGGCCCCCGGGGTGCGATGATTTTTTCAAAATCAAAAGAAGTCGCCGAAAAAATTGATAGAGCTATTTTCCCCGGCATCCAGGGCGGCCCTCATTTAAATACAATTGCGGCGATTGGAGTTGCTTTTGAGGAAGCTTTAAAACCAGATTACAAAAATTACATCAAACAAGTCGTTAAAAACGCGCAAGTTCTGGCTGAAGAACTAAAAAAACAGGGTTTTAATCTTGTTTCCGGCGGAACCGATAATCATCTTATTCTGATTGATTTGAAAAACAAGGGAATTTCCGGAATGGAGGCTCAAGATCGACTTGAGAAAGCTGGGATAATTGCCAATAGAAACACGGTGCCTGGCGATCAGTCTGCTTTTAATCCAAGCGGTCTGCGTCTTGGCACTCCGGCTGAGACCACCCGCGGCGCCAAAGAAAAAGATATGATGAAAATAGCCCAAAAAATAGCAGATGTTTTAAAATAAAAAACTTCTCATCAAATAGTCTTTATGCTATAAGACTTTCAGCAACTTATTTTTTTTTCAAAGGAGACGGAGAATGAAAACAGAGTCGGTTCTCGTTAACAACAGAATTCATTTAAAACGGCTTGAGCTGCTTGATCTTCGACGGACCGGATCCATCGGCGACATCGTAAGTGCCTTCGAAAAATGCGCGTTCACCGCCGCGATGGTTGGTGAAACAGCAAAGACTTGGTCTTCTTGGTTGAAGGCAAGAGCTCTCCCAGTGGCAGTTTATGACGGCAAGACCGACAATCGCATCTTCTCTCTTCTAAAGACAATGAAGAATGAAGGTTTGATTGAGGAAGTCGTGTCGCCGGCGTACTTTGTGGGCTGGAAGAAAAAGACCAAGACCGCGGTTGTGATCGGCACTTTTTCCGAACGCCACGCCGACGCTTTGTACGCTAACCTTGAGCGGGCAATCTACATAAATCCTTATGGAATTGCGCCGCCGGGGCTGGTTCGCGACGGATATTACCCCGATGTAATTTTCGCCGATCCCTATTTTTCTCTTTCGCTTCTTGCCGCGGCCTTAGGGGAATGGCAGGGCGGAAAGGCTGTCGGGGGATGGGAATTTCTTGAGACACTTGATGATCACGAGGGTCTTGCCGGAGAAGTGAAAGAGGCGGCCAAGATCCTGGAACTGATGGTCAAGGATCCTGACTGCACTGTCCTTCTCACCGTATCCGGGGCAATGACTCCTGCCCAGATGTCACTTGTTATTTGCGATATGATTGATTTGGGAATGGTTGACGCGGTGCTTACAACGGGCGCGGCTATGGCTCACGGCCTTGTGCCGAGCATTGGCCTTTGCCATTACAAGTATGATCCAAGAATGGACGATGTCATCTTGAGCAAGCATCGTTTGAATCGGATCACCACTCTTATTGAGCCCGAGACAAACTTTGACGCAGTGGAAGAAGTCGTGGATACGGTTTTTCAGACGATGTCCGGAGACGGGCCGAAGAGCTCGATTGAAGTTCACCGTCGAATCGGTGAATACCTTTCGCGTCAGCATCCAGATGAACGGGGCATTCTCAAATCAGCGTTTGAGAAGGGGATTCCTGTTTGTTCTCCGGCCTTTCAGGATTCAGAGGTCGGGAATGACAAGCTGATCCACAACCTCAAACGGAAAGGCGTTTCTCGGGAGCGGATTTTGGTGGATCAGGAGCTTGACACTCTTGAGTTGATTGAGCTGATTCAGCGAAAACCCCGTATGGCGATTTTTCACGTTGGAGGCGGGACTCCGGGCAATCATGCCCGCAATCTGGCGCCGTTGATTGAAATTGTCATTGAACGTTTGGGGGCTGATTGTCCGTGGGAAATTCGGAAGATCCGATACGGGGTGAAAATCGCGCCGGACCAAAACTGGCTCGGCAGTTACGGCGGCTGCACTTGGAATGAAGCAAAATCATGGCGCAAAGCCGAACTGAACGGCCGTTTCGCAGATGTTCACGCTGACGCCACTCTTGTCTGGCCGATTATCGTAAAAGCGGTAATGGAAAAACTCTGATTAAGGAGGTGAATGAAAAGTTGTTGTCTTGACAAAAGGCACAACTTTGATATATAATATAAATATACTCAAAAGCCCTGAAATACGGGCTTTCAGAAAGCAATTCCGCTCTTTGAAAAAAATGGAGAACTGACCATGACTGAACAATTGATCGGTGTGTTGCCGGGCGAGGTGCTTGGCACGCTGGCGGACATCATGCTGAAGCTCAAAAACGGCGGCATCACGCCGGACGAGCTCAAGCGGTTCGCTAAACGGGAGAATCCGTTCGACGGAATGCCGTCGGCGACGAAAGTCCAAGTCGGTTCGGTCGCCCGTTCCGTCGATGAATTCGTGGCCGAGTGGGGCAATTTTTACCGTGAAATCGGCATCGAAGTTGATCTCACAGGCCTTCGAGTCCCCGAGCGGCGCGAAGGTTTTGACCGGCTCATTGTGGTGGCCAAAGGAATGAGTCCAGAGCGAGCTTATCAGAAATGCCTCGAGCACTTCCGATGCTGGAAGTATGTCGGAGACCGGAATCTCGACGAGAGCGTATTCGACATCGATTGCCTGGAACGCAAGTACCGCCGATCCGACAACGAAACCTACGCCGTGTGGGTGCGCGACCGCGAGGAAGCTGACCAGGAATTGAAGAATCGTTCGGCCAACGATCTGGCGGTGGCCAAGATTTCCGGCATCACCCTCGAAGCCCGTGAGCTTTACGAGCTCAAGTACTTCAAGGAGACCGGAAAGCACCTTGACCGCTACAACTGGACGCTTTGCGCGGGTTCGCGGAGCGTCGATGGCCGTGTGCTGAGGTCCGGCTGGAACGACGGCAGGTTCTTTCTGGGCTGGTACGATCCCGTCGGCGCCCACGGCGTTCTTCGCTCCCGTGAAGCAGTTTCGTAACCTTGTACCTTTTTTCTTGTAACCTTTCTTCTGCAGCCACACTCTAAGGAGGTGATTTCATAGAGTGTGGCTGTTTTGTTTTCCGAGAATTTATAATAATATAAATGGCTAATATAACCGGCCCCTAGCGGTATCGGTTTGCCTATCAAAAACGAAACTGCTTGCCTGGTTTTTGTGAAGATTTCCATTTTAAGATGGGATGCTTCTTGAAAAATTCCGATTGAGATAATCGGCTAACCCAGATAATCTTGAAAAAGATTATCGGTGATTTGGATGAAATCAGGCAAAGAAACGGGTTCGCGGAATTTCGATGGCAACGTGCCGGGCGTGAACTGGAACGGCAACAACGACGAGATGAAGGTGAATTGGTACAATCCTGACAACGCCAACGACAATCTCCGCTCCCGCGAGAAGTCTCGAAGAAGAAATCCCGCCTAGTCGCGGGATTTCTATTTTTGATTCAAATACTTTATCCAGCCGTTGGTCATTCTGGAGATTTCCTGCAAGTCAGAATCGAATTCAAGATATTTGTTTTTAATTAAACCAATGCAACGTGACAAGCCAGTTGTTCGCCAATATCTATCTGAACGAACTTGATCAATTTGTAAAGCATAAATTTAAAATAAAATATTACATCCGTTATTGCGACGATTTCGTAATTCTTGGCGAAAATAGAAACGATTTATTTTTGATGGCTGAGAGAATCAATGGGTTTTTCAAAGAAAGTTTGAATTTATCTCTTCATTCTGACAAGATAATCATCAAGAAGTATAAACAAGGCATCGATTTTCTCGGATATGTAGTTTTGCCTTATCACCGCGTTTTAAGGACGAGAACAGAAAGAAGAATATTCAGAAAAATAAACAAAAATAATAATCAGTCCGTTCAATCTTACTTAGGCGTTTTGAAACACTGCAATAGTTATGAAGTCAAAAAGAAACTGTTAAAAATATTATGATCATCGACGGCAGAAAAATCGCTCAAAAAGTCTTTCAACAAGTTCAGGAGAAGTTTTTAGAGATTAAAAAGCCGTTGCGGTTAGCCGCAGTTTTGGTGGGTGGCGATCCGGAGCTGAAAAAGTTTTTGGAACTCAAAAAGAAAAGGGCCGAAGAAATCGGCATTGGATTCAGGATATACGAATTTTCAGAAGACATTGATAACAGCCGGCTGGAAAAAGAATTAAATGATATAGCGATGAACCCGGACATCCACGGAATCATTATTGAATTGCCTTTGCCTAAACATTTAGATACTCAAAATATTTTAAATATCATTCCAGAAGAAAAAGATGTTGATGCATTGTCGGGTAAAAACAAAGTTTTGCCTCCGGCCGTTGAAGCGGTAAGTCAGATTTTTAAAGAATACAAAATTGATCCAAAAGGCAAAAAAGCGGTAGTTTTCGGTCAGGGTCTTTTAGTCGGAAAACCGGTCAGTCATTGGCTTGCTATTCAAGGAGCGCAAGTTTTAATAATTGATGAATTTACGGAAAATCCGGGGGAATTTTCCAGAGAGGCCGATATAATAGTTTCCGGAGTCGGACATCCCAATCTTATAACCGGCGATATGGTAAAAGACGGTGCAGTAGTGATTGATTTCGGCAAAGATGTTGATTTTGAAAATGTTTCGAAAAAGGCTGGTTTGATTACTCCGCCAACAGGCGGAGTCGGGCCGATAGTCGTAGCCGCGGTTTTAAAGAATCTAGTCGAACTATGGAGCTAATAATTATTTTTTTAGCTAAATATTTGCCCTATATTCTGTTGGCTGTTTTTTTTGTTTTATTTTTGAAGAAAATAAATTGGAGCTTTCTGTTTGTTCCTTTGATTTCCGCTTTGATTTCAAGATTTGTTTTTACCGAACTCATCAGATTTTTTTACTTCCGGCCGCGGCCGTTTGTAGAACAGGGGTTTGTTCCTTTATTTGAGCACGATCCGACTGCTTCTTTTCCTTCGGGACACGCCGCGTTTTTTTTCGCCTTATCGGCCGGAGTTTATTCGTTTAATAAAAAAGCCGGACTTTGGTTTTTCGCGGCTAGTTTTTTAGTAGGTTTTGCCAGGTTTTTAGCGGGAGTGCATTATTTTTCTGATATTTTAGGAGGGGCAGCCCTTGGAATTTTTTCTTTTTGGCTCGTAGAATTTTTAATCGTTCGTTTCTTTAAAAAGACGGTTGATATAGAAAATTAGAACAACTTTTATCTTCTTCATAAAATGCAGTATTCTTGAATTAGTCCGAACGCATTTCGCCGCCTGCGGCGGCGAGAAAGTCCCCCCGCCTGCGTGGCCGAAGCCACTTCGGCGAGGCGAAGGCCCGCGAAAATTCGGAAAGGTGGCGGAGCCGCACGAATGACAATTTCAAGTTTTTCTTTGGCGGCATACTTACTTAATCAAGCCGGAAACCTTGTAAAATATTTTTCCCTGAATACTTGATTTAGTGATAGGTCCAAAACTGCGAGAATCAAAACTCTTTGTGCGATTATCGCCCAGAACAAAGTATTGATCTTGGTTGAGGGTTACGGAACTATCCGGTAATGTTTCGCCATTATAATAACTTTCATTTAACACCTGCCCATTTATGAGAACTTTACCACCTTTTATATCAACTTTTTCTGAAGGCAATCCGATTATTCTTTTGATTAGAAAAGAGCTTGGTTGCTTTTCGGTACGAAATATAACCACATCACCGCGAGCGAAATTTTTATCAAATTTATTTATCAAAAGATAATCGCCATTGTTGTATGTTGGGCTCATCGCTTCTCCACTTACAGCAAAAGGTTCAAATACATAGAGCCGAGTAGGAATTACAACAACTAAAGAAACGATGATGCCAACTATTCCAAACACAACGTAAATTCCTAAAGATTTTTTCCAAGAGCTAAGATAATACTTTTTGAGAAAATAATGAAAAGCAAAAAATGAAGCAACTGTAACAATAATATTAGATAGCAAACCTAAATTTATGATACTAAAAATTATTCCAACAATACCACCGGCGATACCAGAAAATATTAAAGTTTTAACAGAATTTTTATATGTTGGATTTTCTATCTTGAATAATTTTTCTACCCACACCAAAATACCAGCTTCCGCTAGGAATGTTATTATTGCTAGAATTATAACCCCTAAAATGAGTAGTGCCATAAATTATTTATTCGACTTAATGATTAAAAAATTTTCTTTTCTTCTTTCTCCTAAAACATGGTTCGAGCCTTCGCTAAAGCTATGGATGGGCACAGCGAACCGATATTTTTAACGGGTTCTTTTACAGTTTTGATGTCCATAAACCTTATTTAGTAGGTGCTACTCGTGCGTCGTTTAATTTCAGAAACGTAAATAATCTTTTTATCTCCGTAGACCTCATAGAGAATTCGATATGAGCCAATGCGTCGTCGCCAGGCGTCTTTTTGCCCTTCAACTTTTTCAATATCTCCGGCATAAGGGTTATACTGTAATTCTTTTAATGTTTCTCTGATGCGGTCAGCGTCTTTTCTCGAGATGCGTTTAAGGTATTTTTTGGCATACCCATCAATGAGTACCGTCCAATTCATTTTCTAATTCTTCAAGAGTTATGTAGTTGCCTTTAGCCAAATTTTTTCGTCCTTTTGCCAGCGTTTTTAGTTCTGTTTTGGTTGGTTTAAAAGCTTTGGTTGATTTGACTCTTTTTAGCCAAGTCAAAAACTCTTTGTAGGTACTACGCGGGACTGCTACTAAGTCCCCGTTTTTTTGCAGTTTATTTGGAATAGTTATAGTTGGCATGACTTTATAATAACTTTTTCTTTAAAATAAGGCAAGATAATTTAAAACAAATGCCGAGAGAGGGAGTCGAACCCTCAAGTCCTTGCGGACGACTGATTTTGAATCAGTTGCGGTTGCCAATTTCGCCATCTCGGCTTATGATTGTCAAATTTCAAATCCATTGTATCAAAATTTTCAAAGATTTACAATTAAATTAATGGCACGAGTTATAACAACTTGGAATCAAAAAGGAGGGGTTGGAAAATCTACTACTTGTGTGAATCTTGGGGCATATTTTGCTGCCCTTGGCAAGCATGTTCTTCTTGTTGATTTGGACTCTCAAGCGAATCTAAGCGCCGGTCTCGGAATAAAAATAGCAAAAGACCAGTACAGCATTTATCACGCTCTTGTCGCCGACGTTGAGCCGGGCGCTCTTGTCAAAAAAACATCTATTTTCAATCTTGATATTTTACCATCTTCTGAAAGTTTAGCCGGAGCCAATGTTGAGCTGGTCGGATTTAAAAACCGCGAGCTCCAGCTTAAAAAAGTTTTAAGCAAGATAAAAGACGACTATGATTTCGTTTTGATCGATTGCCTTCCCTCGGTCGGGGTATTGAGCATTAATGCCTTGGCCGCCTCGGATCATATTTTAATTCCTGTCCAAACCGAATTTTTCGCCTTATCCGGTTTGGAAGAACTTCTTACAGTGGTAGATTTGGTTAAAAAATATTTGAACCCCGAACTTAAAATTCTGGGAATCGTTATGACGATGTTTGATAAGAGAAGCCAGTTGAACAGAGATATTTTAAACCAGGTCCATAAAAGTTTTCCCGGCTATGTTTTCAGTTCTGTAATACCCCGCCAGATCTCTTTTGCCGAAGCGCCGTCTTACGGGAAAAGCATTCTTCAGCACGATCCATATTCAAAAGGAGCCCGGGCTTACCGCAATCTGGCTCTGGAAGTTTTATCTAAAATTTTTCCGAGTCCAGTTTAAATAAAATGAAAGCTAGGGGATTAAAAGCTTTGATTCCGACAAAACCCAGAGTTAAACCTAAAAGAAAAAAGGAGAGCGTTTATTATGTAGAAATAAAAAAGATCAAGGAAAAGCCTGAAGATATGAAAAGAATTCTAGACCAGAAGATTTTGGAAGAAATGGCTGATTCAATCAGAAAGTACGGAGTAGTCCAGCCGCTTATTCTGGCTAGGGTTGAAAAGAAAAAGAGAAGAGGTATAAATGTGTATTACGAGCTTGTTTCCGGAAAAAAGCGGCTCATCGCTGCAAAAGAAGCGGGATTAAAAGTGGTTCCCGCAGTAATCAAAGCCTTACCGAAACAGAATGATAAAAATCTCAAAATCTAGGATATTTTTGATTCTGATGTTTGGATTTATCTTGGGAGTCGGCGCTGGCTCCTTTTTTGATATATCTCAAAGAGCAATTTTGATTTTGGCTATTATAGCGACTTTGTTTTTAACGGTATTTTACCGGCGAGGCTCAAGGATTCTGAATTCAAAAATAGCTTTCGCCGCAGTTGTTGCTTTGTTTTTCCTGGCCGGTCTTTTGCGGTTTGAAGTTTTGGAATCGCAGTCTAAAATCCTGACCAATTTCAATGATATAAACGCGGATATCAAAATACTGGGTTATGTAAATGATGAGCCGCAAAGATTAATTGATAAGCAAAGATTGGTTGTTCAAGTTAAAGAAGCAAGAGTGCCGGGCTACGCGGTTTTTATGGATGAAAAAGTTTTAATAACGGCTAATTTGTATCCGGAGTTTGAATACGGCGATTTTATCTTGGTTGAAGGGAAAATTCAGAGCCCCAAAAAATTTGATAATGATTTTGATTACGCCGCATATCTGGCCAAAGATTCTATTTTTTCATTGTCGTATTATCCGAGAATCGTGGAAATCTCAAAAGCCGAATTTTTAAGAGAGCCGATGTCCAAGGCAGAAAGTCTGAAGATTTCGTTATTCAGAAAAATATTCGCGTTCAAAAAAGATTTTGAGGAATCAATTGAGAAAGCTGTTGCTGAACCTAATGCCTCTCTGATCAATGGCCTTCTTCTCGGTTCGCGGGAAAGCATTCCCCAAGATTTGAAAGATGCCTTTAACAAAACCGGGACTACTCATATTTTGGCTATCTCCGGCTACAATATAACGATTATCGCGCTTTATATTTCAGCTTTGCTTTTATTTTTCATACGCCGGCAGAAGGCTTTTTGGTTTGCGATACTGGCCATAGCTTTATTTGTTATTCTTACCGGTTCTTCTCCTTCGGTTGTGAGAGCGGCGATTATGGGAAGTCTGGTTTTGCTGGCTTATCGGGAAGGCAGATTTTACAGCGCGTCTAATGCCGTTATTTTTGCCGGGGCAGTGATGATTTTTTTAAACCCAAGAATTTTGCGTTTTGATTTGGGGTTTCAGCTTTCCTTTCTCGCCACCCTCGGCCTGATTTACATAGCTCCTAAAGTGAAAGAAAAACTGGAAAAAGTTCCGGAGTTTTGGACTTTCAAGGAGAATTTTATTTCAACGGTTTCCGCCCAGGCCGCGGTTCTGCCCCTGATTCTTTATCAGTTCAAAAGTTTTTCTTTTGTTTCTTTGCCGGCTAACTTTTTAATTCTGCCGGCTGTGCCTTTAACAATGCTTGCCGGATTTTTAACCGGAGTTGCGGGATTGATTTTCCCATGGCTTGGCCAGATTTTCGGCGCGGCGGCCTGGCTTCTTTCGTCTTACGAGATTCTTGTAATAAAGTTTTTCAATTTGTTCGCCTGACTTTTTTATGCCGTTTCGTCAAAAATTAATCCTTGGCTTCGCTTTCTTTTTGATTTTTTCGGTGACTTTAGGTCTTCTTTTATGGCTCGCTAAAGACCAGGAATTAAAAATCTATTTTTTCGATGTCGGCCAGGGGGATTCGATACTCATTGAGACGGAAAATAAAAAGCAGATTTTGATTGACGGAGGTCCGGATAATTCAATTGTGAAAAAACTCCCCAAAGCAATGTCTTTTTGGGACAGGACCATTGATTTAGTCATCCTTACTCATCCGGATAAAGATCACATCGCCGGCCTTTTGGAAGTTTTGAAAAGGTATCAGGTCAAAGGAATAGTTGAAACCGGAGTTAAGTGCGAAAAGCCCGAATGCCTGGTTTGGGAGAATTTAAAAAATAGAGAAGAAGCAGTTATTGTCTCGCCAAAGCTTGGGGATTCAATAACCTTGGATGAAAATACAAAAATTTTGATCCTCCATCCCTTTGAAAAAGTTTCCGGAGAATATTTTTCAAAAGCAAATAATACTTCTATCGTGGCCAAACTTACTTACGGAGAACACAAATTTTTATTCACCGGTGATATTGAAAAACAGGTTGAAGAAAAACTGGTCTTGGCCGGAGTAGATATTGATTCAGACTATTTAAAGACGCCGCATCACGGAAGCAAGACCTCGAGCACGGAAATTTTTCTTGATGCGGTTTCGCCTTTGGCCGCTTTTATTTCTTTAGGTTTGGATAATTCTTACGGGCATCCTCATAGGGAAGTCACGGAACGGCTTGAAAACAAAGACATAAAATATTATCGTACTGATGCCAGCGGAACTATTTTATTAAGGTGTAAATTAAACTCGCTATGCCAAGTAGAAACACAAAATTAAAAAAGATGGCTGAACTTTTGGCCGACCCCAAACATCCTAGAGAGGAAAAAACTTTGGTTTTGATAAAACCGGATGCCGTGAAAAGGGGGTTGATCGGTGAAATAATAAAACGTTTTGAAACGCGGGGGCTTAAAATTATAGGCCTGAAGATGATTCATGGAACTAAAAAAGATTTTGACAGGCATTATCCCAGAGGCAAAGAATGGATAACAAATTTAGGGAACAGAACCGTAGAAACTTATAAAAAATACAATTATAACTTGAAGAGTGATTTCGGAAGCGAAGATCCTTTTAAAATCGGCCAGATTTTCCGCAACTGGCTGACTGATTTTATGTCTTCCGGCCCGGTGGTCAAGATTTTAATAGAAGGCGTGCATTCTATTGATGTTGTCAGAAAAATCGTCGGCGACACCCAGCCGCATTTTGCCTTGACCGGGACAATCAGAGGAGATTTCAGCGTTGATGCCGCTGCTGCGGCAAATAAGTCTGGCCGGGCAGTCCATAATTTGATTCATGCTTCCGGCAATAAGGAAGAGGCCAGAAACGAGATAATGCTTTGGTTTAACCCTGACGAGGTCTGCGATTACAAAAGAGTTGAAGAGTTGATTTGAATTCAACGGCTAAACGGGTTTAGCCGTTTAAAAACAAATACGCCATCCGGATGGCGTATTTGTTTTTTATCGGGCTGTCCGGAATTGAACCGGAATACCTGGACCCCCAGCCCAGTGTAATAACCTTTATACGACAGCCCGGAGCGGAACCTCCTTTATTTTTTTGATTTTTGATTCTTTATGTAAAGTCTTAATGCAATCAGTGCAGATTTTCATTCTCTTTCCGTTGACTAAAGCCCACTGAAGATTCGGCTTCTGGCGGTAAATTTTTGTCGGATTATAATGGCCGCGAAGAAGTTTTCGCTTTATCGCTTTCATTGGTTTTTTCCCACAGCGCGGACAACGCATAAAATTAGAATATAGAATTTAGAATAGAGAATATAGAATATTAAAGATTTAAAGGCCATTTTACAGAATACATTAAAAATGATATTTTTTCAATAATGGAAGGATTTGTTTTGATTATTTTTCAAATTCTCGTGGTTCTATTTTCAATCGTCATTCACGAGGTAAGCCATGGACTGATGGCTCATAGCTTGGGTGATCCGACGGCTAAAAACGCGGGCCGCTTAACTTTGAATCCTCTACCTCACTTGGATATTTTCGGTTCGATCCTTCTCCCTTTTCTTACTTTTACTTTGGGCGGATTTGTTTTCGGCTACGCCAAGCCCGTGCCTTATAATCCCGTATATCTTTCGGACAGAAAATACGGACCGGCCAAAGTGGGTGTTAGCGGGCCCGCCTCTAATATAATCATTGCTTTGGTTTTCGGTTTGATTTTGAGATTTATGCCAGTTTTTTTGCAATCAACTATTCTGCCCGAACTTTTTTCTTTCATTGTTTTGATCAACTTGGTCCTGGCGGTTTTTAATCTTTTGCCGGTGCCGCCGCTTGACGGCCATTGGCTGTTGCTTACTTTTATTCCTGACCGTTTTTATAATTTTAAAAGATTTTACCTTCAATACGGTTTAGTTCTTTTTATTTTAGTCTTGCTCTTTGTCTTGCCTTTGATTTTCCCTCTGGTTTTCAAACTGTTTAGGTCGATAGTGGGGTAGGCTTCTTAACCTTGACAAAACCTGTGGATTTGCTATAATACAAATATCAAGCTGAAAAAGCTTAAAACAGCACTTTTATATAAGAATTACTTACGAGACTCGCCATAGCCTTGTGGCATTAAGGAAAGCTTTAATACTGAAAGGCTATGGCGGCATTCCGTTGCCTAGTTCATCCAAAAGGAGGATGACGCCTTGACTTAGATCATGACCGCATCCGGAATGAGTGACGGACAGATCGAGACCGTGGTTGAACAGCTTCGCGCCGCGATGCGAAAGCATCGGGAGGAGGTCCAGAAAGACGCCGCCCAGCAAGCGCTCGGCGTGGACAATCTCGGTATGAGGATGTTTGTTGTTTTTCGCTAACTCGCGGAAACAATGAACAATCTCATCGTCCGGTACGTGAAGGTGGACCGCACCAAGACCCCGGAGCAGATGCTTGAGGCCACGGGCCGGCGACAGTACACCGACGCAGACGTGGTCAAGGCCATGCCGAGGGGCGACGGCGACGAAGGAGAGGTCTTTTTCTTCAAGCTCGACCTCTCAAGCCGCGGCGGCCACATCAGCAATGACGACATGGAGAAGGAATACGAACTGCGCGGCCTCAAGCCCGCAGACCCGTACAAGCTCTCTCAGGTCAATGTCGACGACCCGGCCTTTGCCGATGAGCACCCCAACAGCACCCACTGGAAGGATACCAATGGCAGATGGTGTTTTGCCTTGTTCCACCAGTGGGACGGCAGGCGCCGCGTGCGCGTCTACCGCGGCGCCTATGGCTGGAACGCCTACTGGTGGTTTGCCGGCCTTCGCAAGTAGTCCTTTGACCTTTGTTCCTTTGGTCTCGTTGGCCTTTGGAATTTGGTCCTTGGAACTCTTGGCCCGCATCTGCTTACAAGCAGATGCAGGCCTTTTTCTTTAAATATGTTAAAATTTTAAACGGCAATAGGTGAATATGCGGAAGATCACGGTTTTTCGCTACCGAACCCAGTATCCATAAAACCGAGAGTATCTCCGACTAAGGTTTATGAGATAGAGTAGTTTATGAGAACTTAAAAAATGAAGATACTTGGTGTGGTAAGCTAGGGTATTTTGATACTGAATTCGATACAATCCGGAGAGTATTCAACGGATAGTGGCATGGACGGCTTGCCATACGATTCGCCACGTTCAACCAGTGGTCTGATAGATAATATTATTTGGCTTCACAATGATTTAAAGAACTTTAAATATAATCACGGCGGCTATAAGGCATTCAAAATCAACGACCCGAAACCGAGAAATATCCATAAGGCAACAGTCAGAGACAGATTATTGTACCATGCTATTTACCGGGTTCTTTATCCTTTTTTTGATAAGACTTTCATTTTTGATTCTTTTTCTTGCCGAAACAAAAAAGGAACTCACAGAGCTTTAAATAGATTCAGATTTTTTGCATATTAAGTTAAAATTAAAAATAAAATCCTTCAAAGAATAATTATTGCCTAATAAAAATCTTTGTGTTAGTATTTTTCTGCTAAATCGAAAACATATGCCGACTTTCAGGCAGTTATTGAAAAACCCGAGAAAGATTATAAAGGCGAAGACAAAATCGCCGGCTTTAGCTTTCGGTTTCAACACAAACAAAAATAAGCCGGTTGATTATTTTTCTCCTTTCAAAAGAGGAGTTTGCGTAAAGGTAACAACCGTGACTCCCAAAAAGCCGAACTCGGCTTTGCGGAAAATCGCCAGAGTCCGTTTGACCAACGGCCAGGAAGTGACCGCATATATTCCCGGAATCGGCCATAATCTTCAGGAGCACTCGGTGGTGATGATAAGAGGCGGTCGGGTCAAGGATCTGCCTGGAGTCAGATACCATATTGTAAGGGGGATGCTGGACTCGGCTGGAGTGGAAGGCCGGAAACAGCAAAGAAGCAAATACGGAGCAAAGCGCCCGAAATAAATTATCAATTCTATATTCTAATCTATGAGACGAGGAAACGTTCCGAAAAGAAAAATTGAACCAGACATCAAATACGAAAGCGGTTTAGCCGCCAAATTTGTTAATTATGTAATGAAAGACGGGAATAAAACCATTGCCCGAAAAATTGTTTACGGGGCTTTGGAAAATTCTGAAAAAAAACTCGGCAAAGGAGCTCTCGAAATTCTCGAACAGGCTATAAGAAATGCCGGGCCGGAAATGGAACTGCGGTCCCGCCGTATCGGAGGCGCCAATTACCAGATTCCTTATCCGGTCAAGCCGGAAAGAAGAATTACTTTGGCCTTGCGCTGGATAATTGAAGCGGCCAGAGCGAAAAGCGGGCAGTCAATGATAGAAAAATTAACCCAGGAGTTAGCCGATGCTTATTCTAACACCGGAGCGGCGGTTAAGAAAAAGATGGATACTCACAGAATGGCTGAAGCAAATAAGGCATTCGCCCATTTTGCCTGGTAGCAGAAAGAATATAGAACAAAGAATATAGAACATAGAACGAGAATGACCAACACTTTTAAAGATTTGATAGTTTGGCAAAAGTCTAAACAACTAGCCGTAGAAATCTATAAACTAACAGAAAAGTTCCCCAAGTCAGAATTGTATGGTTTAGTAAGTCAGATGCGCCGAGCGGCAATTTCAATTTCATCAAATATAGCCGAAGGCTATAAAAGGTTTCATAGTAAAGAGAAAAAGCAATTGTTTTCAGTTGCTTCTGGCTCCGGGACTGAATTAGAAAGTCAAATAGAGATAACTAAGGAATTATTCCCAGAAATAGATTTTTCAAAATCTATTTTACTTTTAGAAGAAATAATGAAAATATTAAACAACTTTGTTAAAAAGTTGTCTTAGTTTTGAATTCTATATTCTAAGTTCTATATTCTAAATTCTATGCCGCGTGATTATCCCATTGAGAAAACAAGAAACATTGGCATCATTGCTCATATAGACGCCGGCAAAACAACCGTAAGCGAGCGCATTTTATTTTACACCGGCGTTTCCCACAAAATCGGAGAAGTTCACGAAGGGGAAGCGATAATGGACTGGATGGAGCAGGAACGGGAGAGAGGCATCACTATCACCGCCGCCGCGACAACGGTTTTTTGGATTCCCACATATTTAAGAGAAATCCAAAACAGAAAAGAATTTGAATACAAGATAAACATAATTGATACTCCGGGGCACGTTGATTTTACCGTTGAAGTCGAACGTTCCCTTAGAGTTTTAGACGGAGCAGTAGTTGTTTTTGACGGAGTCGCCGGAGTCGAACCCCAGTCAGAAACCGTTTGGCGTCAGGCTGATAAATATAAAGTTCCCAGAATTTGTTTCGTAAATAAGCTAGATAGGCTTGGCGCTTCGTTTGAACGTTCTTTTCAGTCAATTTTGGCAAGGCTTACCCCAAATGCGGTAAGGGTGCAGATTCCTGATGGTGAGGAAGACAAATTCACCGGCGTAGCCGATCTTTTGAAAATGAAATTTTACCGTTTTGAGGGCAAGTTCGGCGAGTCAACCGTTGAAAGTGAAATTCCAGATAATCTGAAAGAAGCAGCCCAGAAATACCATCACGAACTGATTGAAAAAATAGCCGAAAACGACGACGAGCTCACGGAACTGTTTTTGGAAGGCAAAGAAATTCCTTTGGAAAGATTAATTGCCTCTTTAAGAAAGTCAGTTTTAAATTATAAATTGGTTCCGGTTTACTGCGGTTCGGCTTTAAAAAACAAAGGGGTCCAACTGGTTTTGGACGCCGTGATTGATTATCTGCCATCTCCGATCGAGGTTCCGCCGGTCAAAGGGGTTAACCCGAAAACCGGAGAGGCCGAAGAAAGGCATCCAAAAGACGAGGAGCCCTTTACTGCCTTGGCTTTTAAAGTAGCTACTGATCCTTATGTCGGTCAGCTTACCTTTTTCCGCGTTTATTCAGGAATTTTAAAAGCCGGTTCTTATGTTTTGAATGTAACCAAAAACGAAAAAGAAAGAATCGGCCGGATTTTGCGGATGCATGCCAATGAAAGACAGGAATTGTCCGAAGTTTATGCCGGCAACATCGCGGCCACGGTCGGTTTGAAATCCACCCGGACCGGCGATACGCTTGCCGATCCCGGTTGGCCGGTTATTTTGGAGGAAATAGTTTTTCCGGAGCCGGTCATATCTTTAAGAATCGAACCCAAGACAAAAGCTGACCAGGAAAAAATGTCTCTGGCTTTAAAACGTTTGTCTGATGAAGATCCGACTTTCAGAATCAGGAGCGACAGCGAAACAGGCGATACAGTCATTTCAGGAATGGGCGAATTGCATCTTGAAATCATTGTTGACCGGATGAAAAGGGAATTTGGAGTCGTGGCTAATATCGGCCGGCCTCAAGTTGCTTACAAAGAAACAATCCAAGGTTCAACAGAAGTTGAGGGAAAATATATACGCCAGTCGGGTGGAAGAGGTCAATACGGCCATGTTTGGCTGCGCCTTGAACCACTTGAGCAAGGTAAGGGTTTTGAGTTTGTGGATGCTATAAAAGGAGGGACGATTCCGGATGAATTTATTCCAGCCATTGAAAAAGGAATTATGGAGGCTAAGGAGAAAGGAGTTTTAGCCGGTTATCCGATGACTGATTTTAAAGCGACAGTGTATGACGGTTCTTTTCATGAGGTTGATTCTTCGGAGATTGCTTTTAAAATCGCTGCTTCTTCGGCTTTTCAAGATGGGGCCAAGCGCTCGAAACCAGTTATCCTCGAACCGATTATGAAATTGGAAGTCATAGTTCCGGAAAAGTTTATGGGCGAAACAACCGGAGATCTTTCAAGCCGCCGGGGCCAGATTCTGAATATTTCAGATCGCGAGAACTTGAATCTTAAAGTAATTGATGCTAAAGTTCCTCTTGGCGAAATGTTCGGTTATGCCACAGTTTTGCGTTCGCTTACCGAAGGCAGAGGCACATTTACTATGGAATTTTCAAACTATGAAGTGGTGCCGCAAAACGTGGCTGATCAAATTGCCGCCGGCAAAAAATGAATGACGAAATAAAAAATTTGGTTTCCAAACTTGGAGCCTTAGCCATATTAGAAGAAGGCGAGCCGAAGTTTGTGATTCTGTCTTACGAAAAGGCCAAAAGCCTAATTATCCACAAAAACATTGACAATTCCGTATATTCTGATAAAGATAGTAGTGAAGAGATAGATAGATTGAATAGGGAGATTCTTATCTTGAAAGAAGAAGTGGCCCAAAAGGAAAGGGAATTATCAGTAGGTAATTTATAGGCAAAATATGATAACTTCGGAAAAGCTATTTTTTTTCGCTCATCAGAAGTTATAAAATTTTCCTAAAATTTTTAAAGAATATGGCCGAAAAATTTGAAAGAGGCAAGATTCACGTCAACATCGGAACAATAGGTCACGTTGACCATGGCAAGACCACATTAACTGCGGCAATGCTTCATGTTGCCGGAGAATTGCTTAATGATGAAGGCTATAAAGCCAGGGTTGAGAAAGTTGATCAAATCGACAAGGCTCCCGAGGAAAAAGCTAGAGGAATTACCATTGCTTTGCACCATTCGGAATTAGAAACTCCTAAAAGGCATTATGCTCATGTCGATGCTCCCGGACACGCCGACTACATTAAGAATATGATCACCGGCGCGGCCCAGATGGACGGAGCCGTTTTGGTTGTTTCGGCGCCCGACGGTGCCATGCCTCAAACTAGAGAGCATATATTGCTGGCCCGTCAGGTTGGGGTGCCTTCAATAATCGTCTTTTTGAATAAAATAGACCAGGTTCAGGATCCTGAATTGATTGATCTGGTTGAAACCGAAATCAGAGAGCTTTTGAACAAGTATCAATATCCCGGCGACACTACGCCGGTGATCCGCGGTTCAGGATTAAAGGCTTTGGAAGCCAAGTCAAAAGATGACCCGGCGGTAGCTCCGATTCGGGAACTTTTAAAAACCATAGACGAATACATTCCTGATCCGGTCAGAGATACCGAAAAGCCTTCTCTTATGCCCATTGAAGACGTCTTTTCAATCGAAGGGCGAGGCACCGTGGTAACGGGAAAAGTAGAAAGAGGCAGAATAAAACTTAACGAAGAAATTGAAATTGTCGGAATAAGGCCTACCCAAAAAACCATAGTCACTGGGGTAGAAATGTTTAACAAACAGTTGGATGAAACCATCGCCGGAGATAATGTCGGTTTGCTTTTGAGGGGAGTAAAGAAAGAAGATGTTTCGCGCGGGCAGGTAATTGCCAAGCCCGGCTCAATTACTCCTCATACCGAATTCGAGGCTGAAATTTATATTTTGACGAAAGAAGAGGGCGGACGCCATACCCCGTTCTTTGCCGGTTATAAGCCGCAATTTTATGTCAGAACAACTGATGTCACCGGCGAAGTAATTCTTCCTGAAGGAACCGAAATGGTAATGCCCGGCGACACCGTGAATTTGAAAATTAAATTAATTGCTCCAATCGCCTTGGAAGAAAAGATGAGATTTGCCATCAGAGAAGGAGGCAAGACAGTCGGTGCAGGAGTGGTGACAAAAATAAGTAAATGATAGGACTTACTCTCTAGCGGGTAAGTCCTTTTGGTTCCTTAACTATGACTTCGAGTCCGGCAAAGAAGAAAGAAGAAGGAAAAAATGAACAGCGGATAAGGATTCGTTTGAAAGCTTTTGATAGCCGCATTATTGACCGGTCAGTCAAGCAGATCATGGAGACTTTGGAAAAAATGGATGTTCAGGTCATCGGGCCGGTGCCGTTGCCCACCGAAATATCAAAATTCACGGTTAATCGATCAACCTTTGTCCATAAAGACAGCCGTGAGCAGTTTGAAATGAGGATTCACAAAAGGCTGATTGAGATTCAAAACCCCACGCCGAAAATAATCGATGCTTTGATAAATTTAAGTCTGCCAGCGGGAGTAGATATTGAAATCAAGATGTAAATTGATTTCAATATCTGTTCCTGAAATATATATGGATAGGAATCCATATATTTACGGCATTCGATTGTAATAAGTAATTACTTATTACAATCTCTTTTGTAAATATGAACAGATTTTATAAAATTTAATTTTTTTTAGCGATTTTAGCGAGCCCCGCTAAGCGGGGCTTTAATTTATATGGCAACAGTTCAAGGCAAGAAAATAGGAATGACCCAATTTTTTAGAGAGGATGAAGCAGTCCCGGTCACTTTAATAGAAGCTGATTTTGGAGAAGAGCTTGAAATAAAAGAGGGCGACAAAGTTAAGGTGAGGGGAATTTCAAAAGGAAAGGGTTTTCAGGGAGTGGTAAAGAGGCACGGTTTTTCGGGTTTGCCGGGAAGCCACGGCCATAAAGGAATGGAAAGAGCGCCCGGTTCGATTGGCCAGAGATTCCCCCAGCATACTTTAAAAGGAATGAGAATGGCCGGCCATATGGGCGCGGCTAATATAACCGTCAGAAATCTTGAAGTGGTTAAGATAGATAAAGAAATCAAAGTCATAGCTTTAAAAGGAGCGGTGCCCGGAAGAAGAGGGACAATGCTGGAAATTTCTAATTATGCAAATAAACTTATTTAATCAAAATGCAGAAATAATCGGAAAAGTGGAATTGAATGACTCGATTTTCGGCGTTGAAATGAATCCTGATTTGATGCATCAGGTTATTGTCGCTCAGGCAGCCAATTCAAGGTCTATTTTAGCCCATGCAAAAGGAAGAAGCGAAGTAAGGGGCGGCGGCAAAAAACCTTGGCGCCAGAAAGGAACCGGCCGGGCAAGACACGGTTCGATCCGCTCTCCGATTTGGAAAGGAGGAGGCGTGACTCATGGGCCTTTGAAAGAAAAAGTTTATTCCCAAAAAATAAATAAAAAAGCAAAACAGAAAGCTTTGTTTATGGCTTTGAGCTCGAAAGTAAAAGACGGTCAAGTCGCTGTTATTGATTCGGTTTTGCTGGACGAAGCCAAGACTAAAAAAATGAAAGAGATTTTCGATAAAGTTTCCAATATTCTGGAGGGCTACAAGAAAAATAAAAAAAATCAGGATTCGATTTTACTGGTTCAACCCTCTTCGGACAAAAAAATTTTCCGGGCCGTCAGGAATCTGGTTTTTGCCAAAGCGGTCCGGGCTGATAATTTGAATATTTCGGAAATTTTGGAAAAAAAATATTTAGTTTTGCTTAAAGATGCAATTCCGGTAATTGAAAAAACATATCTTAAAAATATTTAAATTTTTAAATATATTCCATATGGCTTTATTTAAAAAAACAAAAAAAGATGAAAAAGTTGAATCAAAAGAAAAAACTACTGAAAAAAAAGTGGCGGATTTGCCTGAAGACAAAGACCCTAAGCTTTATGAGGTTATAAAAAAACCGATAGTGACCGAAAAGGCAGTCAATTCTTCGGGGAGCGGCAAGTATGTTTTTATGGTTTCTAAAAAAGCAAATAAAACCGAAGTGGGTAAGGCCATTGAAAGGCTTTACGATGTCAAAGTAAGAGCTGTAAATATATCCAATGTCACCGGCAAAAAAAGACAGCTCGGCCGTTTTGAGGGATGGAAGCCTGGTTTTAAAAAAGCGGTCGTTGCTTTAGAAAAAGGATTTTCAATAGATATTCATACATAATTCAATGAAACACTATAAACCAATAACTCCGGGGAGAAGACAGATGACCGGATACGATTTTAAAGGCTTATCAAAAGCCAGACCTTTGAGATCTTTGGTTATAGATTTGAAAAAGAATCCGGGGCGGGCTTCAAACGGAAGAATAACTTCAAGGCATAAGGGCGGCGGCCACAAAAAACTTTACAGGCTTATTGATTTCAAACAAAACAGATTTGATATTCCGGCTCGCGTTCAATCAATAGAATACGATCCTTACCGAAGCGCGAGAATCGCTTTAGTCAGCTATGTTGATGGAGAAAAAAGATATATTTTATCGCCTGACGGCCTCAAGTCTGGAGATAAGATTCAATCATTTTCCGGCAAAGGAGGGATTGATATTGGAAACAGGATGAAATTAAAATTTATTTCCCAAGGGACTCTGGTTCATAATATCGAAATCAATCCGGGCCAAGGCGGCAAAATCGTCAGATCAGCCGGCACATCCTGTCAGGTTTTGGCCACAGAAGGCAGATATACTCAATTGAAAATGCCTTCCGGTGAAATAAGAATGTTTTTGTCGGAAAGCCGGGCTTCAATAGGCCAGGTTTCGAATCCGGAGCATATTCATATCAATTTTGGGAAAGCCGGCCGCTCAAGGTGGAAAGGCATTCGGCCGCGGGTCAGAGGTTCGGCTATGAATCCAGTTGATCATCCTCATGGCGGCGGCGAAGGAGCCCAGCCGATAGGTTTATCCGGCCCTAAAACACCTTGGGGAAAGCCTGCCCGCGGAGTTAAAACCAGAAAGAGAAAAAAGAGATCAAGTAGATTAATTTTGAAGCGAAGAAAATGAAAATATTTAAATATTTAAATATTTAAACTTTTTATTTATGTCCAGATCACTCAAAAAAGGCCCATATGTTGATCCAAAACTGATGAAGAAAATCAGCCGTCTTAAGCAAGGAGATAAAGCAGTTATTAAAACCTGGTCCAGAGATTCTACTATTGTTCCTGAAATGGTTGGTTTCACTTTCGGAGTGCATAACGGCAAAATTCATATTCCTGTTTTCATTACCGAGGAGATGGTCGGGCATAAATTGGGAGAATTCAGTTTGACCAGAAAATTCGTGAGGCACGGAGGAAAGATGCAGAGAGAGATTGAGGCCCAAGCCAAATTAAGGGAAATAGAGGCGGCTAAAGCTGCAAAGGCCACCGAAGAAATTAAAAAATGATGTTTAAATATTTAAATGTTTAAATATATAAATTATATATGCCGCAAATTACCGCAAAACTTAATTATTTGAGAATCGCTCCCCGAAAAGTAAGGGCTGTGGTTGATTTGATCAAGGGCTTGGATGTTGATTTGGCTGAAGCTCAGTTGAGGTATCTGACAAGACGGCCAGCCAAACCTTTGCTTAAACTTTTGAATTCTGCCGTGGCTAACGCCCGCCAGAACGCCGGGCTCAATAAGAATCATCTTTACATTAAAGAGATTACCGTAGATGAAGGGATGAAATTGAAAAGGTATAAACCAAAGGGTTTCAGTCTTATTATGCCGATTCAGAAAAAAACATCTCATATAAGAATAGTTTTGGACGAGCTTTCTGAAGAAACAAAGAAAAAGAAAGACGAGCTTATAGCCAAAATGCCGAAATTAGAAGCAGTTAAAGAAAAACCAGCGGATTTGAAAGTTGAAAAAGAAGCAAAAGCCGAAAAACCGAGATTTGGAAAAGAAAAACAAATTCCAAGTACGCAAAAGAAAAGCAGGTTCGGCGAGATAAAGACTTTAGGTCGGAGGATTTTTAGAAGAAAAGCGGTATGAAATAATGAATAGCTCTCCTTCGCTAAAGCTTCGGAGGAGCACTTCTTCGCTAGAAGAAATGCTTGCACTTCGAAGCTCCGAAGGAGCGAAGAAGTGGGACAAAAAACTTCACCAATTTCAATGAGAATAGGTTTTACCCAGGATTGGCGCTCCCGGTATTTTTCCGAACGCGAAATGATCAAGTACCTTAAAGAGGATGTAAAGATCCGCCAGTTTTTGGAGAAGAAATTAAGATTTATGAATGTAGATCGGATTGAGATCGAGAGAACCGCCGGCCAGCTGAAAGTCATTATTTTCACCTCGCGGCCCGGTTTGATTATCGGCCGGGCAGGAAGCGGAAGCGAAGAGCTTAAAAAAGAAATTGACAAGCTTATCAAAAGCTCTGTTCCTGTAAGGATTGAAATTCAGGAATATAGAAATTCTGAAAGTTCTGCGGCTATTATGGCTGAACAGATTATTGAGAGAATCGAAAAAAGAGTGCCTTTCCGCAGGGTAATAAAACAGGCATTGTCGAAAATAATCTCTAACCGGGAGGTAAAAGGGGCAAAGATCGAAATTAAAGGCCGTTTGGACGGAGCCGAGATAGCCAGAACCGAGCATTTAGAGCAGGGTTTGATGCCTCTTCAGAAATTGACCGCTGATATCGATTTTGCTAAAAATACTGCTTACACCACCTATGGAACAGTAGGGGTGAAGGTATGGATATACAAAAGGAATATTTAAACAAAAATATATTTAAATGTTTAAATATTAAAAGTATTTAAATATATTCATTATGGCTATTCAACCAAGAAGAATAAAACATCCAAAAGTTCATAAAGGCCGGCTTAAAAAATTTGCAAGCCGCGGTTTGAATCTGGCTTTCGGTTCTTTCGGTTTAAAGTCATTGGAATCAAGCTGGGTGAAAGTTAATCAGATTGAAGCGGCCCGCAGGACGCTTTTAAGATATCTTCAAAAGGGCGGAAAGATATGGATCAGAGTTTTTCCGGATAAACCGAGAACCGCAAGAAGTCCGGAGCTTGGAATGGGAGGCGGAGCCGGCGCATTAAGCCATTTTGTCGCTCCAGTCGAAGCAGGCAGAATTTTGTTCGAGTTGGACGGCATTCCGGAAGAGACCGCCAAAGAAGCCCTGGAATTGGCCAGTCATAAATTGCCGGTTAAAACAAGATTTATTAAACGATGATTAAGAGAAAATTAAAAGGATTAGTTGTTTCTGACAAAATGGATAAGACCATTGTTGTTTCAATTATCCGTTTGAAGAAGCACCCGAAATACAAAAAATATTTCAAGGTGACAAAAAGATTCAAGGCTCACGATCAAAATAATGAGTATCACATCGGAGACAAAGTTTTAGTCGAAGAAACAAGGCCGATTTCAAAAGAGAAGAGATGGAAAGTAATAGGAAAAGTTTAAATGAGAATATTTAAATATTTAGACATTTAAATGTATTCGGCATGATTCAATTGAGAAGCATCATATCAGTAGCAGATAATTCGGGCGCCAAAATAATAGGCGTGATTAGGGTTTTAAAAGGGCATAAAGGGAAATACGGGGAAATCGGAGACATTGTGGTCGGTTCAGTTAAAGAGGCTGAACCGAGAAAAGCAATTAAGAAAAAAGATATAGTTCACGCTTTGATCGTAAGACAGAGAAAGCCGTTAAGAAGAAAAGACGGCTCATATGTCAGATTTGACGATAACGCCGTAGTCATAATAGAAGGCAAAGAGCCGAAAGCAACGAGAATTTTCGGGCCTATCGCCAGAGAGGTTAAGGAAAGAGGTTTTAGTACGATTGCTTCAATGGCCGAGGAACTTGTTTGAGTTTAAATATTTAAATATGAAGATTAGAGCAGGCGACACAATAATAATGATTACTGGAAAAGACCGGGGCAAAACCGGCAAAATTTTACGTTCTTTTCCCCAAGAAAATAAAGTTGTTGTGGAAGGGTTGAATTTAGTTAAAAAACATCAAAGGCCGCGCCGCCAGGGGCAGAAAGGCGAAATTATATCATTGCCTAGTTCAGTTGGTATTTCAAAAGTTATGCTTGTCTGCCAGCATTGCAAAAAGCCTTCCCGTATGGGCTTAAAGCATCAAGATGGGAAAAAAATAAGAGTTTGCAAAAGATGTAAAGGAGAAAACTGAAAATATTAAACATTTAAATATGTCAAGATTACTTCAAAATTATAAAGAAAAAACAGCCCCTGCTATGCAGGCTAAATTTGGGTATAAAAATATAATGGCTGTGCCCAGAATTTCAAAAGTCGTAATCAACGTGGGTTCCGGCAAAGCAGATTCTGATCCAAAATTGAAGGATAGAATTCAGAAAGATTTAGCTGCCGTTACCGGCCAACGGCCGGCTATAAAAAAAGCGAGGAAGTCAATTTCCGGATTCAAGGTCCGAGAGGGAATGATTGTCGGTTTAACTTCTACATTGAGAGGAAAAAGAATGTATGATTTTTTGGAGCGGTTGATATCTATCGCTTTACCAAGATCGCGCGATTTTCGTGGAATCAGCACCAAATCATTTGACCATAAAGGAAGCTTGAACATCGGATTAAGGGAGCAGATAATTTTTCCCGAAGTGTCTTATGAATCATCAAAGGATATTTTTTCTTTTCAGATTACCGTCGCCACTACAGCCAAAACCAAACAAGAAGGAATCGAGCTTTTAAAATTTATGGGATTTCCGCTTACAGAAGCAAAAATCTGATATTTCGAAATTCCGATATATCTAAATCGTATGGTTAAAAAATCATTATTTGCCAGATTAGAAAAACCGAGAAAGTATAAAATCCGAACAAGGAATCATTGTTTTATTTGCGGAAGAACCAAAGGCTATATGAGAAAGTTCGGATTATGCAGAATACATTTTCGGGAATTGGCGTCAAGAGGTGAAATTCCGGGAGTAAAAAAATCATCATGGTAATAATGACGTTTAAATATTTAAATATTTAAATATATTCGATATGGATACAATTTCAGACTTTTTCATCAGAATAAAAAATGCTTACCTGGCTAAAAAAGACCGGGTGGTTATTCCTTTTTCAAGAATGAAATATCAGTTAGCCGAGATTTTAGAAAAAAAAGGTTTTATTTCCGCTGTAAGGAAAAAGAAAAGAATAAAGAAAAACGGATATGGCGAGATTCTGCTTGATTTGAAGTTGAAATATGACCATAATGAATCGCCCCTTAATGATATAAAGCTTGTTTCCAGGCCCAGCCGAAGGATTTATTTGAAAAAAGATGAAATTAAACCAGTGAGAGACGGGTATGGAATATTAATAATTTCAACCTCTCGGGGTATTATGACCGGCGAAGAGGCTAAAGAACTGGGCCTTGGCGGCCAGGCCATCGCCGAGGTATGGTAATTACAACATTTAAACATTTAAATATATTAAGTATGTCACGGATCGGAAAACAGCCAATTAAAATTCTGCCAGACACTCAAGTTAAAATTGAAGGCGGTTTTATCTATGTAAAAGGGCCTAAGGGTGAGATGGTCAAGCCGATAAATAAATCGGTTAATGTCGAGATCGCGGAAGGAGAAATACGGGTTAGTCCGAAAAGCACTTCTAAAGAAGCAAGGGCTCTTTGGGGCACTTATCGCGCTTTGATAAATAATATGATAAAGGGAGCAAAGGATGGTTTCGAAAAGGTTTTAGTTTATGAAGGAATCGGATTCAAATCAGAAGTAAAGCAGGATTCATCGGCTGAATCGGGAAAAGTTATTCAGCTTAACGTCGGTTTTACTCATCCGGTAATAGTTCCGGCGCCTAAAGGCATTGATTTTAAAACAGAGAAAAACCAGATAACGGTTTCTGGCGCGGATAAAGAACTGGTTGGCCAGACAGCCGCGAATATTAGAAAAGTTAAGCCGCCAGAGCCTTATAAGGGCAAGGGAATCAGGTATAAAGATGAAGTGATATTAAGAAAAGCCGGTAAAAAAGCAGTGACCACTGGATAGAATATAGAACACAGAATATAGAATCTGATTCTATATTCTAAATTCTACATTCCAAATGGATAGCAAAACAAAACGGGAAAAAAGAATAATAAGACATAAACGCGTAAGAGCTGTTATTAAAGGAACGGCAGCGCGGCCGAGGCTTTCTGTTTTCCGTTCAAACAAACACATTTATGCCCAGTTGATTGATGATACAAAAGGAATAACTTTGCTTAGCTCTAGCGATAAAAAATCGACTGCTTTAAAAATAGGAGAAGATTTGGCAAAGAAAGCGGTTGAAAAAGGAATAAAAGAGGTCGTTTTTGACCGAGGCGGCTATAAATATCATGGCCGAGTCAAGGATATTGCTGAAGGAGCAAGAAGCGGCGGTCTAAAATTATGAATAAAGAAAATCCTATTGTAAATACTTCCAGCCCGGTTTTAGAAGGAGCCAAATCGGAAAAAGAAATTATTGCCCGGTTGGATAATAGAGAGGTTCAAGAGTATGAGCAGAAAGTTTTAGATATTGCCAGAGTGACCAGAGTCACGAAAGGAGGAAAGAGATTTACTTTCCGGGCGGCCATTATTATTGGCAATAAGGCCGGAAAAGTCGGATTTGGAATCGGAAAAGGCGCTGATGTGGCTCAATCAGTTGAAAAAGCCTTTAAGCAGGCAAAAAAGCATTTGATCAATGTGATCTTTAAAGATACAAGCATTCCTCATAGAATCGAAGCAAAAATGAATAGCGCCGTGGTATTTTTAAAGCCCGCGCCTCGCGGAAGCGGAGTAAGGGCCGGCGGGCCGATGAGAGTTATTGCGAAACTGGCCGGCATAGAAGATATCAGCGGAAAAATAATTTCCAAAACAAACAACAAAATAAATATCGCTAAAGCGACAATAGAAGCGTTGAAGAAGTTAAGAGTTAAAAGTTCATAAAGTTTGTAAAGTTATAAAGTTTTTACTTTATGAACTTGTAACTAAATTATGCAATTACACGAAATAAAACCTTCAATCAAAAGAAAAAATAAAAAGCGCGTCGGCCGGGGAGGAAAGCGCGGAACTTATTCGGGCAAGGGTTTGAAAGGCCAGAAATCCCGCGCCGGAGCCGGAATAAAGCCGGGTTTTCGGGGAGGAGACACGCCGCTTTGGAAAAAATTCCACAAATCCCGAGGCGCCACGAAAAAGCTTGAAATAAAAAAGCTCGGTTTTCAGCTTAGAAATCCGAAACCCGCGATAGTGAATCTCAAAGATTTAAATAAAAGATTTGCCGACGGCGAAGTGGTTTCGCCAAAAACCTTGTTTGAGAAAAAACTGGTGAAAAGCACAAGAAGGGGAGTTAAGATATTGGGGAAAGGAGAACTTCGCAAAAAGCTGGTTTTTAAAAATGTTCTAATGTCCCAATCAGCTAAAGAAAGATTAAAGAATGACAGATAAATTTTTAAAGTTATTCAAAATTCCTGATTTGAGAAAAAGATTAATTTTTATAGTTGCCCTTCTTGTTGTTTTTCGAATAGCCGCCGCAATTCCTATTCCCGGAATCGATACTTCAAGGCTTGCCCAGTTTTTTAGCCAGAACCAGCTTTTCGGCTTGATCAGCCTTTTTACCGGAGGAGGGCTTGAAACTCTTTCGATCGTTATGCTTGGAGTCGGCCCTTACATTACCGCTTCGATCATTATGCAGCTTTTAACAATGATTTTCCCCCAGCTTGAGCAAATGTATAAATACGAAGGCGAAGCCGGAAGGCAGAAATTTAACCAGTATTCCAGGCTTTTAACTTTTCCTTTGGCTTTTTTGCAGGGGTTCGGTTTTTTGACATTGCTTTCGCGGCAAGGCGTCATCGGCGTTTTGTCTTTAAACCAGTGGTTTATCTCTTTGCTGGTGGTTACTAGCGGAACTATATTTGTAATGTGGCTTGGCGAGTTGATTTCGGAAAAAAATCTTGGCAATGGAATCTCCCTTCTTATTTTTGCCGGCATTGTCGCTCAAGGGCCCCAGGCAATCAGACAGCTTTATTTCGGCTATGACCCAAGCCAGCTTTTTACTTACATCGGTTATTTCATTTTAGCCCTTGTGATCATAGGCGGAGTGGTTTATATCACCGAGGCCCAGCGCCAGATTCCGATAAATTACGCTAAAAGAGTCAGAGGTTTTAAAATGTACGGCGGAGTCTCGACTTACCTGCCGCTTCGGGTGAATCAAGCCGGCGTCATACCAATTATTTTTGCTTTATCGATTCTTCTTTTCCCCGGCATGGTGGCTAATTTCTTTGTCGGCTCGAATATTGCTTTCCTTTCCAATCTGGCCAGAAGCTTTAATATTTTTTTGAATAATCAGTTGATCTACGGATTATTGTATTTTGTTTTGGTTGTCGGATTCACTTATTTTTACACGGCGGTTACTTTTGATCCGAAATCAATTTCGGAGAATATTCAGAAACAGGGCGGTTATATTCCCGGCATCAGGCCTGGACCTTCCACTGCCCAATTTTTAACCCATCTGCTTAACCGGATTACTCTTGTGGGAGCGGTATTTCTCGGTTTGATAGCGGTTTTGCCTTCTCTTGTTCAGGTTTTCACGGGCATCACCGCTTTTACTCTCGGCGGCACTTCGCTTTTGATTTTGGTTTCCGTGGCCCTGGAAATGATGAAGCAGATCGAAGGCCAGCTCTCGATGTATGAATATTGAACGAAACCCTTTCCTCGACATAGTATCAGAGCTCTCGGGTATAACCAATTTCTTCTCTCAAGCTGAATAGAACAAATAA
>JBBTUA010000008.1:0-25898 GCA_038063995.1 Patescibacteria group bacterium
AAAATCTAGTCTTGACTTTAGGAGGTCGCAAGTACAGCGAGCAAAACTCGCTGGGGTCAAAGCAAATTGATTTTTTGCTTTGACGGGCATTTTAGGCGAGCGTATCGGCGAGCCGTAAAAATGCCCGGGGTTTCGCCAGAAAGCGAAAGGTGAGCGGTTTTCGAAAATATATGCCGAGGGTAGCTTTTCGCGATTAGCTGTACCCGAGAGCTCTGATCAATAGGCTTTCTTTTTTTGTTTATTCTGGTTATCGTTTAGATAATGTATAAAGCCATATTTCTTATAGGGCCGCCGGGATCCGGAAAGGGGACCCAGGCAGAGCTTTTAGCCAAGGAACTTGTTTTTTTTCATTTTGAGATTTCAAGGATAATCGAAAAAAAATTCAAAGAGGCCGGGCCGGACGATAAAGAATTTATCCATCAAAAAGAGCATTGGATCAGAGGCGAGCTTATTCATCCGGAAATTGTTTCAAAGTGGTTTTTTGAAGAAGTGGAGTTGTTAAAAGACAGGGTCGGAGGTTTTGTTTTTTCAGGTTCAGCCAGAACTATTGAGGAAACCAAACAGAATCTCAATTATTTGTCTGGAATTTACGGCGCCGAAAATATTGCGGCGATTGAGATAAAACTATCTGAAGCAGAATCAATAAAAAGAAACAGCGCTCGCCGGATCTGCGAAAAAAACCGGCATCCCATTCCGAATTTTCCGGAACTTGCGGATCTTAAAACTTGTCCCGAAGACGGTTCGCCAATAATTACCAGGGAATTGGATAAGCCTGAAATAATAAAAGAGCGCTATCAGGTTTATCTTAGAGATACGGCTCCGGTGATTGATTATTTTAAAGAGTCGGGGTATAAGGTTTTTGAGATTAACGGCGAACAGCCGATTGAAAAGGTTTTTCAGGATATCAAAGAGCGGATATATGATTTCGATTAAGACCAAAGAGGAAATAGAAATAATGCGGGAAGGCGGGAGGATTTTGGCAGAAATTTTGAAAGAATTGGCAGAGGAAGTTAAACCGGGAATCACCACTTGGAGTTTGGAAGAGAAGGCCCGCGAGCTGATTAAAGAGGCCGGTCTCGTCGAAGGTTCCCGTGCGAAGCCGGGAATCGCTGTAGCAGAACCGGCTTTTTTAGGTTTTAACGGCTATCCGGCCGTTCTCTGTGTTTCTATAAATGAGGAGGTCGTTCATTCTTTGCCTTCAGAAAGAAAAATAATGCTGGGGGATTTGGTCAGTTTGGATCTCGGCCTTAAATACAAAGGATTTAATGTTGATTCGGCGATAACGGTTATTGCAGGGCAGGAATTCGACTCTGAATATGATCTAAAACAAAAATTAATTCGGATAACCAAAGAATGTCTGGATAAAGGGATTGAAATGGCAAGAGTCGGAAATTCGATTGGCGACATTTCATCAGTCATTCAAAAGCATGCAGAAAAAAATAATTTGTCAGTTATCAGGGATTTGGTCGGCCACGGGATAGGCCGAGAGCTTCACGAAGATCCGGAAATTCCTAATTTCGGAAGAAGCGGAACCGGCCCCAGACTTATTGAAGGAATGGTTATTGCGATTGAGCCGATGTTAAGCGCCGGTTCATATCAAGTTATCGAAGATAAAAAAACATTTGCCTGGAAGACAAAAGATGGTTCGTTATCGGCTCATTTTGAACACACGGTCGCGATAACCAAAAAAGGGTCGTTGGTTTTGACCGAATAAAGCTGTTATCATTTTAAGATGTATTTATCAGTCATAATTCCGGCTTATAACGAAGCCAACCGGATTACAGAAACTCTGGTTTCAATAAAAGAATATTTGTCCTCGAAATCCTATGATTGGGAGGTTTTGGTCGTGAACGACGGCTCAAAAGACAATACCGCCGATGTGGTTAATGAATTTGTATCTCAAAATCCAAATTTCCGGCTAATAGACAACAAAAAAAATCACGGTAAGGGCTATGTGGTTAGACAAGGCATACTTGAAGCAAAAGGCGATTTCAGACTTTTTACCGATTCTGATAACTCGACTTCCATAGATCACTTGGAGAAATTTTGGCCGTATATCCTTCGACAAGCTCAGGACAAGGAGGGGTATGATATTGTTATCGGTTCCATCGAAGTCGAAGGGGCCCAAATTTTTGAACACGCCCAATGGTATCGAAGATGGCTTGGCCGAGTATCAAAATATTTGATTCGTCTGCTTACCGGACTTTGGGAAATACATGATACCCAAAGAGGCTTTAAATTATTTTCTTCCAAGGCGGCTTTGGATATTTTCCAAAAAGTAAAGATAGATCGTTTCGGCTTTGATTTCGAAGTTCTGGCTTTAGCCAGAAAAAAGGGCTATAAAATAAAAGAGGTGCCGGTTATATGGTCGAATCCCGGCGAATCAAAAGTCAATCTGAAAAGCTATCTCGCTACTTTTTTAGAACTTGTTAAAGTTCGCTGGTATTTATGGACAAATTATTGAATGAATTCCGCCAAGATCTGGTTTCCGGCGATTGGGTTCTTTTTTCGACCGCCAGAACCCATTCAGTAAAAAAGTTCGAGGATTCTTATCAGCCAAAAGTCGGCTGCCCTTTTGAGGATCCTGCTGGCACCGGACATAAGGTAGTCTGGGGCTATCCGGATAATGATAACTGGCAAATAATGGTTTTAGAAAATAAATTTCCTGCGGTCAGGCCGGGGATTTGCGGCCCCGATAAACTTCAGGGATCTTTTAATTCTCACGATGCCATCGGCGACCACGATGTCATCGTTTATAAGGATCATGATCTTCAGTTCTCGGATTTTTCAGTTGAAGAAGCCGCCGCCGCCATCAAAGTCTATAAAAAAAGATACCAGGAAATGGCTCAAACCTCGGAGTGCGTGGAGTATGTGATGATTTTTCATAATTACGGACACGAGGCCGGAGCCAGTATGTATCATCCTCATTCCCAGATAATTTCAATGCCGATTCTTCCGCCGGATGTTTCAAGGAGTATTTTCGGATCCCATTCTTTTTATGAGAAAAACGGAAAGAAAGTTTATGACGTTATTATTCAATGGGAGAGAGAAGAGGACAAAAGAATTGTCTATGAAAACGATTTTTTTGTGGCTTTCTGCCCTTTTGTTTCCAAACTTCCCTACGAGGTCAGGATTTTTTCGAAAGACAGCCATGCTCATTTTGAAAAAATGCCCGATGAGCTGGATAGGTATTTGGCTGATGCTTTGCTTGCAGTCTTGAAAAAAATAAAAATGGCTTTAGGCAACCCGCCCTTTAACTTTTTCATCCATACTGCGCCGGTGAAAGAAAACGGGTTTAAAAATTTCCACCAGTTTTATCATTGGCATATAGAAATTTTCCCAAAACTCTCTATTTTAGCAGGATTTGAGCTTGGCACCGGTATGGATATAAATGTAATTAATCCTGACGAAGCGGCCAAAGTATTGAGAAATGCTTAACTTTATAGGGGCATTAAGCCAGTGGTCCTTGAATTTTTTAAGCCAAGGCGGGTATCTTGGCATTTTTTTATTATCTATTGCCGATAGGATCACTTTCCAGTTTATTCCGGGCGAGGTGGTATTTTCTTTACTTGGTTTCTTGATAAGCCAGGCCAGATTTAATTTTGCTCTGGGTTTATTGATTACTGTGGCCGGAAATTTTTTGGGCGATGCCGCTATTTATTTAATTTCAATGAAAGGAGGCCGCAAGTTGGTTGATAGATTCGGCAGGTATTTTTTAATTTCGCCTCATGATTTGGATCATATCGAAAAATTATTTGAAAAACATGGAGGAAAGTTTATTTTTTGGGGAAGGTTTGTGCCGCTAGTGGTAACTTTGATCTCTATCCCGGCCGGCTTGGCCAAGATGAATTTCAGGAAGTTTTCGATGTATACCATTTTAGGTTCTTTGCCCAGGAATTTTATTTTAATCTTCTTAGGCTTTAAGTTGGGAAAGAATTGGCCGGCAGTCATCAACTTTTTACAAAAAAGCCAATATGTTATAGTATTTTTGTTGGCATTGGCGCTCATTTGGTATATTTACCGGCATCTTAAACACAGGCATTTCAGCCACAATTAATAGCGATTCCGCAACGATTCGCTTCGCGAATCGGCGGAACCTTCGACGAGCATGAAAAAAATATTAGTTGCTAATTGGAAGATGAACCCTGAAACTACTAAAAAGGCGGTAGATTTATACTCTTTTATTTCCGAAGTTTTAGATACTCAAGGAAATAAACTGACCGCAATTGTCTGTCCTCCTTTTGTATATTTAGAGCCTCTTTCAAAAATATCATTTAAGGTTTTCCTCGGAGCCCAGAATTGCCACTGGGAGTACAAATTAAGAAGAGCCTTTACCGGCGAAATTTCCGTAGTGATGTTGAAAAATCTGGATGTTAAATATGTGATCATAGGCCATTCAGAGAGACGTTGGATAATGATGGAAGACGACAGAATTATTAACAAAAAGATAAAGGCTGCTTTGAAAAACTATATTACTCCGATATTTTGCGTGGGCGAACGAACCAAAAAAGAAAACAGCGAGAAAGCGGTTAAAAGCCAGATAAAACTCGGGCTTGCCGGAATCGATTCAAAAAGCAGGAAAAAACTGTTAGTGGCCTATGAACCGGCTTGGGCCATTGGCAGCAATGAGCCCGATGACCCAAAGCGGGCAGCCGAAGTAATAAAACTGATAAAAAAATTATTGCCTTCAAGTCGTGTTCTTTACGGTGGGAGTGTTAATTCGCTCAATGCTGCAGATTTTATGGCTAGGCCGGAAATTGACGGAGTGATGGTCGGGGGCGCCAGTAATGATAAAATTGAGATTCAGAAAATAATTGAAATTTCTTCGAAACTCAGCCAGTGAATTTAAGGATAAAAAAGTTTTTTTAAGGGTGGATTTTAATGTGCCCCTTCGACAAAGCTCAGGGCAAGCTAGTGAAATTAGCGAAAAGTATCGGATCTCTGCTCATAAAGAAACAGTTGATTTTTTGATTTCAGCCGGGACAAGGATCGGATTAATTAGCCATATTGATGCTAGTTTCAAAGACGTTGTCGGACAGATCAGTAATGTTTTGGATTATGATATTGCATTTGAAGAAGACATATTAAATCCTAAATTAGAGTCTCAACTGACGCTTTTTGAAAACATTAGAAAATATGAAGGAGAAGAAATAAATGATTTAGGATTTGCTGAAGATCTGGCTAAAAATTTTGATATTTATGTTAACGATGCTTTTTCGGTTTCTCACCGGAATCACGCTTCGGTCTCGGCAATAACAAAATTTTTACCGGCTTATTCCGGATTTTTAATGGAAAAGGAGACGGCCAATTTAGAAAAAGTTTTAAAAGCTCCAGCAGAAGGCAAAACAGTAATTTTGGGCGGCGCTAAAGTTTTGACTAAATTGCCTGTAATCAGAAATTTTCTCGATAAGGCCGAGCATATTTTGATTGCCGGTGCTCTGGCTAACACGGTTTTTAAAGCCAGAGGAATAAAAGTGGGCAGATCAATGACTGAAGATATTAAAACTCAAATTGATTGGGATAATCCAAAAATAATTTTGCCGAAGGATTTTATCGTGTCTGAAGATCAAAGCGGCAAAGTTATTTCAGAGGTCGTTGCCGCAGGAGACATTAATGAAAATAAAATGATTTTAGATATCGGTCCGGAAACGATAAAACAATTTTCCGGAACAATAAGAAATTCCAAGATGATAATTTTTAATGGCCCCTTAGGCTTAGTCGAAGTCGAGGCTTTTTCAGCCGGAACTAAGATAGTCTTGGATTCTATGGTTAATTCAAGCGCTTTTACTGTTATTGGCGGCGGGGACACTTTGGCTTTTATTGAAAAGCTCGGCTTGTTAAATAAATTTAACTATGTTTCTACCGGAGGCGGAGCAATGCTCGAATTTTTGGCCGGAAACAGACTGCCGGGGCTAGAAGCATTGGGATACTACAATGGAAAATGAAAAAATTACAAAAGACATAGTTATTTTATATCACGGCGATTGCAATGATGGTTTTGGCGGCGCTTGGGCGGCTTGGAAGAAATTCGGCAATGATGCAGATTATGTTCCGCTTCATCATGGCTTACCTTTACCAGAAGGATTAAATGACAAGCACATTTTTTTTGTTGATATTATTCCCGATGAAACTACAATCAAGAAAGTCATAAGTAATAATAAATCAGTCATTGCAATCGATCACCATAAAACAGGCGAACCAAAGATGGAACTATTTAAGGAATATTTATTTGATATGAATCATTCTGGCGCAATTTTAGCTTGGAAGTATTTTCATTCAGAAAAGCCAGTGCCGAAGTTTTTGCTTTTAATCGAAGATATGGACTTATGGAAGTGGGAGTATCCAGAAACCGCCCGTTTTTTAGCGTCTTTAATGCTTTATAACTTTGATTTGGAAACTTGGGATAGGGTTGCAGTTGAAATTGAAGACCCGGTTAAGTTGTCTGAGTATCTTAAGAAAGGGGAATTATTATTAAATTTTCAAGAAAAGATGATTGGGTTGATAATGGAGAATGCCTATTTTGTTGAATTTGAGAGATTTAAAGTTTATGCAGTTAATGCTCCTCATTTTTGGGCATCGAAAATAGGCAATGAGTTAGTTAAAAAGCGACCCCCTTTGGCAATCATTTGGTCGCAAGAAAATGGCCAAGTCACGGTATCTTTAAGATCTGACAGTTCTGTCGATGTTTCTGAAATCGCTAAAAAATATGGAGGGGGAGGTCATAAAGCAGCAGCTGGATTTGAAATTAAAGTAGAAAGTAGATTCCCTTGGAAAATAATTAAAGATGGGCAGTCTTAAATACATAATTTATACAGACGGAGGCGCGAGAGGAAACCCGGGCCCGGCAGGGATTGGAGTTGTGATAAACGGGCCTTTGGAAATTAAAAAATACGGCGAATATATCGGCCAAGCCACCAATAACGAAGCCGAATATCAAGCCGTTATTTTCGCCTTGAAAAAGTTGAAACAGCTGATCGGCAAGGAAAAAGCTAAAACCGAAGCGGATTTAGAAGTTCATTTAGACAGCGAGCTTTTAGCCAACCAGTTGAATGGAGAGTATAAGATAAAAGAAGAGGGATTGCAGAAGTTGTTTTTGGAAGTCTGGAATTTAAAACAGGATTTTAAATCAATAGGCTTTAAATATATTCCCAGAGAGGACAATCGCGGAGCAGACAAGCTGGTTAATCAGGCTTTGGACAAGGAGTTGTCAAAATTAGATTTGTAAATAAAAAGACCCGAATTTTTAACGACTCGGGTATTTTTATGTTCCTTGGCAAATCTATAAGCCGAATTCTGTTTTTGTGCAGTCATTTATCTAGCCCCTCGATTACTCTCGGGGTCAAGCGGCACTCCCTGAACCACGTAGGGTTCAGGGCACGGCCTTGCACCCGGGTAAGGGTTTAGCCGTTTCACCCCGACACTTTTAACCCATCGTGTCGGACTAGGCTTGACTTGATCAGATCAAATCTTTGGGTTTGCCTTCCTTGGGCTTTCGCCTTTGGACGTCTCTTGTCGCACCTCTATCCTTACGGACGGCGGGCGTTACCCGCTACCTTTACCGCGTCCTCCCGTAGCCTTTGGCGAAGGAGGAGCGAAGGAGTGTTCGGACTTTCCTCCCTATGCTAAAATTATTAGCAAAGAGCGACTGCCCGATTTACCAAAGAACAGTTGTATTATACTCTAATGAATAAAAAAGTCAAACGGATTATAGATATTATTTTATCAATTGTAGGTCTAGTCGTTTTAAGTCCTCTTTTTTTAGTCGTTGCTATTTTAATCAAGTTAGATTCCGAAGGCCCGGTTTTTGTCAAATTAACAAGAATCACCAAAGGCAGAGAATTCGGTTTTTATAAATTCAGGTCAATGGTGAGAGATGCTCATTTGCTTAAAGCCGGTTTGGCCAGTTTTAATAACCGGAAAGATACCCCTTTTTTCAAAATGAAAGACGACCCGCGGATTACCCGAGCCGGCAAATTTTTAAGACACCATTTTTTAGACGAACTGCCGTCTTTAATCAATGTTTTGAGAGGCGATATTTCTTTGGTCGGTCCGCGGCCGCACGAACCGGAAGAAGTGGCTTTTTATCAAAATGATTATCTTGATGTGGTTTTAGCCAAGGCTGGAATTACTTCTTTGGCCAGACTTTATAACCCTCATCTGACCTTTGAAGAGGAAATGAATCTTGAACGCGATTATTTGGAGAGCCAGTCTCTTTTATTTGATTTTAAAATTTTGACTAAGACTTTGTTAAAGGTATTCAAAGACAGACCTGAAGGGTAAAGCAAAGAGTATAGCCAATTTCTTCTCTCAAGCCTCACAGACAAATAACCCTCAGAGAGTACCGTTCGCAAGTCAGAACTTGACCTCACTAAAATTTGCCGACAAATCAGGATACCTCCGCCATAGATTTGTCATCGGCAAATTTTCACTCTCTTTCGATTATTTGTTCCTGTTCCCTTGCAGTTCAGAAATTGGCCATACTCCTTGCAATTTAAATCATTAGATTTCGTCTCGTCTTCCATCTCATCCCAAAGATTCGCCACCGAAGGTCGAAAAAGAACAAGCCGCCACGATGTGACGGCTGTAGATCCCTTCCCATTTCTGAGCGAAAAGCGCGAGGCATATGTTTCTCGAAAAGTTCTGGAGACCGACTAGCAGGGTAAGTCAAGATTGTCTGAAGACCGAGCGAAGCCCAGCTTAGCTGGGCGAAGCGAGGGCTAGTCTTGACTTTAGGAGGTCGCAAGTACAGCGAGCAAAACTCGTTGGGTTTTGCGAGCGGTTTTCGAAAATATATGCCGAGGAAATCTTTTCGTTGATGATTAGAAATTGATATTGCGAGCGCAATGTTTCTGTTTTATGCTTGTGGCGATGCGTATAGCTCTAGTTCATGACTATCTAACCCAATTTGGCGGGGGAGAGAGGGTGCTTTTGGAACTTTGTGAAATGTTTCCCGAAGCGCCGATTTTTACTTTGATTTATGACGAAAAGGCCACAAACAGGGTTTTTAAAAACTGCAAAATCTACACTTCTTTTCTTCAAAAAATTCCTGGCGCCAAGAAATTTTTCCGCGGTTTTATCTGGCTGATGCCATTGGCTGTTGAACAGTTTGATTTTTCTGATTTTGATCTTGTGATCTCGGTTTCTCATTCTTACGGCAAGGGAATTATTACCAAGCCAAATACAAAACATATCTGTTATTGTCTAACACCAACAAGGTATCTTTGGTCTGACTCCGGACTTCCTTTCAGACCGGTCTCGCAGTTTATTATTTCGTACTTGAGGAACTGGGATTATCAGGCGGCCCAGAGGCCCGATTATATGATTGCTTCGTCTGAAAATGTGAGGCAGAGAATAAAAAAATACTATAACCTGGAATTGGAAGTGATTTATCCCCCGGTGGAAACCGAAAAATTCCATATATCTCATGATCTCAAAGATTATTTTCTAATGGTCGGCCGCTTGGTGCCTTATAAAAGATTTGATATTGCAATTAGAGCTTTTTCTCAACTGCCTCAAGAAAAACTTTTTATAATAGGCAATGGTCCTGAAAAACGAAAGCTTGAAAGGCTGGTTAAAGAATTAAGAGCTGAAAATATTAATTTTTTGAGTCATATTTCAGATAGCGAGATATCGAAATACTATGCTAATTGCAAGGCTTTGATTTTTCCTCAAGAAGAAGATTTTGGCATTGCCCCGGTTGAAGCAATGGCTTCGGGCCGGCCGGTGATTGCTTTTAAAGCCGGAGGCGCTCTGGAAACAATAAAAGAGGTCAAAACAGGGGTCTTTTTTGATCGGCAAGATCCGGTTAGTTTGGCTGAAGCAATAAAAAATTTCAATAATTTCAAATTTGATTCCAAAGAGCTGCAAAAACAGGCCCAAAGATTCAGTAAAGAAGTTTTTAAAGAGAAAATCTCGAATTTTATATCTTCTTTGAAATAATGTTAAAATCTGTTATTTATTAAAGAGGAGGTGGGAGATGAGAATTTTTTTGCTGCTCTCCATTGCTCCTTTGTTCTTTACTTTTTTATACGCTTGGCTTATTCGGGGGTGGCCGCGTGATGATCTTTGGCAAAGGGTATTCGGGATATGCCTGTGGTTGCTCACGGCCTTAGCCACTTTCGCGATACTTAGAATTGGCGATTTATCTTCTAATTGGGCTGGTTTGATCATTGCTCTGGTTTCTGCTTTGGGTTTTGCCGGCCGCGAAATCGAAGAGTTTTTGCTTCGCCGGCTGTTCGAAGATCCGGGAACTAAGATCAGCCCACCATCGGCTCCTACCAAATAGTAGGGGCCTTTTCGTTTTCAGTCACATATTAACAGCCATTTGGTTTGGAAAATCTGTTAGAATAAGATTAGTGCCCAAGCAACAGATAATTAAGGCCATTTTTGATATAAGGCCTATTAATCCTGCGACCAAAAAGGTTGACTTTGAATTTATTGAAAAATTAAAGCCGGAAGTCAATCTTAAGCCTCAAAAACAAAAAATTGTTTTAACCGAAATTCCGTATTCCAAAATTTTACCGGTTAAGGCTGAAGCTAAATCAAATTTCAAAGACGAAATTTTAGTAGAGCTCCAAGAAAATCTTTCCAAAAACATAGATTTGAAAGAGGAGTTAAGTTTGTTTGGAGGCAGGCTGGTCAGTTCTAATTTAAATTTAAAACCCAAGCCTGTTTTGGATCTTAAAAATAATTCAGATTTCGATTTCTCTCCTTCAGAAAATATCGAGCAGTTCAGAAATGAATTTGCAAAAATCTTTTCTAATCAGGAATTTAAGGCTCCAATCGCTTTGCCGACTAAATCAATCACCCCGCCGCCTTATTTGCCTTGGGGGCCTGAAATAATCAACTCTTTAAAAACGGCCGAGGTTATAAATCTTTCTCCTGTGGCTAGAAATATTGATATTGCGCTCGAAGAATTTAAGAGAGGCTATTTTGATTCTGATATTGAAGAAAATTCTGCATCCTATATTTTAGAAGCGGCAGAGAAAAAAGCTTCTAAGACCCTTATTTATTTCACTCTCGGCCTCTTCATTTTTTTTGGACTGACTCTTTTTTCCGTAGGAACTTTTAATTTAAAAGACCGGATTCTTCAAAAAAGCAACCAAGCTTATATAAATTTGAATCTTGCCCAAGAAAATTTGTCCCAATTCAATTTTTTTGAAGCGGCAAGCAGTTTTGCTTTGGCCGCAAGAAATTTTGAGTTATTGAACGAAGATTTAAAAAAGGCTAATTCTGTTTTTTCTGTTTTAGACAAGGTCACTTTAGGCGGAACATCTGATGTTTCCAGCCTTCTTAAAGCGGGCGGATTGATTTCGGGAGCGGCCGTGTCTTTATTCGAAGCTTTAGGAAAATTATCAGAAGCAAATCTTATTTCCCTTGTTTATTCCCATACAGATTCTTCTTCAAGCAATATTTTGACTATTCTTTTTGAATTTCGATTGAATTTAATTCAGGCCTCCCGGAATTTGAATGAAGCCAAGGCTTTGATCGCAAATTCCGATACAAATCTAATTTCCGAATCCGAAATACAAAAATTCGAAGAATTTAGAAAAAAACTTCCGGAATTCAACAAATTCGTGGATAAGTCCATCCGTTATTCGGAAGCTTTGATGGCCATATTGGGGCAGGCAGGAAGTCAAAGATATATTATTTTGTTTCAGAATAGTTCTGAATTGAGGCCGACCGGAGGTTTTCCGGGTTCGTACGCTTTAGTCGAATTCAATAAGGGAGTAATGGGGAAATTTGTTGTCGACGACATTTATAATCCCGATGGCCAGATGAAAGAGAAAATAATTCCTCCAAAACCGTTGCAAAAAATCACTCCGAACTGGGGGATGCGGGATGCCAATTGGTTTGTCGATTTTCAGTCATCTGCAAAAAAAACAGCCGAGTTCTATTATAAAGATACCGGCATTTTGGTTGATGGAGTTTTGGCGGTGAATGTTGATCTGATCCCTGAAATCTTGAAAATAACCGGGCCCCTTGAGATGGCTGACTTTGGCCTTACTCTTGACTCGGAGAATTTCATAAAAGAGGTCCAAAAAGAAGTTGAATACCAAAGAACCAAGAGCGATGGAAGACCTAAGCAGATTTTGGTGGAGTTTGCTCCCAAATTCCTTGATAAACTTTCAAATTTGGATAAAGAAGGCTGGGTGAGAATTTTCGCCATCCTTGTCTCTGGCCTTGAAAGAAAAGATATTTTAGGATATTTTGCCGAGCCGAGGCTTCAGAATTTTGCTTTAGAGAATGGTTTTGCCGGAGAGATAAAGCAAACCTCATCCGATTCTGATTACTTAATGGCGGTTCATTCAAATATAATGGGTTCAAAAACAGACGCAGTCATCGATAATTCGATGATTTTGAAAATAGAATCCGGTGAATTAAATAATTTTATTCATACCCTCGAAATTACCAGGAACCACAAAGGAGGGGACTTGGGTTTTTATAAAAAAAGAAACAATGATTATGTGAGAGTTTTACTGCCTGAAGATGTAGAAATTATTCAGGTAAGCGGAAATGACTCTTTGGAAATAAATCCTTTAATTGATTATAAAACTCAAGGCTTTACTTCTGATCCTGATTTGGAAAGATACGAGTCAAAAGCGGAAAAGAGCGGGAATATAGAGATTTTTCAGGAAGGCGGAAAGAAAGCGATTGCCTTTTGGATGATCATCGAGCCGGGCGAGGCTAAGAAAGTTGTCCTTACTTACAAAACCCCTGCTTACAAAAATATTTATTTTCAAAAACAGCCCGGAGCGAAAAGTTCTCTGAAAGTTATTCTTAACGGCAGGATCTTATTTGACGCAGGCTTCTTTTCGGATCAAAATATTGGCTTGGAATGAAAGAGAGTACCAATATCCGAAACTTCGTAATAATCGCCCATATTGATGCTGGAAAATCCACTTTGGCGGATCGTTTTTTGGAATTGACCGGGACAGTGGAAAAAAGAAAAATGCAGGAGCAGTTTTTAGATATGCATCCGCTTGAACGGGAGCGGGGCATAACTATTAAACTCCAGCCAGTCCGAATGAACTATATTCTAAATTCCAAGTTCTATGTTCTGAATTTAATTGATACTCCGGGGCACGTAGATTTTTACTATGAGGTTTCGCGGTCGCTGGCCGCCGTCGAAGGGGCTATTCTTTTAGTTGATGCGACAAAAGGCATTCAGGCCCAGACTCTTTCAAATTATAATTTCGCAAAGAGACAGGGGCTAACCATAATTCCGGTAATTAATAAAATTGATCTGCCCAATGCCCAGACTGAAAAAGTGGCGGAGGAACTATCCGAACTATTAATTACACACGATCGTGCGAAACTACAAGGAGAGATTCTAAAAATTTCGGCAAAAATTGGGACAGGCGTAGAAGAACTTTTAAAAGCAGTTGTTGAGAAAATTCCTGCGCCAAAAGATGATTTTGATAAACCTCTCCAAGCCCTTATTTTTGATTCAAAATTCGACCAGTATAAAGGCATTATTGCTTATGTTCGGATTTTTAACGGAAAAGTAAAATCCGGAGACAAAATAAAATTAATCGCTCAAAAATCTCAAGCCGAAGCAATTGAAGTAGGATTCTTTAAACCTGATTTGCAAAAGTCCGGTGAGCTTTTAGCTGGTGAAATAGGGTATATTGCCACTGGTTTAAAAGACAGTTCAAAAGTAAGAGTGGGGGACACGATTACTTTGGCTGAAAGCGAAGCAGCGGCTCCTCGGCCGGCGAACTCTTTGGCCTTGCCGGGTTATGAAGAGCCGAAACCTTTTGTCTTTGCCAGTCTGTATCCCAGAAATGCCGATGACTTCAGCTACTTAAAAGATTCACTAAATAAGTTAAGGCTTCAGGACTCATCTTTGCAGTTCGAGCCCGAGCATTCTGACGCTCTCGGGCCCGGATTCCGCTGCGGTTTTTTAGGAATGCTTCACGCAGAAATAATTTCCGAGCGGCTAAAAAGGGATTATAGCCTTGATCTTATAATCACTTCGCCTTCGGTTGAATACAAAGTAAAAATCCAAAATAAAGAAATTACTATTCGGTCAGCTTCAAAACTTCCAGATGCGGGTAAGATCGAGGCTATTTTGGAACCAATGGTTGAACTTGAAATTCTTTCGCCGTCCCAATATCTAGGCCAAATAATGAAACTTATGCCTGAATACAGAGCTGAATATTTGGAGACTAATTATTTGAGTTCGGAGACAGTGGTTTTGAAGTACCGAGTGCCTTTGGCTGAAATAATCATAGATTTTTATGATAAGCTCAAAAACGTGAGCTCCGGTTTTGCTTCAATGAGTTATAACCTTGTCGGTTTTCAGGAGTCGCGGCTGGTGAAGCTGGATATTCTGGTCGGCGGTGAGCTTGTCGAACCATTTTCCAGAATTGTGCCTGAAGCCAACTCTTATCAGGAAGGGAAGAGAGTGGTCGAGAAATTAAAGGAAATAATGCCGCCCCAGCAATTTATCGTGGCTTTGCAGGCGGCGATAGGAGGAAAAATTATAGCTAGAGAGACTTTAAAGGCCAGGCGGAAAGACGTTACTGGCTATCTCTATGGCGGAGATGTGACCAGAAAGATGAAACTTTTGAAAAAGCAGAAGCGCGGCAAAGAGCGGCTCAAAGAAACCGGCCGTGTGGAGATTCCGCAGGAGGTTTATCTGGAGATACTAAAGAAATGAACGAAACCCTTTAATCGGCAACACCAATTTCTTCTCTTGAGACACTTCTTGGAAATGGCTCGTTACTTTATTCGAATTGCCGATAAATCAGGGTACCTCCGCCATAGATTTATTATTCGGCAATTCTTCATAAAGATACCGGCAATTTACAAGATACTTCCCAATCTTCAGAAATTGATGTTGCGGACCGGTTCTTTTTCAGATCAGAGCCGCAGGGTATAACCAATTTCTGAACTACAAGGGAATAGAATACAAATAACTGAAAGATATGAAGAATTGACGGATTACATATAATATCTTTGGATAAACAATATAATGGGGTAGGGGTTCCCCATTATATTGTCGGCAATTCAATATATCTGAAGATTATTTGTTCTATTCAGCTTGAGAGAAGAAATTGGTTATACCCGAGAGCTCTGATTGCGATTATGACGAGGGGGCTTTTCGCTACGAACAGACGCCGGTGACTTCGCCGCAATTCCGGCAGAGCATGCAGGTGCCGGCTCGGTACATTATGAAGCCGCATTTTGAGCAAAGCGGATTTTCAGTGGTTGTTTCGGCTAAGGCCAAAGCCGGCTGGGGAGAGTTTTGTTCGTCTTCCATTTGGGTGAATTTAGCCATTATTGTTTCAAGGCCATTTGGTCCGTCTATTGAGGGGGCAGGCTTTAATTCTATAACTTCGTGTCCGTTCCCGTTGGCAACTGGAGCGGCTCCAAAAATTTCCACTTTTTCCTCGTCCGTCAAAAACTTTATTCCCAAATATTTAAAAATATAATCCACAATTGAGCTGGCAAACGGAATATCTTTGCTTGCGGTGATGCCCATCGGCTCAAAACGCATATCTTTCATTTTTTTAACCAAAACTTTCAGGGGAATGCCGTATTGCAGGGAAATAGAAGTAAGAATGGCAATCGCGTCCATCAAGCCGGAAATAGTGGAGCCTTCCTTGGCCATATTAATGAATGTTTCCCCGACTTTGTAATCTTCCGGATAAAGACCGACATTTACATAGCCTTCATGCCCGGCAATGGAGAATTTGTGGTGTATGGCCGGTCTTTCATTTGGAAGATAGCGGCGCATAAGTTTTGGAATTTTCAAAGCTTTTGTTTCTTCTTTCTCGGTGCTTAGGGGCTGAACAGTTTTTGATCCGTCCCGGTAAAAAGCGACAGCCTTGATCCCGAGCCTCCAGGCTTCAATAAAAGCGTTGAACATTTCTTCTTTGGTTGCATCCTTCGGCAGATTTACGGTTTTGGAGATCGCGCCCGAAACAAAAGGCTGAACCGCGCCCATCATTTTTAGATGGCCCAGATAATGTATGCTTCTTGTTCCTTTGGCGGCTTTGAATGAACAATCGAAAACCGCGAGGTGTTCTTTTTTTAAATGCGGAGCGTCTTCAATGGTGTCATTCTTGTCTATGTAATCGACTATTTCTTTGATCTGGTTTTCTGAATATCCAAGTTTTGAGAGAGCTCGAGCAACCTGATTATTTACCAGTCTCAACATCCCGCCGCCAACCAGTTTCTTGTAGGATATCAAGGCAATGGCCGGTTCTACTCCGGTGGTGCCGCAGTCCATCATAAAAGCGATTGTTCCGGTTGGGGCAATGACGCTTACCTGGGAGTTGCGATAGCCCCATTCCTGGCCTTCGAGCAAGGCCTTATTCCAGACATTTTTTGCCTCTTCCAATAATTCTTTCTGTTCAACAAGATTCTCGGATATTTTGTAAGCCTCTTCGCGGTGCATTTTAATGACATTTAACATCGGCTCTTTATTTATTTCATATCCGGCGAAAGATCCTTTGTGTTTGGCGATTTCTGCCGACATCCGGTAAGCCTCGCCGTTATATAAGGCGGAAAGAATGCCGGCATAGGCCCGGCCTTCGTCAGAATCATAGGGGAGTCCCAAAGTCATTAAAAGCGCTCCCAAGTTGGCGAATCCAAGGCCGAGCTGGCGGAAATTTTTGGCGTTTTGGGTGATTTTTTCTGTCGGATAAGAAGAGTTATCAATCAGAATATCCTGGGCTAAAATCATTGTTGCTGTTGCTTTTTTATAGAGCTCTATGTCAAAATTCCCGTCTTCCTTTAGAAATCTTAAAAGATTCAAGGAAGCCAGATTGCAGGCAGAGTTATCTAGATGCATGTATTCGGAACAGGGATTTGAAGCGTTTATTCTTCCGGAATTTGGGCAGGTGTGCCATTTGTTAATAGTTGTATCGTACTGCATTCCGGGATCAGCCGAATGCCAGGCCGCGTCAGCGCACCACTCAAGAATTTCCCTGGCTCTTGTTTTTTCGATTATTTCTTCGTTTGTCCTTGCTTTAAGCCCCCAGTCTTCGTCAGCTAGAACTTTTTCCATAAATTCGTCTGTTATCCTTACTGAATTATTGGCATTTTGAAAAGGCAGGGTAGTGTAGATTGAGAAAAGCTTGCCGTCGAGTGAGGTGTCATATTTCCCTGTTTGGGCAAGGACCTTGGCCATTTCTTCCATTTCGTGCTTGCAGTAAATGAAATCTTTAATATCCGGGTGGTCAACATCCAAAACAACCATTTTGGCCGCCCGTCTTGTCCGGCCGCCTGATTTTATTGAATTGGCGATCCCATCCGCTCCGCCCATAAAAGAAACCGGACCGGAAGCATAGCCGCCTTTTGAAAGCTGTTCTTTTGAGGAGCGAAGTTTGGAAACATTTATGCCTGAACCAGAACCGCCTCTGAAAATTTTACCTTCAACCGCATACCAGTCATAAAGGATAGAGCGCATATCGTCTTCAACCGAAAGAATGAAGCAATTATGTATTGCTATATTATTTGAAAGATATTCTCCGCTTTGTGTTTGTATATCATAAACTTCCTGAACTCCGATATCCTCTATTTTTACAATTCTTTCTTCTCTTAAGTCCGGGCAATTCTTTTTTTCTGAAATTTTAAGAGAATCCAGTAATTTTGTTTGTTTCTCTTTGCTTATAAAACCGATTAAATCAAAGAATTTTTGCCTTTCGCTGCCAATCGAGATTTCTACCACATTCATTGTTTTACGATCTAGTCTTTTATCTTTTTTCTCGTATCTTCTGGAATAAATTCCGCATCTTAAAAGGAGAAGCTGAATATCATCTGCCCATTTGGGGTTAATTACCGCAAAACCAATTCTTGAGCTTGTGCCATCCCTGCTTATGTAGCCGTCAGCTTGAAAAATACTTTTAAGATAAGCAGATACAATTTCTTTTTCAGCAGTAAATAGTTCTGGAGGCACTCTTTTTTCTGTCCAAGGCGTTAATAGATTGTACTTATTTACAAAATTCCTAAGGATTTTTCCATAAATTCTTATTCTTCGGTAATCCAAAGCCTGGTTTTGAACTATAACTTTTCTTTCGTGATAATGTGTATCAGGAAAGACAGAAGCAATGTGCTGAAGCACCCATTCTTTCTCATCTTTATTTACCGTTTCAAATTCTGCAGTTAGGGATCGGTTTGTACCATAAGCGTATTGTCCTATAAATCCGTCAGCCTGAAGCCATCCAGCCAAGGCTGCTTCCGAGATTTCTTTTTTATTTTCTTTTTGTTCAGAAAAAAAGCCATCTCGGTGAGGAAAAAGATGGAGACGGATTCCTAACTTAAGTTGATCAACTCTTATCCAGAATGGTTTAGTTCTTCTTTCTGAAACTGATTTTACTAAATGATCGCCGGTTGCTTCTATGTAAGTTCCATTAGCAAGAGTGATTTTATAAACTCTTTTTTTACCGTTTTCTTTTACGGCAATAACTTTAGTAGTTCCATTTGAATCATAAACTTTTTTTCCAATTTGTTTTTGGGTTACAATCTCTCCGATTGGTAACATTCCTTCAGGAGTACTAACTAAGGCATGAAAAGGTTGGCAAGCAGAGCATTGAGGGTTTTCTATAACCCCGACATTAAACCAAACCGGAGAATTAAACGAGGCGTATTGATTAACCAGCAGCCACTTCAAATCGTTTTCAAAATTTTGGGCGCTTTCCTCGTTTTCAAAGTAGCCGTCTTTCAAGCTCCAGCCGGAGATAGTTTTAGCTACTCGGTTGATCAACTGTTTTATCGAATTTTCTCTCTGCGGAGTATTTTTTTTGCCCGAAAAATATTTTGAGGCGACAATATCGGTCGCAGTCTGGGACCAAAATTCAGGCACCTCAACATTTTTTTGTTCGAAAACAACTTTGCCGTCGGAAGAACCTATTTTGGCGTCCCTCTTCACCCAGTTTGTCTGGTCGAAAGGGTCGCCTTGCGTGAATTTAGGAGTCCAGGAGAAAGCCATGAAAATTTAATCCAATTATCTTAAAATTTTTAACGCAAGGCAAGTGGATAAACATTAATATTCAATGCCTTGTTTAGCTGGATTAAACTTATACTTTATTTCTTTCATTTCCGTAGCTATATCAGCCAAATCAATAAAGGTTTTCGGAGCGTTGCGGCCCGTCAAAATAACATCAACGCCGTAAGGAATCCTTTTTAAAACTTTTAAAACGTCTTTCTCGGAAATTAATTTCAATCCCACAGCCACATTTATTTCATCAAGAATCACCAGATCGTTTTTTTTGCTTAAAATTTTTTTATCGGCAAGTTTCAAAGCGTCTTTGGCCGCTTTTTTATGGCTTGCCAGCGGCAGGCGGTCTCCTAATATGCCGACAAATCCTTTTCCTGCTTTTATTATCTGAAAATTTTTTGTTTTTTGAAAAAAATAATCTTCTCCGGATTTCCAGGGGCCTTTAATGAATTGGATCATTAATGCTTTTTTGCCTTCGCCCAAAGCCCGAATGGTTTGACCAATTGAAGCAGTTGTTTTTCCTTTTCCGTTGCCGGTGTAAAGAATAATCATATAAATAGTAAAACAGAAAAGCCCGGCAAATGATAGAACCATCTACCGAGCTTTGTTTTGGTGGAGATTCATGGCTGACTAGCTGATCAGCGTTCGAATGGGGGCCGTCGCTTCGACTTCGCGAAGGTGCTGTCGGATTTTATTCCGAAAGCTTTCTTTCGCGAGTCTGCGCTCATCAGCGTGTCCTGAATATTTGTCCCAGACAGATACGCCGTCCTTGACCCACTGATCTGGTATGCCCAGCGCCTTAGCAGCGATGTCGCGATTGATTGTCTTGCCGATGAGTGTTTGGTCCGCTGCCCGGGCCATCACGGCAAAGAGGCAGTCAGACCACTGGTGGCCGATTACGATTTTCGGATTAGCGATGGCTTGAAACACAGCCATTCGCCGAGCCGGCGGCTCAAGCGTGGTGACCATCGTGAAGAGCGTATCGAGGTTGTCGATCTTCAATGTATCAGCCTGCATCTTCGACCTCCTTGAAAGAAACTTATTTTGTTATATTCCTAACGAGGTCCTGTGTCAAGAGATTATTTCATTTTCTTTCTTATGAAAGCCGGAATATCGTACTGGTCTTCTTCTTTTTCGAGATCGTCAATGAATTTTCTTTGAGTCTGGACTTTTTCGGCAGGAATTTGCTGGGATTCTTTTTCAAAAACGCCGAAACCGGAGATTTTTTTGCCAAGACCGTCGTTGGCAAAGCCTGTAGCGATTACCGTCACTTTTATCTCGCCTTTTTTAAGGCTGTTGTCTTGAGTGGCGCCGAAGATCACTCTGGCTTCCGGATCTATTGATTCGGTGATTACTTTGGCCGCGTCGTTTATTTCAGCCATAGCCAAATCAGGGCCGCCGGTAATATTAAAGAGCACTCCTTTTGCCCCATCAATCGAGACTTCAACTAGAGGAGAGCTTATAGCCGCTTTTGCCGCTTCAGCAGCTCTGTCTTCGCCGCTCGCCCGGCCGATTCCCATAAGAGCAGAACCGGTGTTTTGCATAATCGCCTGAACATCGGCAAAATCAACATTGACTAGGCCCGGCACGGTGATCAGATCTGAAATTCCCTGGACGCCTTGACGCAAAACATCATCAACTATTTTGAAAGCCTCGATTAAACCGGTTTTTCTTTCAATTATTGAAAGAAGCCGGTCGTTTGGAATTGAGATCAAGGCATCAACCCTGTCTTTTAGTTTGCTATAGCCTTCTTCGGCTAATCTTGTTCTTTGAGCTCCTTCAAAAGAAAACGGTTTGGTTACCACGCCGACAGAGAGTATGCCGGCGTGCTTTGCCACTTCGGCGACAATAGGTCCTGCTCCGGTGCCGGTGCCGCCGCCAAGTCCGTAAGTGATAAAGACCATATCCGAGCCTTTGATGGCTTCTTGGATTTCGTCTCTGGTTTCTTCGGCGGCCTGCCGCCCGACTTCTGGATCCATTCCGGCGCCGAGCCCTCTGGTCAAATTTTTCCCGATATGAATCTTAACTGGCGCATTTGAAGCGTGGAGATCTTGAGCGTCGGTGTTGATGGCAATAAATTCAACTCCGTGAATTTTTTCGGCCATCATTCTTTGAATCGCTTTGCCGCCGGAGCCGCCTACTCCGACTACTTTTATTCTGGCAAAGGTTTCGAAATGAGGTTTGATTTGAGCTCCCATAGTTGGATACTACCTAGCATAACAGAATATGCTCGTCAATAGCCTTTTAGAGAAATTAAAATTATGGCAAAAATATTCTGAACCAGTCCTTGAGTTTCTTGAATGTCTTATTTGAACCGAAGCTTTCAAAAATTCCTTTTTCGCTTCCCTTAAATTCTTTTTCCATGCCCCACAAAACCAATCCGGCAGTACAAGCCCACGACGGATCCGAAATTTTATCTACGATTCCGTCAAATTCGTAAGAAGAAATTTTCCGGGCCGGTAGTTTGAGCTTTTCTTTGATGTAGTCTGCAAAGCCGGTAATGTTTGTTCCTCCGCCGGACAAAATTGTTCCGCCGGCAAGCATGGGCCGGCTTAGACCGTGTGAAGCAGTACTGGTTTTTTTAAGTTCCGCCGAGATCATATCAGTGATTTCTGAAATCCTGTCCGAGATCACTTCGCCCAAAAGTTTTTTTGGAACCGTGAAATTTTCTTCTTCGACAAGCTCGGAAAGATCCAAAGTGTCTTTTTTCCCTGAAGGAATATTTCCAATATATCCGTGTTCGATTTTTACTTTTTCGGCGTGGTCAAGAGAAATTTTCATAGCTATAGCCAGATCATTGGTAATATTTTTTGAGCCTATGGGAAGGGAAGCGGCGTGGATCAGCTCTCCCTCTTGAAATACAGCTAAATTGCAAAGTCCGCCGCCAAAATCAAGGCACAAAGCGCCGTGCTCCCTCGCTCTTTTATTCAAAATCGCTTTGGCCGAAGCCAAAGGCGAATAGATAAATTCAGCCACTTCGATGCCGTTTTCGTTTATCGTCTTGGCAAGACTCTTAAGATAAGGGGTCAGGGCATCAATTATCATTACGTCCGCTTCAAGCCGAATTCCGGTCATTCCCACCGGATTTTTGAAAAATTCCTGGCCGTCGATGATGAATTTTTTCGGAATGGTATGGATTATTTCCCGGTTTGGCGGAAGGCTTATCGTGGAGGCCGCGTCAAGCACTCTTTGGATGTCGAATTCGGAGATTTCGTTGTCGGCCCGGGAGACGGCAATGACTCCGCGGGAAATCTGGTTTCTAATATGCGGCCCGGAAATAGATGCATAAGCTTTTTTTATTTTTATTCCGGCGGAGTTTTCGGCTTGGGCCACCGATTTTCTTACATCTTCAATGGTTTCGGCCATATCAATCACCACTCCGCGTCTTAAGCCGTTTGAAGAAGCAATGCCCGCGCCCAAAATATGAGGTCTTTCAGAATCTTCTTTTATTTCGGCAATAAGAGTTTTTACGGTTGAGTTGCCGATATCAATTCCGGCAACAATATTTTTTCTTGACATACTTGTGGGCGGCTATACTGATTTTAACTCCGGAGCGTAATTTAATAAAATCTCGATTTCGTTTTTTTCCTTTTGAGCCAGCTCCGGCCGTTTGCCCTTTTCATAAAGTTCAATCGCTTGGTTTCTCTTTTTAATTTCCGATTTGATTACTTTGGTTATTTCTTCATCTGAAAGCTCCGAGGCCTTGGCAAGTTCTTCGATTGAAAGTTGAGGGCTCTCTTTGGCTTTTGCGGTTCTTTTTTCAATTTCTTTGTTATGAATTGCGGAGAGCAGGGAGCTTAAAACTATGCGCTTTAGCTCTTCCCGGGCTTTCAAAGCCGCATTCAAGTCCTGTTTTATTTTTTCTTTGAGCATTTATTCAGAAGATACAATAGAAAGCCGCCGCCCGCAATAGATTTGTCATCGGCAAATTGAACGATTTTGTTTTTAGAACCCGAACCTCTCTTTGACTTTTTTCTTCTCCCTTTGAAAAATCTCTTCGGTATAGCGGCCCTGCTTTTCAAGCCGCCGTCTCAACGCTTTGAGCGCCTCTCTCATTATCGCTCTTTGCTTTATCTGTCTTTCAGAGGGCTTGCGGAAACGGTAGAGTTTCTTTTTGCTTCGCTCAACAATTTTGCCGGCCTGAACCGCACGCGAAAAACGCCTTATCAAAGACGGAGTTGTTTCTTTTGGTTTTTTGTATACTTGTGCCATATTTACCTATGAGCGTAGCGAATAGCTGTAAATATGAGCATCCGCCGAAGCTTTAGCGAAGGCGGAAGTCATTTCACAATCTTTGGTCCTAATCTTTTACCACCTAAAAGGTGTATATGCAAATGGGGAACAAGCTTGCCGCCGTATTCGCCTTCATTCAAAATCAAGCGGTATCCGTTGTCGGCAACGCCGGTTTGATGAGCGACTTTATGGGCTACGATTAAGGCCTTGCCAAGCAGTTCTATATCCCCGCCTTCCATAAAATCCTCAAGCGAAAGATAATGTTTGACCGGGATAATCAAAAGATGCACCGGCGCCTGGGGGTGATTGTCTTTGATAACCCAAAAATCATCGTCTTTATAAACAACATCTGCCGGCAATTCGCCTTTGATAATTTTACAGAAAACGTCACTGATCATTTATAGTAAGCCTGCTTGCCCTGAGTGTGTCGAACGGGTCGAACTATTTATAGTGAGCCTGTCGAACTATTTTTCTTTCAACTTTTTCTTTAGCGCTTCAACAATTCCTTTAAGCGGCAGAGTTTCCTGAACCGATGATTCCATATCCCGAAGTATGATTGTGCCATCAAGCGCCTCACGCTGGCCAAGAATCAGAGTAAATCTTACTCCAAGCCGGTTAGCGATTCTTAGCTGCGATTTGATGCTGTCTCTGGTCAATGAGGCTTTTAAAGGGATTCCGGATTTGCGGAATTCTTCAAAAAGCATCAGGCTTCGTTTTTTAGCCAAGTCTCCGAGCTGGGCCAAAAAGATTTTCGGGTCCTGTTTTATTTTCGGAATTTTGATTTCTTTCTTTTTCAAGAGAGCGATTGTCCGTTCAACTCCAATAGCCCAGCCTGCCGCTTCTGTTTGTTGCCCGCCAAGCAGTTCCACCAGATAATCATATCTTCCTCCGCCGGCAAGCTGGATAGAATCGCCGTCTTCTTCTTCTGACCAGATTTCGAAAACCGTCCGTGTGTAGTAATCTAAGCCTCTTACAAGATAGGGATTAACAATATAGGATACCTGGGCTTCTTCGAGAAATTCAAGGACGTTCTTGAAGTGGGTTTTGCATTCGTCGTCGAGGAAGTCGAAAATCTGGGGTGCCTTGGCAGAGATTTCTTTGCATTCTGTCTGGATGCAATCGAGCATTCTCAAAACATTTTTCTTGAATTTATTCCGGCAGGGGACGCAGACTTTTTTAAGTTTGTTTTTGTAATAGTCTTTCAGCGCCTTTTTGTAATCGGGCCGGCAGATTTTGTCGCCAAGGCTGTTTATTTTTAATGTAATATGATTTTTCAGGCCTATTTCTTCGAATATCTTTAGAATCACGAAAATCAGCTCCGCGTCAGTCGAAAAACTTCCTTCGCCGAATTGTTCGGCGCCGATCTGCCATAACTGCCTGTATCTGTTGCTTTGGGGTTGTTCGTGCCTGAACATCGGTTCGATGTAATAAAGCTTCACGGGCTGGGGCAGGGACTTCATTCCATGTTCGATATAGGCTCGGGTCACGGGAGCTGTTCCTTCGGGCCGCAAGGTGACATCGTTTCCGCCCCTGGTTTTAAAAGAATACATTTCTTTTTCAACGATGTCGGTTCCTTCGCCGACTCCGCGCTCAAAAAGCTCGGTCTCTTCAAGCACAGGCGTCTCTATTCTTTCATAGTCATATTCCTCGAGAATCTCTTTCGCCTTTTTAAATATAAAATCCCAAGCCGGTCGGTCTTGGGGGAGAATATCGTGCATGCCTTTTACTGACTGGATAGGTTTTTGTCGGGCCATTTATTTAGAAGAAGATAAGAGTGTAAAAAGCAATCATACTGAATGCTACCATAATTGCGATTATTATTGTCAGAATTCTTAATAATCTTTTATTGCTGATGAACATATGAACTTAAACCTCATTCATAGTAAGATAAAAGTAAGATGAATTCAAGGTTGGTCAGTATTGGTTTAGGCATTATTTTTCTTTTTCTTCTGTGGCTTGTTGTCAAAGATTATCCTCAAAAAGCAGAGGTAAGCCGTCAGCTTAATGATGTGAAAACAAAATTAGAGTCTTTAACCAGAGACGAGGCGAGGCAAAAAAGCCTTGCCGAGTACTTGAGTTCAGAGAGTTATCTGGAAAAGCAAGCCCGTATTAGGCTTAATTTGAAAAAAGAAGGAGAAGAAGTAGTGTTTATATATAAGAAAGAAGAGCCGGAAACAGGAAAAGAAGACAATAAAAATGAGAATCCGTTTTTGTTAAAATTGAAAGAATGGATTAAAATGCTATGGATAGCATTTTAATGGGCATTTTAGGCGAGCGTACCGGCTCGCCGTTTAAAAATGCCCCGGGTTTCGCCAGAAAGCGAAACAAAATGATTAGATTAAAATTATAATTTGCGGGCGTCGTATAGTGGCATTATGCAACCTTCCCAAGGTTGAGAGGGGAGTTCGATTCTCCTCGCCCGCTTTTGAACTGCCGATGTAGCTCAATAGCAGAGCAACGCTTTTGTAAAGCGTAGGTTGTTGGTGCAAATCCGACCATCGGCTCCAGAATCCGAGTTTCAGACAAAAGACCGACTTTTTGATGGGACGCGCAAAGCGCGTCCCACTGATTTCCCCCCGCAAAATCCTGAATTTTTGGCGCGCTTGCGCGCACTAATTTGTTTTGGAGGAGGAGGTTCGAGCCAAAGATTTCTTTGATAGCAACCTTTTTAGCAAAAAGGTTGCTATCCAATGCAATTTTTTCCATATTTCCC
>JBBTUA010000009.1:0-38722 GCA_038063995.1 Patescibacteria group bacterium
AAGAAGCTCCCAAGCGTTGGACTGTTCGTCCATTAAAAAGTTACGTGAGCTGGGTTCAAACCGTGATCCAAATTTGGAAGGCGGCTTTCCCGAGTAATCGGGATTGAAAAATCAACTCATATCGGTGGAATCCTGACAAAGTTATAAACATCGAAATATAACCTGTCATATGTTAGGATAATACCGAGGGAAGTTGTGTACGCATGAGGATTATTCCGTCAGCTAAAATAAGAGCATATCTTGCCGGATTTCTTGATGGTGATGGAAGTATTTATGTTCAGCTTAAAGCCAACTCTAGTTATAGATACGGTTATCAAGTTGCGCCATATGTTGTTTTCTTCCAGTCATCAAAAGAAAGACAAGTATTTGAGAATCTTTGTTCTCTAATTGGCTACGGCTACATCAGAGAACGTAAAGACGGTATTCTTGAATATATAATCGGTAAGAGATCTGATATTAAGGAATTTCTTTCATGGATTAAGCCGTTTCTTATTTTAAAAAAGAGACAGGCTGATCTGATGTTAAAAATTCTTGATTTCAGAGAATCAATAAAATCTGAAAAAGATTTTAAAGTTCTTATGAAGCTGATAGATAATTTTCGAGAATTAAATTATTCCAAAAAGAGAAAAATACGTACATTAACCCCGTAGAGACTTGTCGTAAAAGCGGCAGATAGTTTTGAAAAAACTATAATATGTTGAGCTCCCAATGGGAGTAAGGTATAGTCCAATTTAGAAATTTAAATTCTAATTGCGTGAGACAGGTTGGTCCTTATCTGGTGTGGGCGAAGTCAAGTCGCTTACAGGGGCAAATCAATTTAGCGTGCAAATTTTGAGATAAATTCAAGGAGCGAGGAATGAGTGTATATGGAATACATGATTTCCGAGCGACAAAGAATTTGGCCAAAATTTGCACGCCCTCCGAGGGAAGTAAAATTTATGTTCAATTTCTGCGTCGTGTCTCGTCGGTGTATCAAAGTACACCTCCTCGACACTTCTTGAACTTGAACATCCTTTAGCTTCTAAATTGATTTTACCTGTAAGCGACTTGACCACGACCTGAGTGGGGTCGCTCCTAGTACGAGAGGACCGGAGTGAGCGCACCTCTGGTGTACCAGTAGTCCTGCCAAGGGCGTTGCTGGGTAGCTATGTGCGTTAGTGATAAGCGCTGAAAGCATCTAAGCGCGAAGCACGCCACAAGATTAGGTCTAGGTCCGTCGGAGACTACGACGTTGATAGGGTTCAGGTGTAAGCGGAGCAATCCGTTCAGCCAAGAACTACTAATAGACCGATGCTAAAAGCAAATGAATAATCCCACACTTTATCTGATTTATTAGAAGCCGATGACTTGGTGGTAATGCCGGCGTTGTCCCACCCGTTCCCATTCCGAACACGGCAGTGAAAGACGCCAGGGCCGATGATAGTATCCCGCTTAGCGGGATGCGAAAGTAGGTCGCCGCCAGATCATCGGCTTTTAATTTTTAAATGGAAGTAATATATTGAGACAAATGCCTCGTTTTTTAAAACAGATTATTATTGCCGGAATTTTTTTTGGAATCATTGGCCTCATTTCTTATTTTTCTTTTTTTAAAGATGTCGATCCACAACCAGCAAATTCTGTAATAATCAAACCCTTGGAAATAAGGTTTAAAAAATTTATAAAAGTTAAGGATTTTGACTATGACTTTATAGTTGAAATACGCAATCAGAATTCTGATTATGGGGCCGTTGAAGCTTCATATGAATTGAGTCTCTTGGATTCTCAAAATCAGCCGGCCGTTATTAAAAAAGGATCTTTATATGTTTTGCCTAACCAGACAAGATATGAAATCATCTCTCCCATAAAAGCAGAAAAAGAAATTTCAAAATTTGAATTTAAAATAAACAATGTTTCCTGGGGAAAGTTGAAAGATTATATTCCCGAAACTTTATTTTTGACAAAGAACAGAGAATACTCGCTTTTGCCTCCGGCTGAAGGATTTTCAAAATTAAAAGCCACCTTATTCAATAGCTCCAGTTTTGATTTCGACTTGGTGGATGTTTATATAATTTTATTTGGGCGTGATGATCAAATTTTGAATGTAGGCAAAACGGATGTAAGAACTTTTTTGGCTTCGACAGAAAGATTTTTCGAGATTAAATGGGCCAGTCCTTTTGAAGGGGAGCCTTTAAGAATTGAAATTTATCCTTACACCGATGTTTTTAAAAATGAAAATTTCATAAAAGTATATGGAACGCAGGAAAGGTTTCAAGAGTTTTACTAAACTTGATCTGCCTTTTTTTACGGCGATTATCGTTTTGGCTGGTTTTGGTCTTTTAAGCTTGGCCGGGCAGGCGGGTTTAGAAAGCCTTTTCTTTAAAAAGCAGTTTATTTTTTTTGTGATTGGAATGCTGGTTTTTCTTTCCGCCGGCCTTTTTGATTATCGGATTTTTAGAAACCATTCTTTTCCGTCAGCCTTTTTTCTGATAGTAAGCATATTTCTTCTTTTTCTTACACTGCAAGCCGCGCCGGTAAGGGGAGTGACCGCTTGGCTTCATCTGCCTTTTGGGATTTCTTTCGAAACTTCTGAAATAGCAAAACTTGCCTTGATTATTTTTTTGGCAAGATATTTTTCTTCCCGCCCGGGGCCCGCGACCTTAAGTTTGATTATCTCGGGCCTATTTGCGTTTCTCATCATTTTTTTGGTTTTTTTGCAGCCTGATTTAGGTTCAGCCGTTATTATTCTTATGATTTGGCTGGGCGGAGTATTTTTAGCCGGTCTCACTAAGAAACAAATTCTATTTGCTTTAAACTTTCTTATAATAATCTCGCTGATTATAAGCGTTTTTGTTCTTGAACCGTATCAGAAGTTAAGGATTACTTCTTTTTTAAGAGGAATCAGCGGGGAGGGTAGAGAAAGCTATAATGTTTTGCAGTCAAAAATCGCCATAGGCTCGGCTGGTTTTTGGGGCTGGGGATTTGGTTCGGGTTCGCAAGCTAAGTTTGGCATTCTTCCGGAAGCTACTTCTGATTTTGCTCTGGCTGCTCTTGTCGAACAGTTTGGATTCGCTTCTTTCGGTTTGATCCTGGCCTGCTACTTTTTTATTTTAAATCGTCTTTTTTCAACCGCCTTAAGACTGCAGGATAATTTTTCAAAATTTTTCATTGCTATGTTTTCTGTGTATCTCTTTTCTCATATAGCCATAAATATTGGAATGAATTTGGGGCTCTTGCCGGTTACCGGCTTGCCTTTGCCTTTTATAAGCTATGGCGGCAGTTATTTTATAAGCCTTTGCGCCGGTTTTGCCATTTTTGAGAATATAAGGAGAAAGGCTATCTAGTTATCCAAGCTACTTTAAGTAGCTGGGTTATCCACAGATCAACCCTAATTGTTAATAAGTATATTGACAAATCTTTTTTCATCAATATACTACTCTATGCAGCCTATATTGCTTATTTCTTAAATAAATTGGGCATTTGGCTAAGCCAAAATTAAATAAGAAACATTTTTCTCTTAACCCTTCATAGAAAGGGCGTGTCTTTTTTGGCGTAAATCATAAAATTAACAGCGATTCGATGCTTCAAGAAAAAATATTTTCCAAATACCAGCTTGATTCTTCTCCTCCGCCAAACCTGATAAAGATTCAGCTTGATTCTTACGAAGCTTTTCTTGATCGGGGGCTGAAAAGCATTTTCAGGGAGGCTTCGCCAATAAGTGATTGGACTGGCAAGGAAGCCGATCTTCACTTTGTTGATTACAAAATTGATCAGCCCAGATTCGATGATGTCACTGCCAAAGAGAAAAATCTTACCTACGAAGCTCCGTTAAGAGTCAAGCTTCTTTTTGAAAACAAAAAAACCGGAGAGAAGCGCGAACAAGAAGTCTATTTTGCCGATATCCCCTTAATGACAAAGAGGGGAACTTTTATTATCAACGGCATTGAAAGAGTGGTTGTTTCCCAGCTCATAAGAAGCCCGGGAGTGTTTTTTACTATTTCCAAAACCAGCCGGCTTAAGAATTTGTTCGGCGCAAAAATAATACCATCCCGGGGCGCCTGGCTGGAATTTGAAACGGAACAAAGCGGAGCGATTTCTGTCCGAATTGACCGAAAGAGAAAAGTTCCGGTTACCTCCATTCTTCGCGCTTTTGGCTACTCGACTGATAAAGAAATTCAGGAGCTGTTCAAAGATGTGGATACTGATTCAGAAATGAAATATATATCCGCGACTTTGGTTCAGGACTCTTCTTCCAATCAGGAGGAGGGCCTGATAGAAGTTTATCGGCGCATCAGGCCCGGCGATTTTGCGACTCCCGACAACGCCAAACAGATGATTTTCAATATGTTTTTCAATTTCGGCCGGTATGATTTATCTGAAGTTGGGCGGCACAGGATAAACCAGAGATTCGGACAAAAATATCCCCTTGATGAAGAAAACAGGACGCTGAAAAAAGAAGACATCGTCTCTATAGTGAGAGAAATCATAAGACTGAATAATAACCCGATGTCTTTGGCGGACAATATAGACCATCTGGGAAACCGACGCGTCAAAACCGTTGGAGAACAGCTTCAGGAAAAGCTGCGCCTTGCTTTGAATCAGATGGAAAGAATCATCAAGGACCGGATGAGTATGGCTGATTTGGTTCTTTCTCTGCCTTCCCAGCTTATCAATTCAAGGCCTTTTTCGGCCCGGCTCAAGGAGTTTTTTGCTTCAAGCCAGCTCTCTCAATTTATGGATCAGACAAATCCGCTGTCCGAGCTTGAACATAAAAGAAGGCTTTCAGCCATGGGTCCCGGCGGTTTGACCCGGGAAAGAGCCAGTTTTGAAGTTCGGGATGTTCATCCTTCTCATTACGGAAGAATTTGCCCTATTGAGACCAGCGAAGGCCCGAACATCGGCCTAGTCGGCCATTTGGCTGTTTTCGGCAAAATTTCTCCCTTAGGTTTTATTCTCACTCCATATCAAAGAGTAAAGAACGGCAGGGTTAGCGGAGAGATAGAATTTTTGGATGCCACCGAGGAAGAAAGGCATATCATTGCCCAGTCCGAAATAAATATTGATGAAAAAGGGAACATTACCGATAAAAAAGTCTCGGCAAGAATCCAAGGAGAGCCCGGCGAAGTAGGCGTTTCAGAAATTGATTTTATTGATGTTTCTCCAAAGCAGCCTTTTTCTTCGGCCACTTCTTTGATCCCATTTTTGGAGCACAATGACGCTAACCGTGCCTTGATGGGTTCAAACATGCAGCGGCAAGCCGTGCCGTTGGTTAAGGCTGAAGCGCCTTTTGTAATGACCGGAATGGAGCCGAGCGTGGCTTATGATTCCGGTTCAGCCTTGATCTCCGAGACCGAAGGAGCGGTTGAAGCAGTGGATAGCTCGATTGTAAAGATAAGATCAAAGTCGGGTTCGGCAAGCGAATACAAACTTTCGAAATTCCTCCGTTCAAACGCCTATACTTCGATTAACCAAAAACCTATTGTCAGGGTCGGAGAAAAAATTAAAAAGGGCCAGATCATCGCTGACGGCCCGGCAATGGAGAATGGGAAGCTGGCTTTAGGCAAGAATCTTCTGGTTGCTTTTATGTCTTTTGAAGGGGCTAACTTTGAAGACGCAATAATTATTTCTGATCGGCTGGTAAAGGACGATGTTCTGACCTCGGTTCATATTGAAGACTATTCGGTTGATATCAGAGAGACAAAGCTTGGGCCGGAGCTTACCACAGGGGATATTCCTAATGTCGGGGAGGAAAGGCTTAAAAATCTGGATATAGAGGGCCTAGTCAGGATCGGCGCCGAAGTTCGCTCCCAGGATATTTTAGTAGGTAAAATTTCGCCTAAGGGCGAAACTGATCTGACTCCGGAAGAAAAACTTTTAAGAGCTATTTTCGGAGAGAAATCGCGGGATATAAAAGATACTTCTTTGCGGCTGCCTTTTGGAAAACAGGGCCGGATAGTCGGAGTTCGGATTTTCTCCCGCGATATGGGCGACAAGCTTCCAAGCGGCGTCATCAAGACAATTCAGATCTCGGTTGCCCAGACAAGAAAAGTTCAAGTCGGCGATAAATTAGCCGGCCGCCATGGGAACAAAGGAGTTATTTCGGTAATCCTTCCCCGGGAAGAAATGCCTTTTCTCGAAGACGGAACTCCAATTGATATAGTTTTGAATCCGCTTGGAATAATTTCCCGTATGAACATCGGCCAGATTTTGGAAACTCATTTGGGCTGGGCGGCTAAAAATCTCGGCTATAGGGCTGTTGTTCCGGCCATGGCCGGCCCGACCGAAGAAGAAGTGAAAAAAGAAATGGCTAAGGCCGGTTTGCCAGAAGACGGAAAAGTCATTCTTTATGACGGCAAAACCGGTCAGCCTTTCAACCAGAAAGTGACGGTTGGAGTGATTTACTTTATGAAGCTTCTTCATATGGTTGAGGACAAGCTTCATATGCGTTCAGTTGGTCCTTATTCATTGATCACCCAGCAGCCCCTTGGCGGAAAAGCCCAGGGAGGCGGGCAGAGATTCGGAGAAATGGAAGTCTGGGCCCTTGAAGGATACGGGGCGGCTTATACTTTGCAGGAGATGCTTACCATAAAATCAGATGATGTTTTGGGCAGGGCCAAAACTTATGAGGCCATTGTTTCGGGAGAGGAGATCAAGGCGCCCCATATTCCCGAGTCGTTCAAGGTTCTGCTTTCGGAAATAAAAGGTCTTGGACTAAATGTCGAGTTACTTGAAAGATGAAATAATGTATAGCTCTCCTTCGCTAAAGCTTCGGAGGAGCACTTCTTCGCTAGAAGAAATGCTTGCACTTCGAAGCTCCGAAGGAGCGAAGAAGTGGATTTCAATTCCATCAGATTAAAAATTGCTTCGCCGGACGAGATTTTAAGCTGGTCTTTTGGTGAAGTCATCAAACCGGAAACAATAAATTACCGGACTCAAAGGCCTGAACCGGAAGGTTTGTTTTCCGAAAAAATATTCGGCCCGGAAAAGGATTTTGAGTGTTACTGCGGCAAATACAGAAAAATCCGCTACAAGGGAATAATCTGTGACCGCTGCGGAGTCGAGGTGACCCGTTCTATTGTCAGGCGGGAAAGGTTTGGCCATATAAAGTTGGCTTCGCCGGTTTCGCATATCTGGTTTTTGCGGGGCGTTCCGAGCAGAATGGCAATGATTCTCAATGTTTCCTTGCCTGACCTTGAAAAAGTCATTTACTTTTCCAGCTATATAATCACTCAAGTCAATGAAGAAGCAAAAACCGAAGCGATGAAGAAAATCGATCAGGAATTCCGCTCTAGGCTGAAAGAGGTAAAGGGCGACGATGATAAGGAAAAGTTCAGGGTCTTAAAAGAAAAGGAGAAGCAGATACTGAAAGAAATAAAAAAGCATCGGATTATTTCCGAGCTTGAGTTCAGGGAGCTTTCTTTAAAGTACGGAGAGGTTTTTGAAGTCGGGATCGGCGCGGAAGCCATAAAGAAAATTTTTGAAGAGCTGGATTTGGAAAAACTTTCTAAAGAGTTTGAACAAGAATCAAAAATTGTCGAGAATCCTCTGCAAATCAAAAAAATCACCCGCCGATTAAGGCTGATAAAAGGATTTTTGAATTCAGGCACAAGACCGGAATGGACGTTTTTAGAAGTGATTCCGGTGATCCCGCCGGCGCTAAGGCCAATGGTTCAGTTAGACGGTGGCCGATACGCCACTTCTGATTTGAATGACTTATATCGCCGGGTCATCAATCGCAATAACCGGCTTAAACATCTTTTAGAGCTTAAAGCGCCTGAAGTAATCACCAGAAATGAAAAAAGGATGCTTCAGGAAGCAGTTGATGCTTTGATCGACAACGGGATGAGAAAAGGCCAGGCCCTTACCCAATCAACCGTAGGGCAGAAAAGGAGCCTCAAATCCCTTTCAGACATCTTAAAAGGAAAGCAAGGCCGTTTCAGACAGAATCTTTTGGGTAAACGTGTCGATTATTCGGGCAGAAGCGTTATTGTTGTCGGTCCGGAACTTAAGATCGACGAATGCGGACTGCCTAAGTTTATGGCCTTGGAGCTTTTTAGGCCTTTTGTCATTAACCGGCTGATTGTCAAAGGTTTGGCCAATAACATCAGGGCGGCAGGAAAATTCATCGAGACCGAAGCTCCGGAAGTCTGGGAAGCTCTTGAAGAAGTGATTCAGGAAAAGCTTGTTTTGCTTAACCGGGCGCCGACCTTGCACCGTTTGGGGGTCCAAGCTTTTCATCCCCGCCTCCACGAAGGCAAGGCCATAAGAATTCCGGCTTTGCCGACTACGGCCTTTAACGCCGACTTTGACGGCGACCAGATGGCTGTCCATCTGCCTTTGGCCGAAGACGCACAGAAGGAAGCAAGGGACTTGATGCTTGCTTCAAAAGCAATTTTAAAACCAGCCACCGGAGAAGCAGTTGCTGTTCCTTCCAAGGATATGGTTTTAGGCTGTTATTATCTGACAATGATGCTCGACGGATTAAAGGGGGAGGGTAAGATTTTTTCTTCGAAAGACGAATGTCTTAATGCCTATGAGAATGGAGTGATAGACCTGCAGGCTAAAATTAAGTTAAAACTTGATACGAAAAACGGCCTGGGCCGGGAAGAATTGGTGGAAACAACTGCCGGAAGAGCGGTTTTTAACGGAGTCGTTCCGGAAAACATTCCCTTTATAAACAAGACTTTGAATCAGAGCGATCTTAAAAAGCTTGAAATGGAAGTTCTGGATAAAAACGGCTTCAGTGATGTTTCGATTAAGTTCCTGAATGATCTGAAGGACTTGGGTTTTCACTATGCCACTATTTCGGGAATTTCCTGGTCGGTTGATGACCTGAAAATTCCCAAAGAAAAAGACGAGATTATCGCCGAAGCCCAGAAAGCGGCCGATGAAAATGAATCTTTATACGAACAGGGTCTTTTAACCAAACATGAAAGAAGAACAAAAGCCATTGAAATCTGGACCGATACCAAATCAAAACTTTCCGAATATGTTAAAAAAACCCTTTCTCCGGTGAATCCGGTCCGGATAATGGTTGAATCAAAAGCCAGAGGAAATTGGACCGTGGTTGACCAGCTTATGGGAATGAGAGGTCTTTTTACGAATCCGGCCGGAGAGATTATTGAACTGCCGGTTAAGAATTCTTTTAAAGAAGGGCTTACCGTCCTTGAATATTTTATTTCTACCCACGGAGCCAGAAAAGGTTTGGCTGATACGGCTTTGCGTACAGCCACAGCCGGATATCTGACTCGGCGCCTGGTTGATGTTGTCCAGGATATAGTTATTCAGGAAGAAGACTGCAAAGATAAAGACGGTTTTACGGTTTATGCCAAAGACAGCGAGGCTATTTCCGAAGGCTTGGGCCGCCGCGTTCTTGGCAGAATAAGCCTGGAAGAAGTCAAAAATAAAGAAGGGCAGGCTTTTATTAAAAAAGGAGAATTGATCACCCGCAGCCAGGCTGAAATGATCGATAAGGCAGGCTTGGATAAAATAAGGATCAGGAACTTGATCAGCTGCAAGTCAAGAAGAGGGGTTTGTCGTAATTGCTACGGCTATGATTTGTCAAAGAATGAAATGGTTGGACTTGGCGAAGCAGTCGGCATAATTACAGCTCAAGCCATCGGAGAACCGGGAACCCAGCTGACAATGAGAACATTCCATACCGGCGGAGTGGCCGGAGTCGGCGACATCACTCTTGGTTTGCCTAGAGTTGAAGAAATCTTCGAAGCCCGTTCCCCTTCGAACAAAGGTCTTATAAGCGACACCGAAGGAAAGGTGGTTTCGGTTGAACAAAAAGGCAACCAGAAAACCATAAAGATAGAGATCGCCGACACCAAAGAAATAAGAGAATATGCATTGCCTCCTTTGATTGGCGCCTTGACCCAGGAAGGCGAACTGGTTGTGCAAGGCCAGCAGTTGTCAGAAGGAAGTTTGGATTTGAATGAGTTATTCAAATTAGGCGATAAACCGGAGACCAGCCGATACATAATCCGCCAGATCAAAAATGTTTATTTCACGGCCGGCGAATCCATCAATGACAAGCATATCGAGCTCATTATCAGGCAGATGTTTTCCAGAGTAAGGATTCTTGATGGCGGCGATTCTAATTTTATTTCCGGAGAAGTCGTGGAGTTGAATCGGGTCTTGGCCGAGAATGATAAATTAAAAGAGAGAGGTAAAGAGCTGGCCAGATACGAACAGCTTTTGCTTGGAATAACAAAAGTAGCTTTGTCTACAGAGAGTTTTCTTTCAGCCGCTTCATTTCAGGAAACCGCTCGGGTTTTGATCGACGCCGCCACAGCCGGAAAAATCGATAATCTCCGGGGTCTCAAGGAGAACGTGATTATCGGGCGCTTGATCCCGGCCGGCACCGGATTCAGGGTCCGGGCAGAGGGCAGGATAGTTTGATTTTAATAAATAACTTGATATATAAGAGAAAGCAACTTTTAGAGGCGAGGAGGGGACAATGAAGAGGCGCATAGTCTTGTCTGTTGCACTTATTCTATTCTTTTACCAGGATGTATCTGCACATGATGCATCTGTACAGGAGAAACAGTCTCTTAAGCTCCCGATAATCTTTGTGATCGCCAGCGCTGTGGGAGACGGGGCAACTACAACGATTGGCTTGGCCTATTTTGGAATGAAAGAGGTAACTCCTGTTGCCAGCCAATTGCTAAATGGCCGTCCTTGGTTAGCGCCGCCGCTCAAAGCCGCCGGAACCATTGGCATTATTTACGGGGCAAAAATATTCCGGGATCGCGGGCATCCGCGTCTGGCTAAGATCGTTCTTTTGTCTTATACAGCATTGTCTGGTTTTGCTACGGTTCACAACTATCTGGAAATTCAAAAAGCGAGGCGATAAATTTCCCCTGTTTTTCAGACCTATGGAAGATCCTCTGCCATAGGTCTTTTTTTTAAACAAAGAAAATGTTAGAATTTTGAAAATGTCCAGTACGGCTCGGAAGAAAAAGAAAATAAAAGGCAAAATAGATGACGAGGAGGAGAAGCCTAAAAAGGGTTCGCAGGTAAGCCCCGAAACTCAAAACAGCATCTTTGCAGTCGTAAGTTTTGTCTTGGCGATTATTTCAGTTTTAAGTTTTTCAGGAAAAGCCGGGATTGTCGGAGCTAAGTTCAGCGATTTTTCGCATACTCTTTTCGGCTGGGGGTTTTTCATAATTCCGATTGCTTTTATACTGCTCGGCATTTCATTTTTAAAATTCTACGCCCGGGAAACCAGAGTTCCTTCTGTTTTAGGCATCGGCATCTTTGTTTTGGCGGTCTTGGGGATATTTTTCATTGTCGGTCGAGAACAACTATTTGACGACCGGGTAGCCCAAGGCGGCTACTTAGGCGTTATTTTCGGCTATCCTTTGCTTAATCTTTTCGGGTTTGTTTCCTCGCTGATAATTCTTTTTGCCGCCATCACTATTTCTTTCCTGGTCTCGATGGATATTCCCCTGCACCGCCTTATTTTCAAAGAAGAGGAGGAAGGCGAGGAAGGATCAGATGAAGAAGAATTTGTGATCAAGCATGCCGGCGCTGAAAAGCCAGTGTTTGAAGCTAAGCCTATAAAAATGGAGAAAGGAAATGACTCCTCCTTCGCTAAAGCTACGGAGGACAAGGAGGAAGAGCCTGAATTTTCTATCAAGGTTTCAAGCCGGAAGTGGAAGCTTCCTCCGGTTGATCTCTTGAAAGGCGACAGCGATGTTCCCAAAGCCGGGGATATTGCCGCTTCGGCCGCGGTTATAAGGCGCACCTTGGCTAATTTCGGGATTGAAGTGGAAATGGGCGAAATAAATGTCGGTCCGACCGTGACCCAATACACCTTGCGTCCTGCCGTGGGAGTCAAGCTTGCAAAAATAACTTCTTTAAACAGTGACTTGGCCTTGGCTTTAGCAAGCCATCCGATCAGGATCGAAGCGCCCATTCCCGGCAAGTCTCTTGTTGGCATAGAGGTCCCCAACCGCCAGACTGCCTTGGTTGGTTTGAGAAATCTTATCGAGGCAGAAGAATATAAGAATACCCCATCTTTCCTACCATTGGCTTTAGGACGAGATGTGGCAGGTTATCCGGCTCTCGCAGGACTTGAAAAAATGCCTCACCTTTTGATTGCCGGAGCAACCGGCAGCGGAAAGTCGGTGGCTATCAATTCGGTTATTTTGTCTTTGCTCTACAAGCATTCTCCGGACACCTTGAAGTTCATAATGATTGACCCGAAAAGAGTTGAATTGAGCTTGTATAACGGCATTCCTCATTTGATCACACCGGTCATAGTGGATAATAAAAAAGCCATAAACGCTTTGCGCTGGCTGGTCAAGGAAATGGAAAGAAGATACGAGTTGATTTCACGCTATCATTCGCGCGACATATTTTCATATAACGCCAAGCAGGTCTCCAGGAAAGAAACGGTGATGCCTTCCATTGTCTTGATAATAGATGAGTTGGCAGATTTGATGGCGGCTTTTGGAAGAGATCTTGAGGGTTCGATTGTCAGGCTGGCCCAGATGGCGAGAGCCGTAGGCATTCATCTTATTGTTTCGACCCAAAGACCTTCAGTCGAGGTTATTACCGGTTTGATCAAAGCCAATATTACCTCCCGCATTGCTTTTCAGGTTGCGAGCCAGATAGATTCCAGAACCATTCTTGATATGGCCGGCGCAGAAAAACTGCTTGGTTTCGGAGATATGCTTTACTTAGCCGGCGATACCGGAAAGCCAAGGCGTCTTCAGGGTCCGTTTGTCTCCGAGAAAGAAGTCAAAGCCGTAACCAAGTTTTTGAAGGACCAGGAATATGAGGCAGAAGAGGAAACTTTGGAAGAATCATTGGCCCAGAGCATTGCCGGAGGTTCCAGTCAAGATTTTGGCGCCGGTTCAGGAGACTTTGACGAAGGAGATGATCCGCTTTTTGGAGAAGCGAAAGAGGTTATTCTTCAGGCCAAAAAAGCATCTGCTTCTTTGCTTCAAAGACGGTTGAGGGTCGGTTATGCCCGGGCCGCCAGACTCCTTGATATGCTTGAAGAAAGAGGCATAGTCGGTCCAGCTGAAGGAGCAAAGCCGAGAGAGGTCTTGATAGGCCGAGAAAATAAAGCGCAAAATCCATCTCTGCCGATGGATTCGACTCTTTCTGATACCGGCGAATTAAGCGACCTTGACCAAAAAGACGAAGGAGGTATCATTACTTAAATGACTGCAAAAAAAGAAATTCAAACTACAGAGAAAGCTAAATTCATTGAGGCGGCCGTAAAGGAGATAAAAGAAAAATACGGCGACGGCGCGATAATGAAGCTCGGCGAGGCCAGACGGGTTGATGTGGATGTCATTCCCACGGGTTCTATTTCTTTAGATATTGCTCTTGGAGTTATGGGAATGCCGCGGGGCAGGATCATTGAGATTTACGGCCCTGAATCAAGCGGAAAAACCACTTTGGCCTTGCATGTTGTGGCCGAAGCCCAGAAAAAAGGAGGGCAGGCCGCTTTTATTGATGCCGAACATGCTCTTGATCCGGAGTACGCGAAAAAGATAGGCGTTAATATAAACGATTTGCTGATTGCCCAGCCAGACTATGGCGAACAGGCCCTTCAAATAGTTGAGACTTTGATAAAATCAGGCGGAATGGACGTTATCGTGGTTGATTCTGTCGCCGCTTTGACTCCTAAGGCCGAGATCGACGGAGATATGGGCCAGCAGCATATCGGTCTTCAGGCTCGTTTGATGTCCCACGCTTTGAGAAAACTTACTGCTTTGCTTGCGCGTTCCAGGACAGTTTTGATTTTTATAAACCAGATCAGGATGAAAATAGGAATAATGTTCGGCAATCCGGAGGAAACCCCCGGCGGCAAGGCCTTGAAGTTTGCTTCTTCGGTCAGAATCGATATTCGGCGCACGGCTAAGGTTCAGAAAGGAGAGGAAATTATCGGGGGCCGTCATCGAGCTAAAGTGGTAAAAAACAAAGTTGCTCCGCCTTTCAAGCAAGCTGAATTTGACATTCTTTATAATGAGGGCATTTCTAAATTTTCCGATCTCATAAATTCCGGAGCCAAGTATGGAGTTTTGGCCAAATCCGGCACTTGGTACAATTTTGACAAGATCAAACTTGGTCAAGGTTTGGATTCAGCCAGAAGTTTTTTGAAAGACAACTATAAGCTTGCTGAAGAAATCTCCAAGAAAATAAAAGAGAACTCTTTTAACGGCGAAGTTTAAATTTTACTGCCGGCTTCCGTACTTTCTTTCCTGATGAGGAGTGAAGGGGAGCAAGGCCATTTGTCTTGCTATTTTTACGGCCTTCGAAATTTTACGCTGGTGATATTTGCAAAACCCGTTTTTCCTTCCTTTTTTTATCTCAAGTTCAGGATTCAGAAAAAAGTTCAATTCTTTTGAGTTTTTATAATCGAATTTCTGGATGTTTTTCTGACAGGCGATGCAAGTCATATTGATATATTTAAATATTTAAAGTTTCAAAACGGAACATCTTTTAACTGCACTTCTGCTTCTTCAATTTCCGATTCAATAGGTTGATCCTCATTTATTACGGGTATTTCTTCTTTTTGGGCTGGCGGAGGAGGTAAAGCTTCGCTGGTAAATTTATTTCCGCCTTCGGCGGTTTTTTCTTTCGGCTTCGGTCCCAACTGCAGATTTTCAGCGACTATTTCGGTTCTGTATCTTTTTATTCCGTCCTGGCCCTCCCAGCTCCGCGTTTGAAGCCGGCCCTCGATCATAGCCAGAGAGCCTTTAGTAAGATATTGGTTGGCGATTTGGGCAAGTCGGCCCCAGACTACTACAGAATGGAATTCGGTTGCTTCGTTTTTTTGGCCGGAATTCCGGTCTGACCAAACCCGATTGGTGGCGATCCTTAAGGTCGCGACCTCCTGGCCTCCCGGGGTTGTTCTGAATTCCGGATCAGAGGCAAGCCTTCCGATTAAATAGACCTTGTTTAAATTCATAATTTTTCCAAAATTTCTTCTATTTTTTTATCCAATTCTTCCGTTTTCTTTTCGCCTTCCTCGGTTTCTGGGGCTGGAGCTTTGGGTTTCTCGACTTTAGCTTTTGGCATTCGAGCCGGCTTGGCAATTTTTTCTTCCTCTTTGCGAATTATTATATGCCTCAATAGGTCGTCGTTAAGCATGAGATTTTTATTGATTTTTTCAACTGCGTTCTTTGGGGCGAAAAATTCAATGTAGCCGAAATGGGAAAACTGCTCCTTTTTGATTGGATAAGCCAATTTCATTTTTTTGAGTCCGCCGTATCGGCTTACTGCCCCTCCGTTTTTCGAAACAAGCTCCTCGATCTCGCGGCTTTTTTCTTCTGCTTGTTCATCGGTAAAAGAGGGGATTATGTGAAAGGCTAACTCGTACTGTTCTCGCTGAACCACATCTTCCATTACTCGAAAATCCTATCAAAATAGGGTTTTTTAGTCAATCTAAAATTTGACTTTGACATATTCTTAATTAAGTTATATAATCAAAATAAGGGGGATTTTTTATGAAAGTGTTGGGCTTTTCCTTGATCGGCCTGGGGTTATCGGCGGTCTTGGTCGGCGCCGGCACGAGCGATATGAAGGTGGCAATGGGAATTCCGTCGCTATTCGACGGACTCCTGGTTGCTGCAATCGGTTTGGTCCTCTTTTCAGCCGGGGCGTTAATCCTGGCTGATAGAGATGTGATTTGATCACATCCGAGAACCTTGAAGGCCTGAAGCTAGCTTCAGGCCTTTTCGCTTTTTTATATCCTTACTTCTACAATATCTCCATCTTGAATAATATAATCCTTGCCGACGGTTCTTATTAAACCTTTTGATTTTGTTTGAATCCATCCGCCAGCATCAATTAATTTTTTCCAATTTATCACATCAGCCCTGATGAATTTATTTTCAAAATCGGTATGGATTGCTCTTACCGCTTTCGGGATCAAGTCGCCTTTTTTTGCGGTCCAGGCTCTGGTTTCATCTTCCCCGGTGGTTAAAAAAGTAATCAAGTTGAGCGTCTTATAAGCAGTTTTAATTAATGAATCCAAACCGCTCTCTTTAATTCCTAATTCATTAAAATATTCTTTTTTCTCTTCCGGCGTGGCTTCTGATAGAGCTAATTCTAAAGGAGTGGAGAGAATCACGTAATCTTTGCCGTTAGTGGTTTTTAATAATTCCTCATCTGGTTGCCACCCTTCGGCAAGTTGTTTTTCTGAAACATTCAAAACAAAAATAACTTTTTTGTCGGTAAGTAAATCTAATCTTGGCAATTCCTTGCCCTGAGCTTGTCGAAGGGTTTTTTCTCTTTTTTCTTTGCTTTGTAAATCAGCTAATTCCAATTCGGTTTCGATAACACCGATATCATTTGCAGGGTCGATTTTCGAATGGATATGGGTAATCTTCTCATCCGGAAAAACTCTGACGACATGGGCAATTGCGTCAACTTCCCTGATATTTGCTAAAAACTTATTGCCCAGCCCTTCGCCTTGGGCCGCGCCTTTCACAAGCCCGGCAATATCTATGAATTCAATGGTGGTATAGATTTTTTTGGCAGATTTCGAAATTTGAGCCAAGGCATCAATTCTTTCATCAGGAACGGCAACTACCCCGATATTGGGGTCAATTGTGGTAAAAGGGTAATTCTGAATATCAACCGCCTTTTTTGTCAGGGCTTTGAAAAGCGTCGATTTTCCGACATTTGGTAATCCGACAATTCCAATCTGCATCATAGTTTTTAATGTTAGCAGAAATATGAAAAATCAAAAACAAAAAGAGGGTGGCTGACCTGTGGTGAAGACATTATGCTACAATAAAAATACTTTTATGGAAAACTTATTGGCTGTAATCGAGATGGTTCCGAAAGACAAAAAACTTATCGTTTTTGATTTGGATGGGACGCTGGTTGAAACTAAATCAAAACTGGATGAAGAAATGGCGGATTTGTTGAAGCAGTTATTAGCGGTAAAAAAGGTGGCTGTGATCGGCGGAGCTCGTTTTGAGCGGTTCAAGGAAGACTTGATAGACAGATTGAATGCCGGGCCTGAATTGCTTTCTAATCTTTTTTTATTTCCTACAACCGCATCATCTTTTTATAGATACAATAAGGGCGAATGGCAAGAAGTTTATTCAGAAAAATTTTCACAGGAAGAAAAATCGAAAATAATGGATGCCTTCGAAAAATCCTTTAGGGAAATTAATTATGCAAATCCGGAAAAGATTTACGGAGAATTAATAGAAGACAGGGATTCTCAAATCACTTTTTCGGCGTTGGGGCAGGATGTGGTGAAAGAGCTCGGCGAAGAGGGGATTCAACTCAAGAAAAAATGGCGGGATGAAAACCAAGAGTTAAAAATAAAATTGACCCAGACGTTGCAGAAATATCTTCCTGATTTCGAAGTCCGGGCCGCCGGCTATACTTCAATAGATATTACTAAAAAGGGGATTGATAAAGAGTACGGGATAAGGCAGATTGAAAAACATCTTGGCGTTTCAATAGAAGATATGCTTTTTGTCGGCGACGCGCTTTTTAAAGGAGGGAATGATAACGCGGCGCTTAAAACAGGAGTGATGTGTTTTGAAGTCAAGATAGTAGAAGATACAAAGAAACTTATAAGATATATCTTGGAAAATGATTTTTAAATTTGATATACTATTAGTTAAATGCGATCGTCTGTAACTAATAGTAGCAACAAAAAGAAAGAAAAGATTTTTCACAAGTTAGATTCGGCAACCAGCAAACTGCTTGAAGTCATAGTATTTTTAGTTGGTCTTCACTATGTTGCTTTTTCTCGAAAAAGTTTAATGGCAAAACTAAGCCTGGATCCTTATTGGGAAGGACAAAGATTGTTTAATACTTTAAGTAACCTTGAGAGAGGAAACTTTATCAAAAAGTCCAGCAACAGTAGCTATAAACTTACCCAAAAAGGAATCAGAAGGATTAATTTTTCAAAACTTTTTAAACTTTCTTTAGACAAAAAGAAGAAAGATGGATTATGGAGAGTTGTAATTTTTGATATACCAGAGAAACAAAGAATAAAAAGAGATTTATTGCGTCAGAAATTAAGAGAATTCGATTTCAAAATGGTTCAGAAAAGTGTTTTTGTTTCTTCTTATGTTTGCGAAAAAGAAATAAAAGAACTTTGTAAAATTCTGGATTTTAAAAAAGAAGTTTCTATCTTTCTCACTAAAACTATTAATTAACGACGATCGTCGTTAATTAATAGTTAGTAGATTATCTGCATTGCTTTTTTGACGAGTTTAATTGTTTCTTCGGCGTTGGCTAAGGTTTTTTGAGTTCCGGCGGCTAAAATATCCATCATCTCTTCAGGGTTTTTTTCTAATTCCTTTCTTTTTTCGCGGATTGGTTCCAAAAATTTTATGAGGTCTTCCGCAAGTTTAGTTTTGAAAACGCTGTAATTTATATCTCCGATTGCTTTTGCCGCTTCTTGCGGGCTTATCGAGTGTATAAGTCCATAAATTAAAACCAGGTTTGAAATCTCGGGCCTTTTTTTAGGGTCATAAGCCACTTTTGTTTCCGAATCTGTTTTTGCTGTTTTTATTTTTTCTTTTATTTCTTGAGGACTGTCTTTCAGGAAAATTGCATTATTTAGGCTTTTGCTCATTTTAGCGTTTCCATCTAAACCCATGATTTTAGGAGCTTTAGATAGTTTTGCTTGAGGCACTGGGAAAACCTCTGTTTTATATATTCGATGGAATTTTTCAACAATTTTTCTGGTTAATTCAACCATAGGCAGTTGATCTTCACCTACAGGTACAATTTCTGCCCTAACTATCGTGATATCTGCTGCTTGGCTAACCGGATAACCCAAAAAACCGTAAGTCAGTTTTTCTCCTTTTGTTCCGAATAATCCTTTTTTTTCGGCTATCTCGCCTTTGACAGTCGGATTTCTTTTGAGAGTATTAATAGTTACCAAATTTGAGAAGAAAACAGTAAGTTCGGCGATTTGCGGTATTTGGCTTTGGATAAAAAATGTCGTTTTTTCCGGACTAAGGCCGGAGGCTAAATAATCAAGCGCTACTTCTAAAACATTGGCTCTGACTTTTTCCGGTTCGTTAAAGTGATCTGTGAGCGCCTGGACATCGGCAATCATTACAAATGACTCATAGTCGTTTTCAAGTTCTTTTCTAGAGACAAGCGAACCAAAATAATGGCCGATGTGAAGCGGTCCGGTCGGGCGGTCGCCTGTTAGAGATATTTTTTTCATTTTTATTTAGCTTTGACTATTAGTTAAAAACGATCGTTGTTAACTAATAGTTTTAAACTTCTATCACTACTGGTAAAACCATTGGTCTTCGTTCGGTTTTTTGAAACAAGAACGAGCCGACCTTTTCTTTGATCTCGTCTTTGAGATAGATCCAGTTGATTGGTCCGCGGCCAACGGTTTTTCTTTCGACTATGGCTCTGACTTTTTTTCTGACTTCATTCAATAATTCGGTATTTTCCCGAAGATACACGAATCCGCGTGAAATTATGTCGGGGCTGGTGCGGACCCGGCCGGTCCTTGAATCAACCGTGGTGACAATGACGAACATTCCGTCCTGGGCCAGAACCTGGCGGTCGCGCAAAACCACGTTGCCGACATCTCCGATGCCAAGCCCGTCAACAAAAACATAGCTTGAAGGCGCTGTTTCTTTGTCCAGCCACCATTTTTCCGGAGTGATATGGATGATCGAGCCGTTGTCGGCGACTATGGTATTTGCTTCGGGCACTCCTTCTTCCTTGGCCAACTCGATATGATTGATCATCATTGAATATTGCCCGTGAACCGGCATAAAGAATTTAGGCCTTATCAATTGGATCATTTCTCTTAGATCTTCCCGCTTGGCGTGTCCTCCGGTATGGATGTCCATCATTTGGTAGTGATAAACTTTGATGCCCTGGCGATAAAGCTGGTCGCGCAGGATCTGAACGTTTCTTTCATTTCCCGGAATGACCGAGGAAGAAAACATAACAGTGTCATTCTTCTGGAGTCTGATATGCCGATGCTCGCCATTAACGATTCTCATTAAGGCAGCGTTTCCTTCTCCTTGGGCACCGGTAACAATGGCTGTTATTTTTTCACGCGGATGATCATTAACCTGTTCCAACTTTATCTGGGTTCCTTTCTGCATTTTTATATAACCCAGTTCTTTTGATATTTCTGTGTTTGTTTTCATACTGTAGCCATCTACCACAACTTTTCTTCCGTATTTTTCGGAAATAACGATAAGCTGTTGGATTCGGTTGATCATTGAGGCAAATGTTCCGGCCACAATCATTCCTTTGGCTTCGCGGAAGATCAGGTCAAGATTTTCCTGGATGTCTTTTTCAGATAAAGAATGTCCGTCTAATTCGGCGCCGGTTGATTCGGACATTAAAACCATAACCCCTTTATCGCCGATGTGTTTTATCTGTTCGTAATTGGCCGGCTTGTCATAAAGGGGAGTGGCGTCAAATTTAAAATCAGAGGTATGGACCACTGTTCCTATTATAGTGGTAATGGCGACTCCGAAATCATCAGGTATGGAGTGATTTACGTGAAAAAATTTGACATTAAAATTTTCTCCGATCTTAACTTCATCGCCGTCTGAAACTAAATTTATTTTTAAAGCCGGCTGATGAGAGAAATCTTCCTGCCTTTTTATCAGCATTCCCCGGGTCAAGGCGCCGGTATAAATTTCCGGGTCTCCTATTTTTTCTCTTAGATAAGGCAAGGCGCCGATATGGTCGTAATGGCCGTGGGTGATAATCAATCCGACTATTCTGTCTTTTCTGTATTCGAGGTAAGAGACATTTGGGATTATGAAGTCGATTCCCGGCATATCTTCTTCCGGGAATCTTAGTCCGGCATCAATGATCAAAATTTCATTTCCGCATTCGATCGCGGTCATATTCTTGCCGACTTCGCCAAGACCGCCTAAAGGTATGATTTTTATTTCATCTATTTTGCCATCTGTCTTTTTTGGTTCAACTAAAACGCGGCCAAGTTCTTTTTTGGGTTTATGTGTTCTTATTCTGGTTGTTCTGCTTAATCTGCTGGTTCTCATCTGATTCATTTGAGTTTTTGTGCGCCTGAGAGGATTTGAACCTCCACGACCTTGCGGTCATACGGCCCTGAACCGTATGTGTCTGCCGTTCCACCACAGGCGCATTTTATTCTTCCATTTCTTTGAACTTTTTAATCATTTCCGATTCAAAGGGGTCTATTCTTCTGTTTTTAGCCAGATATAAACTGGCCCAATCGCTTAAGATATAATCATTGAAGATTTTTTCAATCCGGGTTTTGCCGATTAACTCCACAGTTTCGTAAGGGATTCCGTTATTTTCAAAAAATTTTTCGGCTGTTGCAATTTTATTTTGCTGAAATTTATTGTCTTTCTCGTCTTTTAAAAGAATGGCAAAAAAATTATTCCAGCCAAAACCTTCTATTTCATTGTGGGCCGCGTTTGGAAAATAATTCCAAAAAGAATGTATTTTGGAATTTTCATTGAATTTTGTCTTCCAAAAAGAAGCCAGAATTCCGTTTTTAAAGGAAGAATATATAAGCGGCGTCCAGGTTCCGATTCTTTCGGCCAATTCCTGGCCTCTTTTTTCAAAACCGGTTGGTTTTAGTTTTTGGGATAATTTAGTTAGTTCTTCCAATTTGCTAGAAAAGTCAATTTTATCCCAATTGGTTAAAATAGTCAATAAAGCGGAAAACATATAGCCAATATTGGTTCGAGGCGGGCCGTCGTCTTTGGGCAAAAGTATTAAGGGCGTTCCGTCTTTTTCAGCCATTTCTTTAAGTTTGCCGCTGGTTGTAATGACCAAAGTTTTAGTCCCGATTTTTTTGGCGGCTTGGTAAGATGAAATAGTTTCAGAAGTTTCGCCTGACCAGGAGATGCAGATAACCAAGTTTTTGCTGGAAGCCCAGAAAGGCAGTTCATAATCCCTATGGATAAAAAATTTGTTCATTGAATTTGCTTCTCCCGAATCTTCAACTATATCCAAAAGAATTTCAGCCGGGATAATCGAGCCTCCCATTCCGCAAAGAATCACATTATCAAATCCGCCAGCCACTAGCTCCGCCAGCTTTATATTTTCGGCGATTTTAAAACCCTCTCCTAATTGGTTTGGGAAACTAAGAATTTTTTTTCTGAAATCACTCATTTTCTAACTCTTTTTGTCTCTATGTGCCACTTTTCTATATTAGCAAATCGTTCTGAAGGAAGGCCCAAAAGCTTGTCTTCAAAGCCCTTGATCTTTTTTGCCTGGGGATAAAAGTAATTGGGGCTGTATAAGAAGATTGCGGGCAGGTCTTCAATGACTAAATTCTGGAAGTCTTTATATTTTCCGGCTCTGGCCACGGGGTTAAGGTTTTGCCTGGCTTCTTCTAAAAGTTTATCAGCTCCTCTGTTATCGTACAAAGCCAGGTTTAAGCCGGGGTCTTTTTTCTGGGAGGAATGCCAGAAGCTGAACGGGTCGGGTTCTACGTTCAGAACTTCCCCAAAAAGCAGGGCTTCATATGATCTTGGCTGAATATAGTTTTGCTGGAGTTCGTTAATAGGCAGGTTTTTCAAATTAACTCTTGCCCCTATGGCCTCCCAGTCTTTTTTGAGCTCCTGTCCGATTTCGACTAGCTCCTTTCTTGAAGGAATAACCAGTTCAATTTCCAAGTTTTTGTCGTTCTTTTCGCGGAAACCGTCACTATCCTTATCGCGCCAAAGAGAATTTTCCAGAACCTGTCTGGAAAACTCTGGATTATAGTCATAAAGCTTGATGGTTCCTCCGAAATCATCAAAAACTTCCGGAAGAATCGGCGAATCAACTTTAAAACCACCGTCGGAAATGAGGGCTATGATTTTATTTTTATCTACGGCGTGGGCCAGGCTTAATCTGACATTTTTGTCGGACAAGGCGTCGCTCTGGGTTTGATTAAAAAATACCGCGAAGTACCTGGGGATTTTCAGTTTGTGCATTTTTACCTTCCCCGGAAAGCGGAGATTTTTGAGATTAGTGGGGCTGATTCCGCTTAAACTCTGGACCCCGCTGAAGTTGAATGCCTGAATCAATTCCTCTTCTGTCTGATAAAATTTGAATTCTATTGAATCTATGTATGACCGGCCGAGAAAATAGTCTTTGTTGGCAACTAGCTCGTAAGAAGTGAGTCGGCCAGTTTTGTCTTTTTTAAGTTTTGAAAATTTATACGGGCCTAAACCGATTGGTTTTAGATTCAATTCATAAAGAAAAAAATTAGCCGGTTTTACATCGCTCCAGAGATGCTGCGGCATAATTCCAAGATTAAGATTGTTTATGAATTGGGCATATGGATTTTTAAGTCTGAATTCAACAGTATAGTCGTCGATTTTGACTGCTTCAACACCCTGCCAATTGATTCTTTGGGGAGTTAAAAAATCAGGGTCTTGGTTTGTTTTAATGGTGAAGATAACGTCATCAGCAGTTAAAGCCGCGCCGTCAGACCAGCGCACATTTTTTCTTAAATTAAAGCTATAAACCAAGCCGTTGTCGGAGATATTGAAGTTTTCCGCGAGGTCAGGAACAAAGTTGCCTTGGCCGTCGTTTTTTAAGAGTCCTGAATAGATCAGCTGGGCCAAATCTCGGTCTGTATCGCTTGATAAGAGAAGGGGATTAATAAATCTCGGTTCGCCAACTAAGCCTTCGGTAAAGCTTCCGCCGTAATCCGGACCCGCCTTGGTAATGCTGATGTAAAATCCTATAGGTAAAGCGATAACGGAGGCTAAAACCAAGGCCGAGAGTCCGATAACCAAATATCTTTCCTTTTTAGAAAAAAAAGCAACCAGATTTTTTATCTGTTTTTCGTCGAGCATTTAAAGAAACAGTCTTAAAACAGAAACGCCCATAAAAAGAACTGCCAAAACAATAGTGGCAATGAAAATTTTCTTTTCGATTCCGCGGCGCGTTGCATATACCGAGCCTTCACCGCCGAAAACTCCTGATAAGCCCCCGCCTCTTTGCTGAAGCAGGATAGCGATTATCAAAAAGGCCGATATTATTATTTGGGCAATATCCAATAAGTTCATCAGTCGATTATTCTATAAGTTATTCCAATTATCAAATTAATGAATCCTATAAGTATGGTTGATAAAATCAAAGCGGTTAAAGTTTCGATAGCCATAAAGTTAAAAAGGTAATCGGTAATCCAGAGCATTAGGGCGTTTATAGCTACTATAAAAAGCCCGAGAGTTAGTATGATCAAAGGCCATGATATTAATTTTATGACCGGTTTTACGGTGAAATTAAGAATTGCCAAGGTAAGGCCGGCGGTGAGGTAATTCTGGTACCCTCCCGTAAAGACGAAATTTTCAATGGCGCTTTGCGCAAAATAAAGTCCAAGGCTATTTCCAAGTATGGAAAGCAGTATAGCCATATCTATTTAATGCTATTACAAAAAGCGAACTTTTGCAATTATTTAAAAGCGGCTTTTCGATGGATTTTTCTGTAATAGGCGATGGCAGATCTGTGGGCTTCAGAGTCAATAAATCTGATGAAGTTCTGGATCTCTACAGAAAGATCTTTCATCAGCAGAGGTTTTTTCAAAGTCGTGGAAAAAACTTCCTGTCTGCCTTTAGCAAGGGAGATGATCGGCGTGGCTGAAGCAGCTTTTTTAGCAACATTTAATTGGGCGATTCCCCCATCAATAAATATCAGATCAGGAAACTGCCATTCCGGATGCTTGAAACGGCGGATAAGGGTTTCTTTCAGCATAGCGATATCATCGGGCGTGTTTTTAAAGATAATTTTAAATTTTCTGTATTCGTTTTTGCTTGCCCCGTAGGAAGCCGAAGGCTTTTCTTCGGGGTCCGAGGCTTTTATAAAAACGGCCATTGCTCCGGTGGCGTTTTTGCCCTGGATATTCGAAATATCGTAGGCTTCTATTCGGCTGGGAGTCCGCGATAATTTAAATATTTCGGCCAGCTTTTCCAATATATTTTTTGTATTTGGTATTTTGTAGCTTGTATCCTGTATTATTTTTGCGTTCTCAAAAACCTTTTCCAGCTTTTCAATCTTATCGCGTAATTTTATTGCTTCTTCGAATTTTCCAAGGCGGCCAAGTTCTTTAAGATCCTTTTTCAAATTTTTTATCACCGAACTCTTTTTGCCATATAAGATCCCTTTTATAGTTTTAATATTTTTCTTGTATTCATTTAAAATTGAAAATTTAAAATTGGGATTTGCTTCCGGCTGTTTTAAACAACAGAAGCCTAAGCATTTCTCGATGTGATAGTTAAGGCAGAAATTATTATGCTTTTGTTTGCAGGTGCAGTAGGGGAAAATACGGCGAAGAAGCCGCAAAGTGGTTTTTAACGCAACGCCGTCAGTAAAAGGACCAATAAATCCAGGGGCTTCGGGGTCCTGTCGCTCATCACCCCCATAGTGCTCAATTGCTATTTGCGCCCTATGGGGGGCCCCCACTCGCGCCACCCCTCGCTTGATAGCCTTTGGCCCGTGAGTGATTAAAATCTTTGGGAATTCTTCTTTAGTAAATCCAACATAAAAGTACTGTTTGTCATCCCGGAGCATTATGTTGTATTTCGGTTTCTTTTCCTTTATCAGTTTTGACTCCAAAATAAGAGCTTCGATTTCAGAGTCGGTTGTTTTTGTTTCTAAAATTTCAGCTTCGTTTAAAAGGTGCTCCAAAAAGGGGCTTTCGGTTTTTTTATTTGAGTATTGCTTGAGTCGATTTTTCAAGTTCGAGGCTTTACCGATATACAAAAACTCGCCTCTTTTTGTTTTAAAGATATAAATGCCAGAATTTTTAGGTGATATTTTGATTTGTTTAATGACGTTTTGGTTCATAAAGACAGGTTATTTTAGTTATTTTTTAGAAAAAAGAAAAGGCCCGACCTTGGTCGGGCTTTGCGGTCACATTAGCCTCCTTCTTTCGGAAGTTGACTTCGGATATGCTTGAACTCATTCTCGATGCTAACACTGAAAAAATCTATCTCCCGTGTTAGCTGGCGAGCTTTTTCGTCGTCCCTTTGCTCTTCTGCCTTTCTCCTTTCTTCGGAAAGGGCGATCATTCGATGCCTGCTTTCGACAATTATGGCCGTGCTGTCCATAATGCCTCCGTTGAAGGTACAGTTCCGTTGAAGGTGCAGTAAATAAAAATCCTGCTTGTTAGCAGGTTTCAGGGTTCAAGTCTTTAATGTGGCAAAACCCTAAAACCTGCTAAGTGGCAGGAAGGATAAATTTAGCGGTAATCAATAGGTTTTTGGCTGATTTCATAGGCACAGATTCTATAATAGATTTGCAAAATAGAGGTGTCAATATCAGAATGTTCATATCGTTCAGAATCGATATAATTAATTCGTTCGGATGATTTGAAATAACTTTCAATCATCCTCGCTCGTAATTATAAATGACTAGGGGCGTTTTTAAGGCCATTGTTTATTATGACTGTCTCGATTATCCGCTTACTAAGGAAGAATTAGAGTCTTTTTCGTTTAAAGATGAAGGCGAGATAAAAAATAACCTGATCCAGTTGGCCAAAGGATTTCATTTCTTAAAAGGCCGCGAAGCTCTAATTCAATTAAGAAAAGAAAGAAATCAAATTGCTGAAGAGAAATGGGAGAAAACTTTGAAGGCGGTTAAATGGCTTCGTTTGATTCCTTACATTAGATTGGTATTTGCCTCTGGTTCTTTGGCTTTAAGCAATACCGATGAGGAGAGCGACTTGGATGTTTTGATAGTGACCAAATCCGGACGCATTTGGATAACGCGCTTTTTAACGGTCTTTATTTTAAGCCTTTTGGGCGCGCGCCGGACTCGCTACGAAAAAATCGCTCCTGATAAGATCTGTTTGAATCATTTTATTACCGATAAATCCCTATATATTCCCAGAAAAAGCATTTACACGGCCCAGCTTTATAGCCGCCTCGTGCCGATCACGGGAGAGAAAGACCTGATTGATAGATTCTTTGAAGCGAATTCGTGGATTAGAAATTATATTCCAAAATTTCCAATTTCCAATTTCCAATTTCCAAATAAATTTCAAATTCCAAATTCTAACTTTTTAAAACTTATAAGAAATATCGAGGAGAAAATTTTGGATACCAAATTGGGTGATTGGATTGAGAGAATTTTAAAAAAATACCAATTGCGGCGGATAAATAATTATCACTTGACCCATAAACCGGGCGGCAGGATAAAAGCAGACAATGAAAGTTTGGAATTTCATCCTGATTCGCCGGAATTAAGAATTATTGAAAGATATAATAAAATAATGCTACAATTAGGTTTTGAGGACTTGACAGAGAAGTCCTCGTTCGTTATATAAATTATTGTCCCGATTGCCTTTAGGCAATCGAGGATCCTCGATTTCTTATAAAAATCATTTTGATTTTGAAGAAATCGGGACTAATATATTTTTCTGGAATATGAAAATCAAACCCCTTAGAGACCACATTCTTTTAGAGCCAGTAAAAGAAGAAAAGAAAAAAGGCGGGATAATCCTGCCTGAAACAGTTGAAAAAGAAAGGCCTGAAAAAGGCCGGGTTTTGGCAGTCGGGCCGGGCCGGATCGATAAAGACGGCAAAAGGATACCGATGGAAATTAAAAAAGGCGATATTGTTTTATTCACTAAATACGGCCCCAACGAGATAAAAATGGAAGACAAAAAAACCGGAAAAGAAGTCGAGTATTTAATTGCGAAGGAAGAGGATATACTGGCGATCCTTGAGTAAAAAGTCCTTAAAGTTATAAAGTTCGTAAAGTAAAACTTTATAAACTTAACTATGGCAAAACAAATTCAATACAAAGAAGAAGCAAGAGAAGCATTAAAGAGGGGAGTCGATAAAATTGCAAACGCGGTCAAGGTAACTTTAGGTCCAAAAGGAAGAAATGTGGTTTTGGATAAATCTTTTGGCGCGCCGATAATTACAAAAGACGGCGTTACGGTGGCCAAAGAGATCGAGTTGAAAGATAAATTCGAGAATATCGGTGCTGAACTTATAAAAGAAGTGGCCTCTAAAACCAATGATGTGGCCGGAGATGGCACAACCACAGCCACGGTTTTGGCCCAGGCGATAGTAGCCGAAGGTTTCAGCGCCGTAAATTCCGGGGCCAACCCGATGGTTTTGAAAAAAGGAATAGATAAAGCGGTTGAGTGGGTGATTGATTATTTGAATAAAAAGAAAAAAACAGTTTCAAGCTATGAAAAAATAAAAGAAGTTGCTTCCATATCGGCCAATGATCCGGAAATAGGGAAGCTGATTGCCGATGTTTTCAAGGAAGTCGGCAAGGACGGCGTGGTCACCGTTGAAGAATCGCAATCAACCGAAATGTCCAAGGAACTGGTTGAGGGCCTTCAGTTTGACCGCGGCTATGTCTCGGCCTATATGATCACCAACCCTGAAAGAATGGAAGCGGTTTATGAAGACCCTCTGATTTTAGTGACTGACAAGAAAATTTCTTCGATTCACGATCTTGTTCCGGTTTTGGAAAAAATTTCAAAATCAGGGAGAAGGGAACTTGTCATAATTGCCGATGATGTTGAAGGCGATGCTTTGGCTACTTTGGTGGTGAATAAATTAAGAGGGACATTTAATACTTTAGCAATTAAAGCTCCGGGGTTCGGCGATAGGAAAAAAGAGATGCTGGAAGATATAGCCGTTCTTACGGGCGGTGAATTTGTTTCTGAAGAAAGAGGCATTAAGCTTGAAAGTATTGAACCGGGCACAATGCTTGGCCGGGCCCACAAAGTTATATCAACAAAAGACAATTCCACTATTATCGGCGGCAAGGGCAAGAAGCAGAACATAGATAAGAGAGTTTCCCAAATCAGGTCCCAGATCGAAAAATCAACCTCTGACTTTGACAAGGAAAAATTGCAGGAACGGCTTGGCAAGTTATCCGGCGGAGTGGCGGTGATCAGAGTCGGCGCGACCACCGAAACCGAACTTAAAGAAAAGAAATTCAGGATTGAGGACGCAGTTAATGCCACTCGGGCGGCTTTGGAAGAGGGTATTGTCGCCGGCGGAGGAGTGGCTCTTTTTGAAGCGGCAAAAGAATTGAATTCAAAAGTCATCAAAGGGATGCCGGAAGTCGGCGATGAAGCCAAGGGAGTTTCGGTAATAAAGGCTGTTTTGGAAAAACCTTTGCGGGCCATTGCCGAAAACGCCGGAAAGGACTCAAATGAAGTGGCTTCAAAAGTATTTGGAATGGAACCGGGGAACGGCTTTAACGCTTTGACTGGAGAATATGTAGATATGTTCAAAGAGGGTATTATTGATCCTTTGAAAGTCGTTAAAGCAACGCTTACCAACGCCGCTTCGATTGCATCTCTTATTTTGACGACCGAGGTAGTTGTGGCGGATATCCCGACCGAGAAAGAAGAAAAAGCTCCGCGCATGCCCGAGGATTACTAAACGGCTTAACGCGCCGCGCCCCGTAGTGAACCGAAGGTTCTACTACTGGGGTTGAGCCGTTTAGCTAAAGGTCAAAAGAGGCTTTACCAAAAGCCTCTTTTGATTTATTCTCGAGGCTAGAACTTACTAGGAGGAGAGTTATGATCATTACTGATTTGATTATGCCGTTCGTATTTCTCGGCGACGAAAGAATGGCAAACGGAATTTACGAGCATATGAGAAAAGATCTTACTGCCGTTGAGCAATACGTCTTGCTTTGCTATCTTGCACTTCCGATACACAGTGAAGCAAAGAGGGCATTCAACTCGGCGGCCCCTTCGGATCAAGAAGCCGCTCGCAGGGCAGTGATGGCCAAATTTCCGAGAACTTGGCCGCCTCCGAGTCCGTCATGAATCAGTTCTTTCTGGAAAAGGGCGCTCGGCCATCTTGGCAAGAGGCTCTTTTTGATTTATTCTCGGTTTAGCACAAAAGCAACTTAATAGGAGAGTAACTATTGACTACTAGAAACTTTCGGGAAATGATCGAGGCCAAGTGGGCTGAAGGCAAGTTCGTTTGTGTCGGATTGGACAGCGATTTCGAGAAGATCCCTGACCCAAGAGTCGGTGGCGTGACAGCAACGATTCTCGGTTTCAACCGCCAGATTGTTGAGGCGACGCGCGACCTCGTATGCGCCTATAAGCCGAACATCGCTTTCTATGAAGCATACGGAGATGCTGGCTGGTTAGCCCTTCGTGAAACCGTGGTCTATATCCGCAGAGTCGCGCCGGAGGTACCAGTGATTCTGGATGCTAAGCGGGCCGACATCGGCAACACCAATAACGGCTATGTCCAGAACATTTTCGGATTTCTGGATGTAGATGCTGTAACGGTGAATCCGTATTTAGGCGCTGCTGCTCTTTTTCCGTTTCTTGATTGTAAGAATAAAGGGATTTTTATCCTTTGCCGGACTTCAAATCCAGGTTCTTACGAGTTTCAGGATTTGGAAGTCCGTCGCTATAATTATCTTTCGCATTTGCATCCGGAAGATGACAAATGGACCCCGCTTTTTATTGATGTTGCTCGACGCGTTGCCGGTTTTTGGAACAACAATGGTAACTGCGGTCTTGTCGTCGGTGCAATCTATCCAAAAGAATTAAGCGAAGTCCGTGAGCTCGTCGGCGACATGCCGATTCTGATTCCGGGCATCGGTGCTCAAGGCGGCGACATTGAAGCAACGGTTCAGGCCGGAAAAGACAGCCGCGGCCGGGGAGTGATCATCAATTCTTCGCGCGGCATCATCTTTGCTTCAAGTGGTCCTGATTTTGCCGAAGCGGCTCGCCGCGAGACGCTCAAGCTTCATCAGGCAATCACTGCCTGTTTGCAAAAAGGAGTGAGTCAATGTTGAACGAAATCTATATGGATAACTTGAGAATTTTTGCAAGCGCCGGAACGATCAAGAAGGGACATTTCGTTTATAAAAACGGCCGGCATGGAACCATTTATGTTGACGCCAAACCGCTTTTCAGCAATCCCAAAGCGATTTCAAAGCTCTGTTATCAGATTGCTGAAAGGTTCGAGATGAGCGGTGTCAATGTGGTAACCGGCCCGGCCGAAAACGGGAATATCGTCGCAGGCTGGGTGGCAAGTCATCTTTCAAGATTTCGTTTAAGAAAGGTGGATTCGGTACCGACCATCAAAACGCTCGACAATGATTTTTTCATCAGGCCGTCTTTTCGCCGTCAGATTTTCAGCCGTAAGGTACTGGTGGTGGAAGATGTGCTCACGACCGGCAGTTCGGCCAGGAAAGTGGTTGATGTTGTTCGAAGCTTGGGCGGCAATGTGGTCGGGTTAGGCGCTCTTTACAACCGAGGCGGAAAAATTTCGATGGGCGCCTTAGGCGTTCAAGATTCTTTTGTCTTGGTGAATGTGTCTCACCAGTCCTGGAGCGCGGTCGATTGCCCGCAGTGCAAAAACGGCATTCCGGTGGATCTGAATTTAGACCACGGCCGCGAATTTATGATGCGGAAGCAGGCGTCAGTTTGGTAAAGGAGGTCTGCTATGGCTATAAGTGTCGCAACTGCCTGTCTGTGCTGGCATAAATTAACCAGCAACTGTGACAATTGCGGCGAAGAACTTGTTATCGAGGAATTGTTTGTCAATTCCGAGAGCGAGTTCAAGTTCCACTTAGTTTGTCCTGACTGTGATACTCAGTATGTCTCTGAAATCACAGCGAACGAAGCCTTCTGTAAATGTCTCGATTTGGATTTGGCAGTTCCGGGTAACTTGAAGAATTAGGAGGTGAAATAACGGATGCTCTTTCATAAAGTAGCTCTAAAAGGGCTCTCGCTGCAATTAGTCGTGAGCCCTTTTTATTTTCTCGAAAATTTAGTAGAATTTAGATATGTATATTGTTTTAATTATTATTGCCGTTTTAATCATTTGGTTCATTGGAACCTACAATGTTTTGGTTGTAAGGCGGAATCGGGTGAAAGAATCCTGGTCTGATATCGAAGTTCAGTTGAAGCGGCGATACGATTTGATTCCAAATTTGGTTAATACGGTTAAGGGCTACGCTAGTCACGAGAAAGGCGTTTTTGAAGAAGTGACCATCGCTCGTAGTGCGGCCATTGGCGCAAAAACTCCGGAAGAGCACGGTAGAGCCGAGAATATGCTGACTGGCGCGTTGAAGCATCTTTTTGCCGTAGCCGAAGCTTACCCTCAACTCCGCGCTTCCGAGAATTTCCGTGAATTGCAGATGGAACTTTCAGATACTGAAAATAAGATCCAGGCCGCGAGGAGATTTTACAATTCGACAGTAATGGATTTGAATACTTCAATCGAGCAATTTCCGACCAATATGGTTGTTGGAATGTTTGGTTTCAAAAAAGAAGAGTTTTTTGACTTGGAAGAAGGCGCGGCAAAAGAACCTCCTAAAGTTGAATTTTAATGGCTAATTTATATTCTCACAGGGCTTCGAATATTCGAAAGACTTGGCTTTTGATCAGTCTGTTTTTGATTCTGATAATCACCATTGGCTGGATAGTCAGTTATGTTTTTGAAAATCCGGTGATTTTGTATGTGGCTGTTGCTTTTAGCTTGATAATGAATATTTTGGCTTATTGGTTTTCAGATAAAATCGCTTTATCGATTGCCAAAGCCAAACCAATTGAGCGCCGGGATCTGCCGGAGCTATATAACATCGTTGAAAATTTAAGCATTGCCGCGGGTCTATCAATGCCAAGGCTTTACATTATCAACGAGCCCCAGATAAATGCTTTTGCCACCGGCCGCAATCCTAAGAATTCGGCCGTGGCTGTAACCACGGGCGCCTTAGAGAAACTAAATCGCAACGAACTTGAGGGAGTTTTGGCTCACGAGCTTTCCCATATCGGCAATCGGGATATTTTGGTTTCGACAATCGCCGTGGTTTTATCAGGAGTAATTGCAATGATTGCCGATATATTTTTAAGAACGATAATGTGGTCAGACGATGAAAGGCGCGGCGGAGCCCTTGTTTTGGCGGCGGCGGTATTAGCGGCAATTTTGACCCCGTTTGCGGCAATGCTTTTGCGGCTTGCAGTTTCACGAAAAAGAGAATTTCTGGCCGACGCTTCCGGTGCTTTGCTTACCCGCTATCCCGAGGGTCTGGCTTCAGCTCTTGAAAAAATCGGCAAAGACCCTAATCTTATGAGGTCTGCCTCGGATGCGACAGCGCATTTATACATTTCAAATCCGTTCAAAGGCAAGGAAAGAAAGAGTTGGTTTGTAAAATTATTCATGACTCATCCGCCTTTGGAGGAGAGGATAGCAATTTTGCGCGGAATGCGGATATAAAGTTTTTGGAGGGTTCGCCTAATGGTATGGCACTGGTTTGGAGTACCAGCGTCCGCAAGGACTTGCGAGTTCGACTCTCGCACCCTCCGTTTGAAAATTATCTCCGGCGAAATAACAATTAAAGAGTTAGAGAAAATGACCAAAAAGATGTTTGGGAATTTGGTTAAAGCCGTAGTTGATATTGAGAAAGAAATTATGGCTGTTGATGGAGAGTTACATGCTGATGAAATGGAACTGCTTGTAGAGAATGGCTCAAAACATGAAAATCTTTGGGGTATCAATTTCTACCCGGAGGTTAAAACTGACGATTGGATTGAATTTGATTCCATGATTAACTTAAAACCTTTGCTGGGGAATAGGACCAGGGGAGTAGATAATCCTGAAATTAAAGAAAAAATTTTAAAAATTGTTTCTAAAATAGTCAAAAAATGAATCCCGTTAGAAGTCGCCCTAACGGGTTAAACGAATGAAGCATCAAATATATAATAACGATCGTTCTGCGTACCCAAGTGACTACTTCGGGTTGCGAAGCAGCGATTTCTAACGAGATGAAGCAGGATTATCATCACAAAGATTTAGCTCAAGGCAGATGGTTTGCTTTTTCTTTTTTTGGACAGATGGCTAATATCGGGAGTGAAGTCGAAAGAGCTATGAAGTGGCGCGAAAAAAGGAAAGAGTATAGCCGCCTTGCCTCTGACCGGGCCATAGAGCTCCTTGACTTAACCACTTCCGATTCTAAAAATAAGAAACGTTTAAAAGAATTGTTCCGCTTAAGAGAAGTACTGGCTGATTATTTTTACTTTGACAATATCTATAAATCCAGCGATATTAGTTGGCATAACTATTTCAATGCTTTTAATTACGCCGCAGCGATTAATCGGTAACAGTTTTTTTGACTCTATTTTTGCAATGATATATAATTTAATTGGTATATTCAGTTCAGCTCTTTTAGAGCAAAGGAGAGAGGAGGTTTTGTGAGTTAGCTTTCCACCTTCTTATCAACGTTCGTTTGATCGCCGGAGGCGTATATGTCTGAATCTGCTGGTCCACGAAGGGCACGAGTCATTGATTCCAAGTATATCCTATTCGGTTCAGGATTGAATCGAATCGGATTACTGAATCAGGAATTCCGAGTGGAGGAAGAGGAGGAAAGTACGGTCATTGCTCATCCAGATGACTGGCGGCCGAACTCCAGCAGAGAGCAACGAAGAATCATAAAAGACATTCTCGAGTTTCTTCCAGAGAGTTAGTTTGAGATTCTGAAGGGCAGAAAAAGGGGATGGTTCGAAAACGAGCCAAATGTATATAATTCTGTGCTTCAGACTTTCAAGTCGTCGAAGTTGCTGAAGGTCGTGATTATCGCCCGACCCCGATATATACCGTCGGAGACGAGTCTCGACTGAAAGCAGCCCGGGCGGATGTTTTTTCCAGCCATCCGCCCGGTTTTATTTTCTAAATTTTGCAATATTACTATAAATTTTGTTAATTTAGTTGTAATGGCTAACGACGAGCTTCAAAAACTAAAGCTGGACCTTCACACAAAAGACTTGGAAATCAAGGAGCTTAAAAAACTTGTTACCAAAGATGCTTTGACCGGTCTTTTTAATCGCCGGGGGTTTGAAGAAGAAGTTTCCCGTTTGGTCAAAGATGTTTTGTATTCCAAACAGAATCTTTACAAACGGAAGCGTTTTTATATTGATTCTATAAGCCTGCTTTTTCTTGATTTAGATGATTTTAAGAAAGTTAATGATGGGTTTGGCCATAAAGTCGGGGATCAGATCCTTCAGCAAGCCGCCCAGATTATTAAGAAGAAAATAAGGAATATAGATTTTTGCGGCCGATGGGGCGGAGAGGAGTTGATCGTAGCTCTGATCGGCTCTCGTGAAGAAAATGCTTTTCGAAAAGCAGAAGAAATCAGAAAGGCTATAAGAAGCAGGGTTAAAATAAATAACAATCCCGTGACTGTGAGTATTGGAGTTGCGGAGCTTTCAACGGGGTCAAATTTCGAAGAATTGATTAGCCGGGCCGACAAAGCAATGTATGAAGCAAAACACAGAGGAAAAAATAATGCCGTTCGGTATTCAGAACTTAGTTGAATTCTACATTCTAAGTTCTATATTCTAATTTATGACTGACCTTGAGCAGATTAAAGACAGAGTAGATATAGTTGAATTGATTCAAGGCTATTTGCGTCTGCAAAAATCCGGAGCTAATTACAAAGCTGTCTGTCCTTTTCACAACGAGAAAACCCCTTCATTTATGGTTTCTCAAAGCCGCCAGATTTGGCATTGTTTTGGCTGCGGAAACGGGGGCGATGCTTTTAAGTTTTTGATGCAGATAGAAGGGATCGAATTTCCGGAAGCCTTGGAGATTTTGGCTAAAAGAGCCGGAATCGAACTTAAGAATTTTGACCGAAAATCAGCCGGCGAGAAAAACAAGCTTTATGAAATTGCAGAACTCGCGGCCAAGTTTTTTGAAAAACAGCTCTGGGATTCTCAAAATGGCCGGCTGGCTCTCAAGTATTTAGAAGAAAGAGGTTTGAAAAACGAAACAATCAAGGAATGGCGGCTTGGTTTTGCGCCGAATACCTGGAATTCGCTTAAAGTTTTTTTAAGAAATGCGGGATTTGGCGGTGATCAGATTTTCAAAACTGGGCTTACAGTTCAAAAGTCAGGAGGCGATTATTACGATCGGTTCAGGGGCCGGATAATGTTTCCGATTTCAGATATTAATTCACGGGTGGTTGGATTCACGGGGCGGATTTTCGAAGAAGTTACGGGCGAGACCGAAATGGGCAAGTATATAAATACCCCGCAGACTTCGATTTATGACAAGAGCAAAGTTCTTTACGGCTTGGATAAAGCAAGGCTGGATATGAGAAAAAGCGACAGCGCCATCGTGGTGGAAGGCAATATGGATGTGATTATGTCTCATCAGGCCGGAGTAAAAAACGCAGTCGCTTCTTCAGGCACGGCTTTAACCGGCTGGCATTTAAGAATTTTAAAAAGATATACGCCAAATTTAAATTTATGTTTTGATCGAGATGCTGCCGGCGAAACCGCGGCAAAGAGGGGAATCAGTCTGGCTTTATCTCAAGGATTTAATGTCGGTTTGATTAGCCTTTCTGCCAAAGATCCGGCTGATTTAATTAAAGAAGATATGTTGAAATGGGTTGAAGCTTCGGGAAAGATACAGCCAATAGTCCAGTTTTATATCGAAAGGGCTCTTGAAAAATTTGACCTTAAAACAGCGTCAGGAAAAAAGAATGTCGCCAATGAAGTTCTCCCGGTGGTTAAACTGGTTGAGAACAAAGTCGAACAAGCCCACTGGCTTGATGAGGTAGCGTTGAAACTAAGAGTTGATTCAAAAATTTTGGCCCGGGCAATGGATTCAATAAAAAGCGATCCGTTGGCTTTTGGGGCTGAACGTGAGTTCGAGGCTAAGCTTGATTTGCCTCAAGGCCGCCTGGTTCTTGAGGAAACCCTTCTTGCTTTGTTTTTCAAAATGCCCGAAAAAACTAAAGAATTGGAGGAGGAAAAAGGCCTTGAAATCTTCCAGGACAAACTGTACAATAATATTTTCAAACAGATTAAATCGGGGCAATCCGGAGAAAACCAGTCTCTTTCGGTGAGCTATGAAGACAGCCTTCGTCTAGAACTTGTGAAGTTCAAGTCAGACGAATATTTCGGCGATCTCGAGCAAAAAGATTTGGAAAGCGAAGTTTCAAGGCTGATTAAAAGTTTGAAAAAGGAATTAATTTTGGAAAAAATAAAAGATTTGGAGATAAAGATAAAAGAGACTAAAAATCAAAGCGAAGTGCCTTCTTTGCTTAAAGAAGTGCAAAGATTTTCAAACAAGCTTTCATCTCTTGTCTAAACCAATGCCTCAAAAAAAGAAAACAAAAAAGAGGAAGACTGCCTCTGCGCCAAAAAGGCGAACGAAGCATAAGCGCGCTAAAAAGGCCGCTAGATTGGTACGCAAGGCAAAACCAAAAAAACCAGCTAGGCCAGTCAAAGAGAAGCCGAAAAAGGCCGGGCCTTTCAGCGAAGACAGAATAATCCAGCTTATCACCAAAAGCCGGCATAGGGGCTTTGTAACGGAATCGGAAATTCTGCAGACTTTTCCGGATCTTGAAAAAGACATCACCGGCCTTGAGAATCTTTATGAGCGTTTGGAATCGGCAAATATAAATATCATCGAAAGCGGCAAAATACTGGAGGAAGATAAGATAAAGGAGTTTGAAAAAGACAAACAGCTTGAAAAAGATTTGGGTGAGCTCGGTTCTGATTCGGTCCAGCTTTACCTGCGCGAGATTGGGCGCTACCCGCTTTTGAAGCAGATAGAAGAAGTGGATTTAGCCAAAAAGATATTAAAGGGTGATGAGGCGGCCAAACAGAAACTTATCCAGTCCAATTTGCGGTTGGTTGTTTCGATCGCCAAAAAATATATCGGCCGGTCGCCTAATCTTACTTTGCTTGATTTGATACAGGAGGGGAATATCGGGCTTTTCAGGGCAGTTGAAAAATTCGATTATAAGAAAGGTTTTAAATTTTCCACTTATGCCACTTGGTGGATCAGGCAGGCAATAACAAGGGCTTTGGCTGATCAGGCCAGAACAATCAGGATTCCGGTTCATATGGTTGAGACGATTAACCAATACCAGCAGGTGGTCAGGCGTTTGGTTCAGGATTTGGGCCGCGACCCTCTGCCCGAGGAAATAGCCGCGGAAATGAATATGCCCGTTGAAAAGGTGCGGCATATCCAGAAAATTTCGCAGGACACCGTTTCTCTTGAAGTGCCGATTGGCGACGAGGACGAAGATAGCGTTTTGGCTGATTTTGTTCCTGATGAGGATAGCATCACTCCGCAACTAAGCACGGCCCGCAGGATTTTAAAAGATCATCTAGATGATATAATCGGCGAACTCACTCCCCGCGAACAGAAAATTTTGGAAATGAGATTCGGCTTGAAAGACGGCGTGACCCACACTCTTGAAGAAGTAGGCCAGGTTTTCGGCGTGACCCGTGAAAGAATCAGACAGATCGAAGCCAAAGCCTTGGATCGCATCCGCCAGCATCACAAAATTGAGAAGCTGAAGGACTACTAGAGCTTTTCTATTTCTTTTAGGTCTTTATCTGGAAGATACAAAAGTATAATTCCCAAAATTATTCCGCCGATAGCGGTATAGAGGTGTTCGCTGTTGTTCAAGAAAAATCTGTCGAGTCCGTCGAGGGAGTACCAGATCCCGCGCCAAATCAATACAAGACTCACGACTATCAAGAAATTTCTGATGAAATATTTGACCAGGTTTTTTCGTCTCTTTGCCATCATTTAATTTTACATTATCCGTTGATTTTATGAAGAGGATAAGATAAAATTGTTTTTAGTTTGATAGATTATTCCGGAGTAGCTCAACGGTAGAGCGGGTCCCTGTTAAGGACAAGGTTGCAGGTTCGAATCCTGCCTCCGGAGCCAAGGAACTTTCACAGCAGAAATATCACCCGTTTTTCCTTTATTGACTGGGTTTTTGCTTGGTTCTAACCCTAAATACTTCTTTTCAAGAGCTGGGTAGCCATTTCCTATCTCTG
>JBBTUA010000010.1:0-21471 GCA_038063995.1 Patescibacteria group bacterium
TGAGTGAGGATTATTTGTTTTACGAACAAAGAGAGAAGAAGGAGGCTGTACCCGAAAGGCTCTGATTATAATTATGCCGAGGGTAGCTTTTTCGCTATATTAAAGCTTCAACGGTTTTCTCCATCTTCATCGCCCGCGAACCTTTTACCAAAATAATATCTCCTTCGCCAATAAACCCTTTCAAATACTCCCCTGCTTCGGCTGAATCATTAAAACTTATAATATTTTCTTTGGGCATTTGATTATAAGCCGAATCGGCAATGAATTTTGCCGCCAGGCCGACTGTAAAAAGATAATCTGCTCTTTCGCCAGCCAAGTTTCCTACAAGCTGATGGGCTTTTTCCGTAAAAATTCCAAGCTCCTTCATATCTCCCAATACCGCGATTTTGCGGCCGCTTGCTCTTTTTAAAATCGCCTTATCTCCGAATTCTTTTAAAGCATCCAGGGCGGCGTGCATTGATAGCGGAGAGGCGTTGTAAGAATCGTCTATGATAATGGAATTTTTCATCCCCTTTACCAGATTCATTCTCTGTTTTGGAAATTCCATTTTTTCTAGAGCCTGGGAAATCTCAACTAAATTCATCTTGTATCTGATCCCGACTGCTGCTGCAGCCAAGGCTGCATAAATCTGATGCTTGCCAAGGGCGCTAGCCAAACGGAACGGAACCACATTTTTATCAAAATTAACTTTGAATGAGAGGCCGCCGGCAACATCATTGCCTGAATCAACCCCGTACGAAGCAGAGGCACGCTGCGGGCCCTCGCGGCTTCGTTCGGGGTCAATGAAATATGAAACATCAGAAGCGCGAATCATAGCTCCTTCGCCGAATCCGTAAGTGATCGTTTCGGCTATGGTCGCATCTTTCATTCTCAAAACCGCATTGTCGTCAAAATTCAAAACCGCAAGGCCGCGGGGCGGCAGAGCTTTAACCAGTTTTGATTTTTCTTTGGCCACTTCTTCGGGGCCCGAGTAAAACTCAACATGCACCGGTATTTCTCCGACTGCGGTGACCACTCCGATTTGAGGCCTTACAAAGTTGCTCAATTTGTCTATATCGCCTGGCCGATCAGAACCGTATTCTAAAATCAAAATTTCAGGATATAGCGACTTGGGCAAAAAAATTAATTTTAAAAAACCTGAAAAAATAATCCCGAGCCAAAAAAATAATTTCTGAAATTTTTTTCCAGAAGGGCCGAATTTGGAAACAATTTTTACTTGCTCCTCGCTCCAATCTCCTAAAATCGCTATGGACAGGCCTTCTTCGGTATTAAAACTCCCCACCGCCCTCCGAACCCGGAATTTATTTTTCAAAACCGCAAAAATCGCCTCTTTAGTCGAAGTCTTGCCCACAGAGCCGGTAATGCCGATAATCCCGGGCTTATACTTCCTGATCGTGGCCTTGCTTAATGATTTAAGTATGATTTGTAATATTTTTTTCATAACTTATTTTCTCTATGCCGAAGGAAGTTTTCTAATTTTAATCTACTCGTTCGGCGGAATGCCATAATAATTTATCAGAAACCTTGAAATATCGCCAAAAGAGTCGGCCAAACTTACCGCCGCAGTCTCAATTCCTTGGGGCCGGTCAAGCTTCACTAAAATAGTGAAGCGCGGGTTTTCCGCCGGAGCAAAGCCAACTAAATTATGAATGAAAAAATCAGAGTATCCCCCCTCTGGTTTGGCTTCCTGGGCAGTCCCGGTTTTCCCGGCAATCTTGTATCCCGGCACTCTGGCTTTTCTAATCGAACCGTTTTCTATAACCGAAACCAGCATCGAACTTAAGGTCTTTGCGGTTTCTGGAGTAATCGGTTCGCTGATTACCTCCGGCCTTATCTCAACGCTCTCCCCGTTTGCCTTGATGATTTTTTCAACCACATAAGGCCGCATCAATTTCCCGCCGTTAGCTATGGCTGAATAAGAATTGGCCAGCTGCAGAGGCGTCATTGAAATTCCCTGGCCAAAAGAAGCGGTGATAAAATTTATTTCCCGGCCGGAGTAAAGATTTTTGATATCGCCTTTCGCTTCCCCGGCCAAATCTATGTCTGTTTTTTCTCCGAAGCGGAACCTTTCTATATATTCCAAAAAATTATCCTGTCCGGTCTGGCGCATCGCAAAGACCGCCCCGGTGTTGATTGATTTTTCAAGAACCTGACCCATTGTCTGCCAGCCGTTGCTTTTCAAATCATAATTTCTGATCGTCGAGCTTCCGACTTTTATTTCGCCTGAATCAAGATAGCCTGTCTCCGGCTTTACCGCGCCCGAATCCAAAGCCGCGGCCATAGTAATTGATTTAAACGAAGAACCCGGCTCGAACGGGTTTTGAACCGATGAGTTTATGAAATTCTCGAGCGGATATTTTGAATACTGGTTTGGGTCAAAATCAGGCCAGTTATCCATCGCAAGAACGGCACCTGTTTGCGGATCCTGAATAATTATATTGCCGCCCGAAGCGCCCCATTTCTTAACCAACTCTTCAAGCTTGGTTTCGATGAAAAACTGGATATTTTTATCTATTGTCAAAACAAGCGAACTGCCTGCAATCGAAGTTTCAGCCAGCCCCACACGGCTTAAAAAATTTTTAAAACCAACCTGGCCGGAAAGCCAGGGCTCGTAATATTCCTCAAGGCCGTATTGTCCCAGTCTTTGCTTCCCCTGAAATCCCAAAAAACCGACTACCGAAGAAGCCAATTTTCCTTCCGGATAAAATCGCGAGTACAAATCCAAAGACGCGGAAGCGGGCCGGCTTGTCGCCAATGAAACTAACCGACCCGAAAAGCCGTCTTTTATAAAAATTTCGCCTCTTAATGCCGAATCCTGGGAGCCGTAGCTTTTCTGATTTGCCGCCACCTGTGAAAAAAAGCTATTTTGCTTCACGCTCAAATCAAAAACTTTATAAGCGGCAAAAGAGAACAAAACAATGAAAAAAACTATCAGAAAATTAAGCCTCATTGCCTTTCGGCGTTCAAATCACTTTCTGTCAAAGCAAATTCCGAAGGACCGATAATGATGTAATCGAATTTTTCTATTTCAACCATTTTTAAGTTTTCTCTAATTGAATCCGGATTAAATTCGGCTGTCTTTTTAAGATTCGCGGTTTCTGTTTCCAAATTATTCTTTTTTTCCAAAAACTCCTTTTTTAGATTAATAAGCGCGACTTTGCCTGAAGAGATTGATACGGACTGGTAAATGTAAAAACCGAAAAGAAACAAAACTAAAACCAGCAAGCCTGTATTTATATTCAAATATTTTTTTATTAATTCATTTTTCATTGAACTTTTTCTATGACCCTCATTTTCGCGCTGCGGCACCGCGGATTTAATTTTATTTCTTGAAAAGCGGGCTGGACCGGCTTTTTAGTTAAAATCCTGCCAATCCCCGCTTTTTCAAAATCCTTGAACTTATTTTTAACGATTCTGTCCTCAAGAGAATGAAAAGAAATTACCACTCCCCTGCCGCCCGCCGCCAAAACTTGATTCATTGCATCAAGAACGGAAACAATATTGTTGAGTTCGTCATTTACGGCAATTCTCAAAGCCTGAAAAGTTTTTGTAGCGAAATGGATCCGACGGCCGGACTTATACCAAATTGGCACCGCGCTTTTAATCGCCTCAACTAATTGAAATGTGCTGATGATGGACTTTTTCTTTCTCTGTTCAACAATGGCTTTTGAAATTTGGCGGGCGAATTTCTCTTCTCCGTAGTCTTCTAAAATTTTCTGGATTGCTTCAGGCGGCCATTGATTGACTATTTCTCTAGCAGTCAGACTCTCGCTTTCCGAATACCTCATATCCAGCGGCTCGTCTCTCCTGAAACTGAATCCCCTTTTGCTTTCTTCCAAATGCCAGCTCGACATTCCCAGATCGATCAAAATCCCATCAGCTTTATCAAAACCGTTTTCTTCAGCAATTTTTTTCAAATCCCGGAAATTTCCATTGGCCAAGACCAAATTTTTTAAAGATGAGAACTTTTCTTCGGCCTTTTTAAATAGTTCTTCATCCCATTCGATGCCAAGCACCTTGCCTTCCGGAACTGTCTTTTCCAGAATAGCCAAACTGTGGCCGCCGCCTGAAAAAGTGGCATCAATAATTTTGTCTCCGGGCTTTGGATCCAGATATTGAATTACTTCTTTTAAAAGTACGGGTATGTGAGGCATTCCTAAATCAACCCAAGCTCTCCCAATTTCTCGGCAATTGCATCCGTATTCTTTTCAATTTCTTTTTTGTATATTTCCCATTTTTCCTGATCCCAAATTTCCAAGCGATTCAAAAGGCCGGCCACCACGATCTTTTTTTTTAAATCGGCATAGTTTTTCAAATAGTCAGGAATAAGAATCCGGCCAAGATTATCAAATTCAACTTCACTGGCGCCGGCGAGCATAAGTCTGGCGAAACTTCTGGTATTCGCCTGGCCCATTGAAAGCTGGCTAAGCTTCTCTGAAAATTTCTGCCATTCTTCCAAAGGATATAAAAACAGACAGTTATCCAAGCCTCGAGTTAAGATTGCTTTTTCTCCAAGGTCTTTTCTGAACTTTGAAGGAATAGCTAATCTTTTTTTGTTATCAATTGAATGGAGGTATTCGCCGATGAACATAAATTTATAGATTGCAGTAGAAAAGGACTTATCCACTAATTGTCTTAGATATCAACAGAACTATCCACTTTTATCCACTTTAATTACATTATATTCCACTTTGTTTAAATAAAACAATAGATTTTATGCGCAAAATTAAAAATGGCCTTTTTAGGCCGCAAATTCTGCATTTATCTTAATTTAGCTACAAATTATGCACAGCTTTTTCACTATTATAAAAATCAAAAAACCCGAAATTTAGGGGTTTTTGTAATAATGGACGGTGCAGGATTTGAACCTGCGACTTCTGCAATGTGAATGCAGCGTTCTACCGCTGAACTAACCGTCCAAGCTTCGCTATGTTCGCACTACAACCCAATCCTATCAATCAAAACCTCATGCGGACCTTCGAGCATCAAACGGACAAAGCGGTCAAACATAGCTCTGCGATAATTAAATTCCTCTTTATCCATTATAGCATAAACAATCTGGGCTCCAATCTCGGCTTCAAGGGATTTTAGAAAATTCTTGAACCTTCTTCGATCCACATCATCTCCGACAATCAAAAGATCGGCGACATTTTCTTTATTCAAGAAAACTCCCGAGACCAAGGCCAGCTTGATTCTGCCTAAAGAAGCGATCCTCTTTTCCATTCTGGTAAATGAAGCCGGCGGCGGGGTAAGCATTAAGCCTCGAAGATCAGATAAAAATTCGAATCTTGGATTCAGGCCATAATAAGACTTTCCTGTTCCGCTATTTGTTTTTTTCAAAAACTTTCTTTTCGAAGCCTTTTTCTTCTTCAAAATCTTTCTCTTTTTTCTTTTAATTTTTCTTTTTTTCTTCTTCTTTGCCATATTATTTCCCGTTTTTCGGCTTATTCTTCTTTTGAATAAAACCGATTTTTAAAAGCCGGATTATTTCTTTTTTCACAACCGGTCTCCTTTCCTGCACCCTTTTGGCGATTGTGCCCAAATCAAAGGAACCAATTTCGTTTCTAAAGAAAAATTTAAGTATTTTTACCCTTGCTTTTGAACCGAATAATTCTTCGAATATCTGGTTTGTCATCTTAAATAGATATTCACTTGTTTAATTTCTATTATCGGGGATATTATAATAACAGATCTGTTAAATCAAGCTGGGGGTGGCGCGAGTGGGGGTCCACCATAGGGCGCAAATTAGCAAATTGAGCACTATGGGGGTGACGAGCGACAGGACCCCCATGAATGTTTCCAATGGAAATCAAAGAACTAATCCCCAAATCAAAAGAGTTGATAATCCGGCCTCAAGATAGCAGCGTATTCTGCGAAACTTTTTGCTATGAAATACATAACTCGTATTCAACAAATGGAGCAAACGGGAAAAAATATCTTTATATAGTAAGCCAAACCCAGTCCGAAGATTCATCTTCTGATTACATTCCCAATCTTATTGCAAGCTTCATAAAAAGAGAGGTTGAAAATAACTTCAGGTCTGATTCGGAAAGCAATTGGGAAGAGCCGGTTGAAAAATCCCTTAAAAAAGCAAACGAACTTATCGAAAGCCTTTTAAAAGAAAATAACGAGCTAAAACTTGATTTAGGAGTTGCCTATATCGACAAAGAAAAAGTAGCTATTTCAAAGATTGGAAAAGCTAAATTGCTCACTTATCGGACAAAAACAGGGGATGTTTTCGACGTATTCGACAACGCCCAAGCTGCAAAATCAGCCGGCGGCGGCAAAAGATTCTCTAATCTAATATCAGGGGAGATTAAAAAAGACGACAGGTTCTTCTTTTTTATCCCGAATACAAAGCTTAATTTCAAGCAAAAGCTGATCAGCGCGAATCTTTCCAAAAATAACCAGAATACCTTTTCTGAAAATGTAAAGAAAATAATTACTGCCCCGGCCTTTCTTGCCGGAATCCACTTTGAAATAAAAGAAGAATTGAAAAAAGTGGCTCGAGAGCCCGAACATAAAAAAAACGAACCGTTGCCAAACCAAATTAAAGAAATGCCGATCGTGGCCACTGAAGTTGCAAAAATATCAAGAAGCGATAAGCTGAAGGCAACAACCGAAAAATTCAAAGAAATGGTTATGGGCAATCCTGAAAACTCAAACAGAGGCTGGAGATTGATCAAGCCGCGGGGCGCGAGCAACTATTTAATTGTTGCCATTATCGGCTTGGCCATAGTAGGCGGTCTTGTTCTATTTAGCAGAAGCAATTCGAAATTTAAGGAAGCCTTGGCTTTGGTGAATGAAAAAATACGGGCCGGAGAATCAAAACTCCTTTTAAAACAAAGCTACGAAGCCAGAAAATCTCTGGCAGAGGCCACTAGTCAATTGAATTCTCTTGAAGATAACAAAGATAAAGAAAAAGCCCAGCTTGCCGCTTTAAGCCTCTTAAATAAGATTGAAAAGATAAACACTTCGGCTGAACCAACAGAATTATTATCAGAACAATTTAACGGCAATCTGGCGGGAATGAAAAATATACTGGCTGCTAACAGCAGGATTTTTCTAAATGACAACGAAAAGCTCTATTTGGTCAAAGAAAATGGAGCTAGTCCCCTGCCAGAATCATCGAATATAATTTTGAGCTGGATAAAAGAAAATAAATTTGCCGTGTATGGAAACAATATAAAAGTAATTGATTTGGAAACTAATAAAGTAATCGAAATAAAAAAGAAATTTAATTTTGAACCGGTTGAATTCAAAAACTACGAAGATAATCTGTATTTCATCGGCCAGAAAAATATTTATAAGATAACAAACGCTCTCGTAAGTCCAACCGGAGAACTTGAATGGCTCAAGTCCGGAGAAGCCCAAAAAATCAGAGGAAATTTGGTTTCCTTTGATCTTGATTCAACTATTTATGCCTTAACCGACCAAAGAAAATTAGTTATCCTATTTAAAGGAGAAGTTTCAAAAACTATAAATTTGGACTTTGACGTTAAATCAGGAACAGAAATAGTGAAGTTAGGAGAAAAAGAACTTATGGTGATTGATAAGGAATCAAAATTGGCAAGAGTGATTAACGATTCCGGAGAACTGGTCAGAAGCTACAACTTATCCAAAATCGACCAAATAAAAGATTCTTTCTTTGACAAATCATCAAGAACTCTTTATCTCCTCTCCCCTTCCCAGATTTGGAGTCTGAAGATCTAGTATAAAATAAAGCTTCCCTCGGGTACGCCGATTTCTTTTCTCAAGCCGAATAGAACAAATAATCTTCAGATTTCTAGAATTACCGACAATATAATAGGGAACCCCTACCCCATTATATTGTTATTATCAAAGAAACTAATTGTAATCCGGTAAATTCTTCGCTCTCTTCAGTTATTTGTATTCTATTCTCTTGAAGTTCAGAAATTGGCGTACCCTCGCGCTTTATTTTTTATAATGAAAAACTGCAAGCCTATCTTTTAAGATTGAAGGCAAGTTTGGCTGTATTAATTTCTGAACTTTTGCGAGCTGATAGGTTTTTGTAGAAGCAAAAACCGGACAAATAACCGAACGAGAACAGAAAATTCAATAATTATAATCTTTTGGGACCAAGGCCTCCCCGAGGCGGGACACCCGAAAGATTATATTGAATTTTAGTTTGAGTGAGGATTATTTGTTCAGCGATACGAAAGGCAAAGAGAGAAGAAATTGATATTGCCGAACTAAGCCTTTTCTGATGCTTGCGGTTTTACCTATTTGAGTTCTACTTTTCCTCCGGCTCCTTCAACTTTCTTCTTTAAATCTTCGGCTTCTTCTTTTTTCACGCCTTCCTTCAATGTCGACGGCAGGTTATCTACCATATCCTTGGCTTCTTTAAGCCCCTTGCCGGTGACATCTTTGACCACCTTTATCACCTGAATTTTGTTTGCTCCTGCATCAGTTAAGACCACGTTGAATATCGATTTTTCCTCTTCAGGAGCTGGAGCAGCTCCCGGGGCTCCGCCAGCCGACATCATCATCGGCATTGCCGAAGCCGAAACTCCGAATTTTTCTTCAATGGCTTTCACGAACTGGGAAAGCTCCAAAACTGACATTGATTCTATCTGCTTTAATAAATCTTCGAATTTTTGTTCCATAAAATTTGTTTTTACTTTTTGATTTGCGATAAAGCTACGGCCAATCCCCTTATATTCCCCTGCAAAACATTAGCCAAACCGCTTAGCGGCGAACGGATCGCCCACACGGCCTTAGCAAGCAACACTTCGCGGGAAGGCAGATTGGCCAACTCGACCAATAAATCCTTTGAAATAATTTTTCTGTTATCCAAATTCAATCCTGAATAAAACAAAAGCGCTTCATTTTCTTTTGATAATTTATGCAAAACCTTTAGCGGCTCAACCATATCTTGATAGCCAAACATCACAGCCACCGAACCTTGCATTTCATCCACTTTAGCTTCGTTGCCCAAAGAAGTTTTATCAAGAGCCAGCTTCAGCATAGTTTTCTTTAAAACAGCATACTCTGCCCCGATTTTTTTAAGATTCTTTTTTAACTTTTCCATTGTCGGAAAATCCAAGCCTTTCCTGCCCCGCTGATTAAAAGAAGTAAAAACCAAAATCTTGGCCTTATTTATTTTTTCGGCTATTTTATCGATTATTTCTGCTTTTTGGGCTTTAGTTTTGGGCATTAAAAAAACGGCAAAAGCCGTCTGTTCCGCCTCTGTGAGACTTACGGAATTCCGGCTCACTTTCTACGGCTTTCCTTAATTATTACCTATCAAAGTTTATTTGTCAATTTGAGCTCTCGGTGTACAAAACTGCTTTATATTCTCAGCGATGACCTAATCTCTATATTTTGAATTAAAGAATCCTTTATAGCTGATTCTAATTCTGGAGCTAACCTTTTAACCATCTGTTCCTTAATTTCTACTACGGCCTTTTTCTTTTCCGGCTTTATAATATTTTTTATCAATTCTTGCAGTTTCTTTACCTCTTTATGGTGTTTAAGAAAGTTGGTCTTAAAGTATTCTATAAATACGCCCTGAATATCTTTATTTGGAGTAAAATAAAAAGCAAATTCGCTATCTATATATTTTTTATGTGCACTAAATGACAGCTTCGGCGATATTATAGATAATGAGTCGCTTTCAACATCGTAATAAGAAACCCACCTCTCTTCTTTGATGGTTTCGCTTAAATTATAAATAAAATCAAATATTTTCTTTTTCTCTTTTAATGCCGTTGTCATTTTTTATAAACTATCTTCAAGTTAGTATAATTTTGTTCTTTTATTAAATTAATTTCGTAAGCTGTAATTATATTACAAGGGTTAGACTTTATCCAAACAACAGCTTTAATATAGGTATGAGCCGAGTATTTCTTATAATAACACCTTTTCCTTTTTGGGTCTGAATAGTCCTGCCATACTTCATCTGGGTCTATTATAACTCTTTTTAGATTTTTAAGAAAGCTGTCCCTGCCAAGTTCTGGATGAATCTTTATTTTCTGCAACCACTTTTTTCTTGTAAATACCACTCTCTTACCTTCGTAATCTAAAACATCAACGATCATTTCTGCGGTCTATCCATCATTATTTAATTATACTCACTATTTCTATAATCTTTGGAGCAACCTCTGGTTGTTTTAGATCAATTCCAGTGATCATAGTCATTAAACCCGAAGTAAAGCATCGAGGCATTGTGGAAACGAAAACCATCCACTTGAACCGTTAAGATGCCCACCATTCTTTACAATAATAAGTTCCCCACTTAATTCTCTAGTTAATATTTCTGCATTGTTTAGAGGAACATATGGATCGTTATCTCCATGAATAATGATAAACTTATTTGCTTTTGATTTTATAGTTTTATAATCAAATGGTTTGTCTAAAAAATTATATATTTTTCTGTTATCATTTTTCTCGCAAGGGCCAGAGACTAGAACAACACCATTTATAGATTTAGGAGAATTAGCTTCTAAATATCTTAAAATAACTGGAACGCCAAGACTATGGCCCACAAAATATATTTTATCACTCTGATTTCTTTCAATATGCCTTGAAATTTCCTCTACCCATTCGGTACAAATAGGGTTCTCTGGATTAGGCATAGAAAGAGCACAGGCGTAAATATCTTTCTTCTCAAGTTCTGCCATAAGCCATGGCCGCCAACCGCCATTAGGGCTGCCCTCGAAACCATGAATGATAAAAACTTTTTTCATATTCAATATTAATAATCTCAAATTATCATAATTTTCTCAAAAAAACAAAAAGCGGTTTGATGTCATCGCCCCGCTTTCTTTTTCAATAAAAAATTGGTGAGCAGTTCCTGAAAGACTACGCCTCGCTCTTTTCGCTACTAGCCACAAACATTTAGCTTTTGCTTACTTAGAGCCGCAGGGTACAGCCGAGTTCTAAACTTTTGTGAGTAAATAGGTTTCTGTAGAAACAGAAACCGGACAAATAACTGAAGTGAGTGAAAATTTGCCGGTAACATCTTATACAAATCGCAGATATTTTGCCGCACGCGAAAACCGAGATTTTGTCTCAAGGCGAAGGTTCCAACGAAGTTGGAATCGCCTCCGCAAATTGAATGAATATGAAGATTATTTGTTTTACGAACAAAGAGAGAAGAAGGAGGCTATACCCGAGAGCTCTAAGTACGAAAAGAAGTTTGCTACCTATAAACCGCCTTATTTAAATTATGTTCACTTAAAGTTCTTGAAAAAATCGTTCTCCCATCTTCCGTGGCTGAAAGATAATACCAGTAAGGGCTCTCTTCCGGAGAAAGAGCCGAACTGATAGCGGTTAATCCCGGATTCGAAATCGGCCCCGGCGGAAGGCCTTTGTGCAAATAGGTATTATAGGCGGAATTAAGGCTTTTATCCGCATTCGACAAAGAACGGCAATCCGCCAGCTGACGGATAGAGCATTTTATATAAACCAAGGCGGCGTCAACCTGAAGGGCGATTCCGGCCTTAAGCCGCTTTTCCAGTATTCCGGAAACCAACCTCATATCTTTTTCGGTCCGAACTTCTTTTTCCAGCATTGAGGCCATAATTATTGTCCGAGCCAAATCTGCCTGGCTTAACTTTCCAAAACGAAAATAAACTTTCTTTTCAAAATTATCGAGCATTGTCTCAATTATTCTCTGGCTCGACTTATCTTCAAAATTATAAGTATCGGGAAAAAGATAGCCCTCCAAATTTACCTTGCTGCCGAATGGCAAAAACTCATATCTGGTGTTTGAATTGTCAAAAGCCAAGGCCGCTATTTCAAAATCCTTTGAGCTGTCAGCAATTCCCTTTTCTTCTAAAAGCCTGGCAATTTCCTTTACGCTCATCCCTTCTCTTATTCTGGTCTCAAGCCCCGTGCCTTTGGTAAATTCGTCGAAAATTTCTTTCACCGAATACGGAGAATCTATCGAATAAACCCCGGGCTTAATTTCTTTATCGATTCCCAAAGCAATCACATAGCTCCTGACGATAAAGGAATTCCGTATCATTTTTTTTGATTCAAGTCTGGCGATCACTGAATCAACGCTCTCTCCTTTTCTTATCTCAAAAGTCTCCTGCTTCGAAAGAGCGCGGGTAATAAAAATCTCATCTATTGAATAGAAGATTAATGACATCAAAAACAAAAAAATTATTATGGCTATATAGCCTGAAGACTTTGGCATAAGATTCTTTATTGGGCCCGGCTTTTCGTCTCAAGAGGTTTAAATCCAGTGACTTTTTCTGGAGGCAGTGATCGCTTTCCAGCCTTAAGTTCTTTTATTTTCCCCTCAAGAAGTTTGTTATCCTCATTCAACTCTCTTATTTTATAAAGTTGTTCTAAGGCCGCGTTGAGTTCTCCCCTTTCTTCCAAAAGCAAGGCCAAATACCAGCGGGCATTGGAGAAGTTAGGGAAAATCAGAATGGCTCTTTGCACCTCGCTGAACGATTTAGATTTTTGGTTGTCGCGGTAATAAAGGAGACTCAGCTGAAGGGCTAGATTCGCATCAAGAGGATTGGCTGATTTCAAAATTTCAAGCTGATTGATCGAATCTTTAACTCTCCCCTGCCTCTCATAAACAACTCCCAGATTGTAAATCGCCAGAACATAGTTAGGTTTAAGCCCAAGGGCCTTTTTATAATTTTCTTCAGCTGACTTAAAAAAAGCGATAACTTGGTTGGGTGGAACTTGCGAATTCAGTCTTACTGCTTCAGCCACGGAAAGATAGATATTGGCTATCCGCAAGTATGGCTCCGGGTCTTTGGGCGAAACCTTTGCGTATTCTTCATACATTCTGATCGCCCACTGGTCAGAGCCATCAACCACATTAATTAATCCTTCGTAAACCAAGGCCCGGGAAAACCAATTTACAGAATTGGTTTTATTTCTATCCGTAGTTTGAATACCTAAATTTATGGCGGTGGCTGAATAATTTTGGATTTGGGACAAAATAGCCTGACGTTCCTCGACTGACTTTGCTGTTTTCAAATTTTCGAGCCCCCTGTTTATCCGGGCTACCAAAAAATTAGCCAAAACTCTGGAGTACAAATCTTCATTTTTAGATAAATTCACTGCTTCGACTAAAAGCCTGGTTTGTCGTTCGGAATCGCTTTGCAAAGTTAGAGCTTTGACATATTTAATATTGGCCGCATACCGAACCACTGCGAAATAAGCTCCGACTAAAGTTAAAATCAGAACACAAACGAAACAAACAGAAGTAATTAAGGAGTGGCGCGGGGATTTTTCCAAATCAACGAAAATTTCTTCGTTTTTCGAAGACGAAAGAGCTAAAATACTAAGCAGAATCCAGAAGCCGAAACCTATGGTTATGTTATAGGGATAAAGGGCCCAGGCCGCGATAAATGTCCCAAAAACAGGAAAGAACTCCTGATTCCTGAAGCCAAGCCTAAATGCCGCAAATAAAAGAAAGGCCAAAGCCGCAAATCCGACGAGACCGTAGGAAACCAGCATACTGAACATCTCTGAAGAAGCCTCTGAAAACTTTACATTCCAAAAATCGGTATTATTTATCGAATCAGGCTTATAAAGCTCGTAGGCTCTCGCAAAATTTTCAGGCCCTGTTCCAAACAACGGGTCTTTCATCAAAGTTTGAGAAGCAATATCAAAAGAAGTCGAAAAAGAAGGCGAAATTTCAATGGGCATATTCAGCCCCAAAATTGAGGAAAGGTTGAAATCTAAAAGAATGAGCAATACGGCAGCCATTATAATTATCAAGGGCCAGAAGTAGGTCGAAATTCTCCAGTCGCGCATTGACCCGATAATTACGGTAAAAACCAGACCCGTTATGGCAATAACCCATAAAACCCACCAGTTCAAGATTAAAAGGAAAAACAAAGAAAGAGCTATGAAAAACGGCCTTAAGTAGCCAAAGTATTGGCCGCCCCCGTCAAAACTTGGTTTTGAAATAGAAAAAACCAAAAGCACCGCGGCCAATACGCCAAGGCTGTTTAAAGTTCCGGAAGTATTAAAAAAATTCTGCGATATACCAAAAAATTTGAAAACAGGAACTCCAAATAAATTCAAGATTGCCAAAACAAGGACAATAAACAAAGAAAAACTGAAAATATTAAAAAGCTTGAGAGCGTCTGTCTTTGCAGATCCAGAATTCTGCCCGAAAAGATTCAAAACCACAAAAAACAATACGGCAAAAGCTATGGCGCTTAGCAGGCTTTCGTAAAATCCCGCCCCAAAGCCGCCGAATATGCTTTGATATTTGAAATCGGAGAACAAAGAAACCAGGATAATTGCCCCGATAAAAATCAAAATGGGATAGTTAAGCGGATTCTTTTTAAAGGTGAGTTTTCCGGAGCGAACCACCTGGACAAGATAAAGAGTTAAAGCCGCCGCAGAAAATACAAAAATTAAAAAATGCTTGTTGAACTCAAGAACTTCGCTGGTCCAGGGCAGGAAAAACAAAGGAACGGAAAATACGAGTATATAAATCAGCCACCGAGTGTATCTAAAAAAAACTTGTTCTCCCCCAATTATATCTTTTCCTAAAAAATTTATATTCATCGTTCGGGATTCATTTCAACGGAACAAACAAGAACCCTGTGTTTATTTTTTCTTTAAATCTATTCTTTGATGCTTTATCCAATACTACCAGATTTTCCTGTACGGGAACAACTATCCGGCCCCCTATGGCCAATTGCCTTTTCCAACTTTCCGGGATCTCGATTGCCGAGGCCGACGAAATTATTCTGTCAAAAGGCGAAAAATCTTTCAAGCCAGCCTTGCCATCTCCGACAAAAAGCTCGACATTTTTAAAATCATACTTCTTCAAATTTGATTCTGCCAAGTTTTTAAGTTCCGGAATATATTCTATGGAAAAAACTTGCCCTACTTGCCCTGAGCCTGTCGAAGGGTCCCCTATTATTTTTGCGAGAAGCGCAGTCAGATATCCGGAGCCTGTGCCGATTTCTAAAATCTTCTGCCCGGCTTCAGGCTGTAATTCTTCGAGCATAATAGCCACCGTGGTCGGCTGGGAAATGGTGGCGCCATAACCAATCGAAAACGGCCGGTCTTCGTAAGCCTTGCCTTGGTCTTCGGGTAAAACAAAGTCTTCTCGTGGAATGGCTTTAAAGGCGTCTATGATTTTAGGAGATAAAAGACTCTTTTCCGAAATCAGCTTTTCTATAAGGTCTTGGTTGGTCACTGCGGAGGTTATGCACTGATGTTCGAACCTATTGGGAGAACCCAGACAACTGGTTTTTCATCCCGAAATTAAGTGCGGAATCAGCACAGGTAGTATAGCGTTATTGTTCGTTATTGCCCAGCGTATTCTGTCATATACGTGTCAGGCACTGTATCATCTCTTGTCATACGACTAAAAGCGACAATATTCTACTAAAATCGTTGTCGTTTGGTATATCTGTATTAGTAAATCCATAACCGATTATGGATTGCCATAGCGCAGGGGCATTATCCCGTCCTTCTTGAGCCGTTCGCGGCTCGATTTTTGATTTGAGGTGGTGGTAGTTTCCCAACTACCCTCTTGGATTGGGAGCGGGAAGCCCTCTCCACCAGTAATTTTTTCTTACCAAATCTTACCTCACTTCACTGCTCGCTATTTTTGAATCTGCATTTTTGGCTTTCGAAAAAGCGATTTGTTGTAGATTACTGCTCCAACAATCAATAAAGCCCCTACCCCCCAAATTTGCCACGCACCCCAAGTGCTTAAAAATACATAACGGCCAATATAAAGAAGAACTGCGCCGATGATCAATAAAATAAGCGGCTTTGGATTTTTGTGTGCACGGTAGTCAAGAATAAATCCAACTGCGCCAAGAGCGATAAACCCGAACGCAACCCATCGCCATACTGGTATTAAAGCTCCTAAACCCAGATAGGTAAGGAGCGAGGCAGAGCCAATCCAGCAAAGCGGACAGACCCCTATTGCCCCAGCACCTAGCACTGGAGATAACGTTGCCAATAATTTCTTGAGGAGGTTTCGCATAAAGCTATTTTAACACGAAATACAAACTTTATTAATTTTTCTAGCCACGAAATAAAGCGAAGTGAGCATTGCTGCAATGGCTCCAATGAGAAAATAGGATTGATTTTGCAAGACAAAAAATACACTGCCGGTTCCTAAACCAACAAGACCAAATAGCGACGCGAGACAAGAGGCGCATGCGGCAGTTCCGACCACTGCGCCAAAAACCCCCGAAAGGCCAGATGCCGCACCGCCCGCAACGGATTGAGAAATATTTTGTGATTCTCTTTTCTGCTTGAAGCTGTATGCCCGTAGAGCAAGATTGAACCCGACTAATAGCGCAAGAAATGCCATAAGGATATAATCCCCAGTCCTAAAAATACCTAGTTGAAACTGGAGATCGTTGCCGGGGATTGTGATGAGCGGGATAAGAACAAATAGACCGAAGAAAAATATAGAAACAGTTAAAACGAGCAAAACATAGTTCCGTTTTTTGAGTACCGTTGCGATTGCAAAGTATGTTTGGGCAAGTACAGTCATATCTTAAGGGAAACGTTTAAATCCATTCATGTGATAGATGGAAAAAAGCATAATGAGAATGGCGATGATGAGAAATATCAAGCTGAGACGGCTCAAAACTATCGTTATTGATAGGGGCAGAAGAAAAGCTAATACAGGAATGCAGGCTGGACATGCTCCCAGAAGAATCCCAGCAATTGAGCCAGTCGCGCCTGTCTTTACATTTTCTACTGAACAGCAGGCCGCAACCTTTTTGTTATAGACATATATTCCGACATAAGTGCCAGAGAGCATTGATAGAAAAGCATAAAAATAATTCTGCGGGGCATAGTAATAAAAAAACTCAAGCCATTTTGTAATGCCCCGTAATGGTATCGATGGCCAAAGAAGAATAAAAATAATTGTCGCTAAAGCCGCCAGCGCGGGAAGTTTGTGCCGCCAGATTTTGAATATTAGCATATTGCTCATAGGCCTTCTTTCACTACTTGTCTTATAGTGTTGAGATAACTTTCGTCTGCTTGCTTGAAGTCAATGTTTTTTACGACACCATCTTTATTCAGTATAAATTTTGAATCCAAAAATTTGAGCCCAATTCGTTCTGCCAGCTGTCCTTGGTTGAACGTCACCATCCAGTCAGAATTGGCAAAGTTTTTGCGCCAATTTATTAAATCATCCCTGCTTTCTTTTGGATCAACAAAAACAACCAATACATTAAACGCCTCGCCGCCCAATTCATCGTCTACTTTTGACACATCGCGAGCGCCGATTTGGCATGGCACGCACCATGAAGTGGTGAACCAGATAATGGCCGGTTTGCCTTTTAACGAATCTCTGGTAACAGTTTGACCACCCACTTCGGTAAGGTTAAAATCAGCGAATAAGGTTCCGACCAGGGGAACTTCTTGAGCAGTTGCTGGGGCGGGTGTATTTGCTGTCTGTTGTGGCGATGTATCCTTTCGGTCGGACAATAAGAAAACCCCCACAATTATAATCGGCAAGATACAACAAATACCGGCAATTGTAATAATTTTTTTCATACCTTTTTAATCAATAAAGGGAATGAGGGAAACAACATGCCTTACGAGCATACTGGCATACCCCCATTCGTTGTCATACCAGACCATTACTTTCACCAATTCTCCACCGACCACTCTGGTTAAAGCAAGATCAACAATGGCGCCGTGCTGATTTTTCAAAATATCCGAAGATACCAATGATTTATCAGTAACAGTTAAAATGCCTTTCCACTCCGGCTTTTTTGATTCTTCGATGAAGATATTATTGATTTCCTCAACGGAAGTTTTTCTTTCCGAGATAAAAGTGAAATCAAGAATCGACCCTGAAGCAACCGGCACCCGTAGAGCCATGCCGTCAAATTTATCCTTCATTCCGGGTATGGCTTTAGCAGTGGCGATAGCCGCTCCGCTTGTAGTTGGCACGATGTTCCAGGCAGCGGCTCGGCCGCGCCTATAATCTTTGTGCAATTTGGGCATGGGACCGTCAACAAGATTTTGTTCTGCGGTATACCCGTGAACGGTGTTAAGGAGCGAATATTTAATGCCCGGCCTTACGATCATAACGGCGGCGACCGGCGTGACGGCGTTTGTCGTACAAGAAGCATTAGTGGTGATTTTTGATTTTGCCAGTGCTGCCTCGTTGACATTAGGAGTAACGGTTATCGTTTCGCCCTCATCGTGCGCAGGCGCAGAAAGCACAACCCTTTTTGCTCCGGCATCAAGATGGGCTTTTGCTTGAGCATAAGAAGCAAATCTCCCCGTTGATTCAATAACTACATCAATAGCTAAATCCTTCCACGGAAGTTTTAACGGATCGGGCTCGCTGATATATTTTATTGTCTTGCCGTCAACTACAAGATTACCATCCTTAACTTCAATCTTTTTATCATAGTTGCCGTAAACCGAATCAAACTCCAAAAGATAGGCGAGATTATCAAGATCGCCAAGATCATTGAATGCCACAACTTCTAATTCAGGCCGCTCAAACGCGATTTTGAAAAATTGCCTACCGATGCGGCCGAAGCCGTTGATTACTATGCGGATTTTTTTCATATATGTTGATGATTGTTGCCGTAACGCCTATAGAAAAATAGCGGCAGAAACGAACCTAAAAGGATTATCACAGCGGTTATTAAAAATACAATTTTAAAACCGAACTTGTCTATCATCACTCCACCAAGTGCTGCCGCACCCGCGCCTGCAAAGCCAATAATCGTATCGTAGAAACTCCATTCAAATGCAGTTTGTTCTTTATCAATATGTTGAGTAAAGAGCGCGTTATACGAAGGATAAGTTAGAGCGTTGCCAAAACCACAGGAAAACTGAGCAAGGAAAATATGCCATTGATTTGTGCTGAAAGCCAAAATGAGGGGGCAGAGCGCTATAATGATTTGGCCAATAGAGTAAACACCAATAACTTTGTTTTCACTTGCCGCTTTGTCAACCAACCGCGAAAAAGGGATTTGAAGGGTGGATTTAGTTACTAGAAAAATCATAGCCGCTATACCCACAATAGAAACTGTCGCGCCAGTAATCCCTTTGACTATAAATACTGAAACGAATGGACCAGAAAAAGCAAATATGAAAACAAAAAACAATTCTATGCCAATAAGTAGAAGAATAATCCTGTTTATAGTCGTTTTTTTATGAAAAGTACATTCACCCTGCGGAGAGCGACGGCACTCGCTAATTGATGTAAATAATTTTGTCATTTAGATACAACAACTTAATTTGGAAATGTCTTTCGTGAATGATAAGGCAACTAATTTTATCGCTTCGGAGAGCGTTGGGAACATTGGGAGAGAACTTGTTACTTCATCAATGGTATTTTTATTTTTCACCAACATCATCGCTTCGGCGATGAGTTCACTAGCATTAGGTGCAAGAATGTGAACGCCTAAAATTTGTTTTGTCTGTGGGTGAATTGCCATTTTAATTAAGCCCTCGGTTCGTTTCATAATGATTGCCTTTGGCACATCCTCAAAGGAAACGGTGCGACAAGCACACACCCCCATTTTTTTCATCTGCTCGTCTTCGGTAAAACCTACACCTGCGAGTTGCGGGTCGGTAAATACCGTATAGGGCACAGAGTTATAATCAATGCTGTTTTGCGAATTTGTTAGAGCATTTTCGGCGGCAAGCGTTCCCTCGTGTCCTGCGGTTGGCTCAAGACGCAATGGCAGATTGGTTACATCGCCAACTGCGAAAATATGCGGTTGCGAGGTCTGAAAATGCTGATTTACTACAACGGCCTGCTTTTTATCAATTTCAACGCCAGCTTTATCTACTCCTAACCCTTGAGTATTAGGGGTTTTGCCTGCGGCTAAAAGTATTTCGTCTCCTACGATTTCCTCTTGTTTGCCGTCAACTATAAAGGAGACAATCTTTTTGCCGTTCTGCCTTCGTGCGGCTTTAATCTCAACATTTGTTTTGACAGTAATTCCTTCTCTGGTAAGTATTTCAGCGAGACGGTCTGTTAGGGCTTTTTCGGTCTGCGGGAAGATTGAATTACCTCTTTGCAAAATCGTTACTTTTGTCCCAAATCGGGAATACATCTGTCCAAACTCAAGCCCCAACGCACCAGCACCGATTACGATAAGTTCTTTTGGTTGTTCTTTAAGTTTTAGGGCTTCAATGTGGGTTACATAGCCAACATCACGAATACCATCAATTGGTGGAACATTGGCAGTTGAACCTGCGGCAATAATAAATTTCTTTGCCGATAATTTTTCCTTGCCCGCCGAAGCTTTAGCGAAGGCGGGGCCATTAACCTCAATTTCATTCGGAGAAACAAATTGTGCCCTGCCTTCTATAACCGTTACATTCTCCAAGTGCTGTAAAACTTTCTCATACTTTTCAGTTCTTAAACGCTCCACCAAAGCAAGTTCGTCTTGAACAATCTTTTGAAAATCAAAGTTTTTAACTTCCAAATCAATGCCCGATATATTGTGATTTTTTGCGGTATGTAGAATTTCTCCTGCCCAAAGGAGCGTTTTTGATGGAACGCAGCCAACATTCACGCAAGTTCCGCCAAGCGGAAGCCCAGCGTTAATCATTGCGGTTTTGGCTTTCAATTCATTGGCACGGATAGCCGCCGCAAATGCTCCTGCTCCGCCGCCGATAATGATAAGGTCAAAGTTTTTCATGGTTCGACGCTGCTCACCATGACCCTAAGCCTGTCGAAGGGTCATATTGTTTCCAACCGCTCTCTGATTGTTTTAACAAGAGGCGATTTTTTAAGTTGATAATAGACATTGCGAAAATCCCTGCGGCTCTCAACCACCTCCGCTTTTTTGAGTTTTTTGAGCGTGTGCGATACGGCTGATATGGATACCCCGATAATTTCAGCAATTTCACCGACTGAAAGATCTTTGTGATGGCACAGAAGATAGCAGATTTTAAGGCGGGTCGGGTCGCCGACTAAATTATATTCTTCGGCACACTGAACAAGTTCCTTCCGGTATTTCAGCTCATTTTTAATCTCTTTGAGATTTTTCTTTTGCATACCTATTCAAATGATAAACTAAAAAAATAAACCACACAATAGCAGTAATTCACAGTTGCCCCACCCTGCTACTCACTGTTATTTTCTCAAAAGAGTTCGGTTGTCCCACTCTCCTACCAAAATCAGTCCTTATAAATCGGGCTGTTTTAGCTGGCGGGAGCAGAGGGACTTGAACCCCCAAGTCTCGCTCTGGAGGCGAGCAGTTTACCATTAGCTTATGCTCCCGGAATTATTTTCCTTTAATTTTTGATTCTTTATGAACCGTATGCTTCTTGCACCATTTGCAGAATTTCTTTAATTCCAATTTCTTCTCCCCTTTCGGATCCTTGCCTTTGCTCTTGCCAATATAATAATTGATCCGCTTGCAAACACTGCATTTCAATTGTATCAAATTTTCTTGACTCATTTTATTTTTATATATTACCGAAAGCCGGAGGCGAGAATCGAACTCGCGACTTCCATCTTACCAAGATGGCGTTCTGCCACTGAACTAC
>JBBTUA010000011.1:0-9092 GCA_038063995.1 Patescibacteria group bacterium
TAGAAGTCGCACAAAATATAGACAAAATTGCTTCTGATTCAGACCTTTTTGCGAAAAAGGTCTGTGCCAAAGAAATCTTTGGCTCGAACCTGCTCCTTGGCGAAAAACAGGTGCGCGCAAGCGCGCCGGATTTGGATTCATTTTTGGCGAATTCCCCTTTGGATTCTGGGCGAAATTCAGGCGGAAACCATTGGGACGCGCTTCGCGCGTCCCGCATGTTGGCTTCAAAAAAGCCGATTAGTTCGTTGTTGGTGCGGACGAGAGGATTCGAACCTCCACGCCGGTAAAGGCACATCCACCTCAAGGATGCGAGTCTGCCAGTTTCTCCACGTCCGCGTATGTTCCCTATTTTATATCGCTTTAATCTTCCTTCGGATCTCTTTTTTGCTCTTGTATCTTAGGTAGTATAATTTTGATCTCCTCACTTTTGCTTTTTTGAGGATTTCTATTTTTTCAATCGTAGGCGAATGGAGCGGAAAAATTTTTTCGACTCCGACCCCGGAGATTATTTTGCGCAAAGTTACCGTGCCTCCTGTTTCCCGGCCGTGTTTGTTTGCAATAACGATTCCTTCAAAGGAGGCTGTTCTTTCTTTGCCTCCTTCTTTTATTTTTTGGAAAATCTTAACCGTCCAGCCGGGCCGTAAAGCCCCGTGGGGCAACGTTCCTTTACTGGGCTGGATTTGGGGGATTTCCTTCATTGAATATTTTTGGTTGAATTGCTCGATTTTATTCATAATTTATATTGATGACTTCTTCACAAAATAATTTACTAAAATACATTAATTTTCTTTGAATTGCAACAGTGCCACATCTTATATTCGCGACGCCATGATAATTAGGGTATGTGACAGAACCATTTGTTCTTTTGTCTATTATAGCAGTAGTAAAGTTTTTTAATGGTAGATTTAATTCTTTAGACCAATAGTCCTTTTCCATATAAATATTTTGATCTGCTCTCAAATGTAATTCGCATTTAATTTTATCAATCGGAATATTATAGAGTCTAACTAAAGTAGTGATGAAGAATTTTAAAATCAAAGGGTTAGTATTTCCTATAGAAGTATCTATTTTTTTCTTGCTTCCTTCTCCTAAGTAAAGAAATGATAATGCTAATTCTATTATACGATTACTTAATTTTAGTTTTTTTAGAGTTTCTTTTGCTTGATTTTCTGCTTCTGCTAACCTTTTCTTTTTCTGTTCTCTGTGCCACTCGACTGCTTTTTCTCTGGACTTAACAAGTCCATTTAGCCAGTTTTGATGTAATCTTTCTCTTTGTTTTTTAGAAAGTTCTATGTCTTTAAACCATTCGCTTAGAGTAGAACGGGGAATAAAAAGAATAGACTCTATATCTCTGATTGATTTTCCTTGTTTTCTAAGTTTAACAGCTTCTTCTTTCGATTTGAACCACTTTGATTTCACTATATAAATGATACCGTAGGTGGTTCTATTTTTGAAGTAGAGTTATACACAATATAATTATACGAGAAAAAATTTTGTGGGCGCGCCCCGACTCGAACGGGGGACCTACTGAACGTCAATCAGTCGCTCTAACCAACTGAGCTACGCGCCCTTTCCATAAGGATTTTGTAAATACTTTTTTTGAAATTAGTCGGTCCGGGAGGATTCGAACCTCCACGCTTTCGCGTATAAGGCGACTGCTCTACCGTTGAGCTACGGACCGATTATTCTTATGCTCCCAAAAGAGCATAGAACTCGTCTTGTTCAAGCGTTTCCTTTCTTATTAATTCTTTAGCAATTTTGTGCAGAGTTTGCAATTTTTCGGAGATAACTGATTTGGCGGTTTTGATAGCTTTGGAAATAAAGTTTTTAACTTCCTGGTCAATAAGATAAGCCACTTGGTCGGAGTAATTTTTTTCGACGGCCAGCTCTTTGCCCAGAAAAACCAGTTCGTCCTTGTCGCCGTAAGTGATTGGCCCGAGTTTCTCCGACATTCCGAATTCGGTTATCATCCGCCTCGCTAGGTCGGATGCGACTTTAAGATCGTTTGAAGCCCCGGTAGTCGTATCTTTGAAGATTATTTTTTCGGCCGTGTATCCGCCCAAAAGCACGGCCAGCTCCGATTCGTATTCGGATTTGCTTTTGAGGTGCTTGTCTTCGGACGGCAGATTTGAAGTATAGCCCAAGGCTCGTCCTCTTGAAACGATGGAAACTTTATTTACTGGATCCAAGTGCGGAAGAGAGCTTGCAATAAGAGCGTGACCGGCTTCGTGGTAAGCGGTGATCTTTTTTTCTTTTTCATTAAGAACATGGCTTTTTCTTTCAGGGCCAAGCATCACTTTTTCAATAGCCTCGATTAAGTCCTTCTGATTTATTTGTTCGCTGTTTGACCTAGCTGCAAGTATGGCTCCTTCGTTTAGGACATTAGATAAGTCCGCTCCTGAAAAGCCCGGTGTTCTCTGGGCTATGGCTCTTAAATTCACATCCTTGGCAAATGGCTTTCCTTCCGAATGGATTTTCAGGATTTCCTCGCGGTCAGAAATTGAAGGAATGTCGAGAATTATTTTCCGGTCAAAACGGCCCGGCCGCAGAAGCGCCGGATCCAAAATGTCCGGCCGATTGGTTCCGGCCAAAATAACAACTTTTTCATCAGTGGCAAAACCGTCCATTTCAACCAATATTTGGTTGAGAGTTTGCTCTCTTTCGTCGTGGCCCCCGCCAAGCCCGGCGCCGCGGTGTCTGCCGATAGCGTCGATTTCATCGATGAAGATAATTGCCGGCGCGCTTTTCTTGGCTAATTCAAAAGTGTCCCGAACACGATTCGCTCCAATTCCTACAAAAAGCTCCACGAATTCAGAACCGGAAACATAGTAAAATGGAACGCCGGCTTCATTGGCTACAGCCTTAGCCAATAAAGTTTTCCCGGTGCCGGGAGCCCCGACCAATAAAACTCCTTTTGGAATTCTGGCTCCGAGGCGGTGGAATTTTTTCGGATCTTTCAAAAATTCAACCACTTCGGCAATTTCCTGTTTCGCTTCTTTCAGCCCGGCCACATCTTTGAAAGAAATCTTTTTCCCGTCAGCATCGGCATTGGCCAGCCTGGCTTTTGATCTCCCGAAATGGAAAGCCTGCATTGCTCCTGATTGGGCCTGTCTTGTCATCCACCAGAATAAAAGGATGAGAAACAGGATCGGCAGAAGGAAAGGAATAGAGCCGAAGATTACGGCTCCCAGTCCGTTTTCTTCTTCGACTTTAATTTCGACTGCCGAAAGTTTTTCTTCGCTTACGCCAAGATTTAAAAGCGTCTGAACAAGGCTTATTCCGAATTCTTTTTTGGATTTTTCTTTGTTACCGTCAGTGAGAGCTATTTCAAGATTGTCATTTTTTACGATTATTTCTTTCACATCGCCCGAATTTATTTTTTGGGCCAGCTGGCTAAGCGAAATTTCAGGGACGGTTTTTCCAGCCAAATCCAAAAGAGTAACCACCCCGGCCAGCAAAAGGAGTAAAAACAAAACAATAAAAATGTATTTGATCATATTTTTCATAGATTAGACTCCCCTCTTATTTTTCTAATTCTACCTCATTTTTGAGGTTTTTTGAAGAGATGACTACTTTGTCCGGAGAAACTTCGATTATCTTTGCTTTTATCGAATCTCCGGGTTTAAGCTCTACAGTTTCTTCTATTTCTGATTTGGGCATCAAGGCATCCGGCCCGTCTTTTAATCTGACGAAAAATCCGAAATCGGTGACCTCGACAATTTCTCCTTCAACTAATTCGCCGACTGCATATTCGATTGTTTTCTTTTCTTTTGTCTGGTCTAAGGCGGCTCTTTCGGAAATAATGAGCTTGTTTTCCGATTCATTGACGTCGATTATCTTAACTTTAAATTCCTGGTTGCGATAGGTTTGAAGAATTCTGACTATTTCCTGGATATTTCCGTTTTCGACTTTTGGATAATGTTCTTCGGCTAATTGTGAGAGAGGCATAAAAGCCTGGACCCCTGAAACTTCAGAGATGAGCCCTCCTTTATTTAAGTTAGCTATCCGAAGGGTAATTATGTCTCCCCTTTCATACATTTCTTTTATTTCCTGCCAGGCAGTTTTTTGCTGGGCCCGTTTCAAAGAGAGCTCTCTTAAACCTTCTTCGTTTTCAAGATTCAAGACGACTGCTTTTACTTTTTGCCCCGGTTTGAGAGATTTTTGCTTTTCGAGATTGTCGTAAAATTCTCTGGGATAAACTATTCCTGTTCCAAAAGAGCCAAGGTCTATAAGGACATTTAAAAGCGTGGCGCTTATGATCTCCCCTTCTATTACCGCGCCTCTTTGAGGCAATGAAAAATTGAACTTTGCCAAAAGTTCTTTCATCATTTTTTTGGTATTGTTGGCGGCTGATTCGGTTAAGGCTGTTTGCTGTTCCATGACAATTTCGAATGATAATAAAATTTATTGAATTTGTCTAATTTTTTTGGTACTCTTTTTATATGACGATTACTTGGTACGGCCATTCGTGTTTTCGTTTGGAGAACAAGGATGTATCGGTTTTGATCGATCCTTTCTCCTCGGAAATCGGGCTAAGACCGCCTAAAATCAAAGATACTTTTGTGTTGGTTTCGCACGACCATTACGACCATAACAATATAGAAGGCATGCCGGAAGAGAGCTTTTTGGCAAAAGGACCGGGCGAATACGAAGCCAAGGGAATTTTTGTCAAAGGCATCCAGTCTTTCCACGATAAAAGCCAAGGCAAGGAGCGGGGATCGAATACTATATATGTAATAAGGATAGAAGACATGTCCGTCGTGCATCTTGGCGATTTTGGCGAAGGCAAGCTTTCCGAAGAGCAGATTGAAAAAATAGGCGATCCGGATATATTAATGATCCCGATCGGCGGGACATATACCATAAATTACAAGGAGGCAGTTGAAGCAGTTCATGAAATCGAGCCCAAAATCGTTATCCCGATGCATTATAAGATTCAAGGGCTGAAAATCGATATCGAGGGGCCGGAAAAATTTTTGAAAGAAATCAGCTTAACGCCGGAAAAAGCAGAAAAGGTTTATAAAATTCAGAAAAAAAATCTGCCAGTCGAAGAAATAAAAGTAATTTTGTTCGAAATTTAAAGTACGATGCTGAAAGAGATTCGCAACCAGCCAGTCCATATCCGAGCTTTATTTATGTGGCTTTCGGTCTTTATAGTTTTTTCGCTGGTGGTTTTTGTCTGGTTCAGATCTTTTGAGCGGAGACTCGCTTATCTGGTAAATTCTGATCAAACAGCGGCGGCTCGAGTGAATCAGGAATCCCCTTTTTCGATTATGAGAATCGGTTTCAGCGATTTAAGGGCCACAATTCTTGATTTATTCGGATTGGCCAAAGGGATAAAAGATCAAACAGAGATACTTGATAATTTAGATAAGAGATTCAGGGTTGAGCCGAGGTTATTACCTGTGGCAGAATGAAGCGATGGCTGAAATAGGACACATCAAACAAAGGGAAATTACCCAGGAGATGAAAGAATCGTATTTGAATTACGCGATGAGCGTAATTGTTTCGCGCGCCTTGCCTGATGTAAGAGACGGCTTAAAGCCGGTTCAGAGAAGAATACTTTACACTATGCACGAACTCGGCCTAAAGCATAACCATAGATTTGTTAAATCAGCGAATGTTACTGGGACAACGATGGCTCGTTTTCACCCTCACGGTGACATTCCAATTTATGACGCGATGGCGCGCATGGCCCAAGATTTTTCTCTTCGCTATCCTTTAATAGACGGTCAAGGCAATTGGGGTTGTTTCACAAAAGATACAAAAGTAAAGCTTACAGACGGTAGGGATTTAAGTTTCGGAGATCTTATTAAAGAGTGGAATGAAGGTAAGAAAAATTACACCTATACTATAAATTCTCTTGGACTAATTTCTATAGCCGAGATTAAAAACCCTCGACTAACAAAGAAATCAACCAAAATAATAAAAGTAATCATAGATAATGGCGAGGAAATAAAGTGTACGCCAAATCATCGTTTCCTGCTTAAAGACGGCATTTATAAAGAAGCCCAATTTCTGACACCTAAAGATTCATTGATGCCTATTTATCAAAAATTATCTAAAAAAACAGACAGACTAAATAGAGAGGGATATGTGCTTGTATATCAGGTTAAAAAAAACGAGTGGATTCCAGCGCATCATTTTGCCGATAATTACAATCTGAATAACGGAGTTTATAAAAAAAGCACCGGAAGAGTCAGACATCATATTGATTTTAACAAATTAAATAATAATCCAGATAATATAAAAAGAATGGGTTGGGGCGAGCATTGGAGGGTTCACCATCAGCATGCTTCGGAGCAACATAAAAATCCCGAATATCGCAAGAAACTTGCCGAAGGGAGGATGAAATATTTGGCCACTCCGGAAGCCAAAGCAAAAACTAGGGAGGTTCTTATTAAAAGGAATACTAAAAACTGGGCAAATCCTGAATACCGAGAAAAGATGAGAGTATTTCTAAGCGAGGTAAATAAAAAATACATAAAAAATCATCCGGAGAAAAAAGAAGAATTAAGTACTCGTTTTACAAAGACGCTCAAACGGCTATGGCAAAATCCAGAATACAGAGTTTCGATGCATGAAAAGATAATTAGAGTTAACAAAAATCGCATTACAAATAAAACCGGAAAGTTAAAGTTTATAAAAATTTGCAAAGAGGTACTCAAAAATAATCCAGCAGGTTTAAACGAAGAAAACTACAACTCTGTAAGAAATACAATTTATCCATACGGTGCAGCTCCCTATTGGAGGACTGGTTTGAAGTATTTTAGTAATGACCTTAATATTATTCGACAAGAAATTAATAAGAATCATCGAATAGTTAAAGTAGAAGACATAGATAAGCTGGAAGATGTTTATGACCTTACAATAGATGGGACGCACAACTTCGCTTTAGCTGCTGGAATATTTGTGCATAATTCGATTGATGGAGACAATCCTGCGGCCATGCGCTACACGGAGGCAAGAATGGTTTCAATCACTGAAGAACTTTTAGCCGATATTGAAAAAGATACCGTAGATTTTTCGGATAATTACGATGCTACGAGAAAAGAGCCGGTGGTCTTTCCTTCCCGCGTCCCCAACCTCTTGCTTAACGGCACTTTAGGAATAGCCGTAGGAATGGCAACCAGCATTCCGCCTCACAACATTAAAGAAGTCTTGGATGGGCTGGCTCATTTAATAGATAATCCTGACGCCGACGTGAAAGAATTGGTTGATTTTATTCAGGGGCCCGACTTTCCTACCGGCGGAATAATTTATAACCGCGATGATCTGCTTAACGCCTACGCGGTCGGCCGGGGCCCGGTGGTGATCAGAGCCAAAGCAGAAATAGAGGAAAACCAAAAAGGCCATCGGATTATCGTTTCAGAAATTCCTTATCAGGTGAATAAGGCAGAACTGGTTATTAAGATCGCTGATCTGGTGAAAGAGAAAAAGGTAGAAGGCATCCGTGACTTGCGTGACGAATCTGACCGTGAAGGCTTGAGAATAGTGATTGAGCTGAAGCAGGATTCTTTTCCGAGAAAAATATTGAATCAGCTTTTCAAATACACTGATCTCCAAAAGACTTTCCATTTTAATATGGTCGCTTTGCTTGACGGGATCCAGCCGCAGACTCTCTCTTTAAAAACAATTCTCGAAAAATTCATTGAGCACAGAAAGAATGTAATAACCAGGAGGGCAAAATTCGATTTGGCTCAAGCCAAGGCCCGGGCCCATATTCTCGAAGGTTTGAAAAAAGCTCTTGACCATATTGATGAAATAATTTCGGTCATCAAAAAATCCGAAAGCCGGGATGATGCTTTTGCCAATTTGATAAAAAAGTTCAAATTCACCGAATTGCAGACTAATGCGATTTTGGAAATGCGTTTGCAGACTTTGGCCGGCCTTGAAAGAAAAAAGATAGAAGACGAACTCAAGGAGAAAAAAGAACTCATCGCCCGTCTTGAAGATCTTTTAGCCAGCCCGAAAAAGATCTTCAAGGTGATGAAAGAAGAGCTTATGGAGCTTAAAGAAAAATACGGCGATGAAAGAAGAACCAAAATAGTCAAAGGAGCGCTTAAGGAGATAGGTGAAGAAGAGCTTATGCCCGAGGAGAACGCCTTATTCTTTCTGACTCACGGCGGCTACATTAAAAGAATGTCGCCGGCCGAATTAAGGATTCAAAAAAGGGGCGGCAAGGGTTTAATCGGAATGACCACCAAAGAAGAGGATATCATAAGCCATTTCTTTTTTGCCAATACCCATGATAATTTATTTTTCTTTACCGCTTCCGGAAAGGTTTTTCAAACCAAAGGCTACGAAGTTCCTGAAGCAAGCCGGGTAAGCCGCGGAAAATCAATTGTTAATTTTTTGAATATTTCCTCCGATGAAGTAATCACGGCCGTGGTGCCGGTTTCAAAAGACAAGAAGAAAGAAGCCAAATATCTTTTTATGGCCACCCGAGACGGAGTGGTTAAAAAAGTGGAGGTGGAAGATTTTGCCAATATCAGAAAGAGCGGATTGATTGCCATTAATCTTTACGAAGGAGATTCTTTGGACTGGGTTCGTCTTTCATCAGGCGGCGATGACGCGCTTTTAGTTTCTTCAGAAGGCAGCGCCATAAGATTCAAAGAAAAGGATGTCCGGCCAATGGGCCGCGGCGCGGCTGGAGTGATCGGTATAAAATTGGGGAAGAACGACCATCTTGTCGGAATGGAAATAATTTCAAGCCAAGCGGCGGCGAGGCAGCTTTTGGTGATTATGGAAAACGGCTATGGCAAACGGACCAATTTAAACTCATTTAAAACTCAGAAACGGGCCGGCAAAGGAATAAAGGCGGCCAAAGTCACTTCTAAAACAGGCAAGATTGTTTCGGCTCAGATCGTTGATCCGGAGCAGAAAGAACTTATCGTCATATCCAAGAAAGGGCAGATCATCAGAACCGATCTTAAAAGCGTTTCGGTTTTGGGCCGGGCAACGCAGGGAGTAAGGGTCATGAGGATGGATCAAGGCGACGGAGTAGCATCTGTGGTTGCTGTGTAACTTGGCATAGTCATAATCAGAGCTCTCGGGTACAGCCTCCTTCTTCTCTCTTTGTTCGTAAAACA
>JBBTUA010000012.1:0-23455 GCA_038063995.1 Patescibacteria group bacterium
TTATTTGTTCTATGAGCTTGAGAGAAGAAATTGGTTATACCCGAGAGCTCTGATTGGGAAGCTTTTCGCGAAATTAAGATTTCCTCGAAATATTTACCAATATCCCTGCCGCGGCCATTAAAACCGCTAAAGCCGTCCCCCCATAGCTTATAAACGGCAAAGGGATTCCGGTCAGAGGCGCGAGTCCGCTTAAAGATGCAATGTTGATGAAAGACTGAAACCCTACCCAGGAGCCAAGCCCCACCGCATAAAAAGAGGCAAATTTATCTTTTGTTCGCTTTGCGACTTTCAATGAAAGTATTGTAAAGAAAAGGAGCGCCAAAATAGTCGCTAGCATTCCGATAAAGCCTAATTCCTCACCTATCACGGCGAAAATAGAATCTCCTACCGGTTCGGGCAAAACGCCCAGTTTCTGCTCCCCTTTTCCAAAACCCATTCCAGTAAAACCGCCTGAACCTATAGCTATCAAAGCTTGATTCAAATGATAGCCGATCCTCTTCACATCAAAATCAGGATTCAAAAAAACGAAAAAGCGGTCAAAGCGATAGGGCTCGAAAAATATCAAAAGCGCGAAAGCTACGGCAACCAAAAGAACGATTCCAACAAAGTGCTTTATTCCCCCGCCAGAGGCAAAAAAGATCGAAAGGGCAATCGCCAAGATTATCCCGAGAGTGCCGATGTCGGGCTGGGCGGCTATCAATATGCTGATAAGAAAAATTATGAACAAAAAGGCGACCACGGACTGGGTTGAAAATTTTCTTTTCTCCAACCAGCTAGCCAAGTAAATAATCAAGGATAATTTTAATATTTCAGACGGCTGGAAAGAAAACAAGTTAAAAAAATTGAGCCATCTTTTAGCCCCTCCGCCAGTAGCTCCAAAACCCGGCACAAAAACCAAAATCAAAAAAACTAAAGATAATAAAATCAACGGCAGAGAAATCTTTTTCCAAAATCTGTAATCAATCTTTAAAGCGATAAAAAACAACAAAAGCCCCGGCAGAAACCCGAAAAGAAACTGGTGATTCAGATAATAATAATTGGTTCCGAAGTTCTTCTGGGATAAATAAATCCCGGCCGAAGAGATCATCGCCAATCCGAAAAAAATAAGAATAAAGGTGAGCCAGATTAAAAGCCTGGAAGTCATTAGCCGAGAGGAGGAATTTTAGAATCAACTAAAAAAATAATAAGCCCCAAAATCGCGCCGATGGCCGATATCATCCAAAAACGCATAGTGACCTGTGTTTCGGGCCAGCCCAAAGCTTCGAAATGATGATGAACCGGAGTAGAAAGAAATACTTTTTTGCCTCTGAATTTCTTGGACCAGATCTGAATGATTACCGAGCCTGATTCAATTATAAAAATCACTCCGATGATGGGAAGCAAAAGAGGCACATTCAAAAACATCGCGATAACGCCTATGGTCGCGCCTAAAGCCATTGCTCCGGTGTCGCCCATAAAAAATCTTGCCGGATAGATATTATGCCACAAAAAAGCGATCAAGGCGCCGATGATTGCGGCGATGAAAACAACCAAATCCATCCTCTCCTGAACAAAAGCTATCGAGCCCAAAGCGGCGAATATGGTCAAAGCCACTCCGCCCAACAGTCCATCCAACCCGTCCGTCTCATTGGCCGAAAAAGTACTCGCCACTATCACAAAGACAAAAAACAAAATATACCAAAGACTAATGGTGATATCGCCCCAGAAAGGAACATTGATAAAATTCCATTCAAGTTTGTAATAGAACCACCAGGCTCCGCCAAGACCCAGCAAAGTGTAGAAAATAAACCGGTCGCGCATTCTCAAGCCTCTCCCCTTTTGGCCTTTCCCTTTGATATTCCAAATATCGTCAATCAAACCGAGAATTGCGCTTACAATCAATGCTCCCAAAGGAAGAAGAGTCTGGCTTCTCGATAAAAAATTAAGTTTTGCCAAAGAGCTTTCCGGAAAAATAACGGCTAAAAGCCAAAATCCGAAAATAATAATCAGGACAGCGCCCCAGATGATCAATCCTCCGCCTATCGGAATTCCTTTTTTGTCTTTATGAAGTTTTGAAAAAATAGGAGCCACATCCTCGCGAACAACTTCTTTTTTGGCAAAATTGTATTTTTTAAGAACCCCCGCCCAAAACGGAGTGATTATTAAAGCAACGAAAAAGCTTATCGTGGCAACGATAAATATGCGAAGAATATTTACGACTGTGAAAACACCTTCTGCTACTTCCATAAATAAGCCTTACCTGCCCAATTTATAAGCGTCTCGGCCTCGGCGAATCTATCGTTTGAACCCAGAACAACAGCAATCAGACGGCTGGATAAATCAGGCGACCGGGTTACTAAAACTATTGATCCTCCGGCCAGCTCGGTGAATCCGGTTTTGCCTCCGATAATATTGAAAATTTTTCCAAGAAGTTCATTTGTATTAAAAATTTGATGCCTGAATCTGCCGTCAATCGAATATATTTCGGCTTTTTGGGTTTTCAAAATTTCATATAGTTCTGGATACTTTAATGAGTATTTTACCAGTTTGACCAGATCTTGGCTTGTGGAGAAGCTGTTTTGGTCGTCCAAGCCGGCTGCCTCGGTGAAAAAAGTCGAATCCATCCCAAGCTCCCGGGCCTTTTGGTTCATCTCATCAACCAGATTCAATCCGTAATTTTTTCCCGCGTACTCGGAAAAGCCGTAAGCCGCCACATTTGAAGACCGAATCAGCATAAATTTTAAAAGTTCCGAAGCTTTCATTTTTTCATTTTCATACAAATCCCTGCCTCCGCCTTCTTCTTCAGATTTTGCAATGACCGACTTAGTTATTGTAATGACATCGCTTTGGTTTATATTTTCAGTCACTACCACCGCGGTCATCAACTTTGTTAAAGAAGCGATTGGAAGCCGGGAATCGGCATTTGAACTGAATAAAATTTTATCCGAAGAAAAATCATATAAAACCACGGAGCGGGCACTTAAAACAGGAGCAGGAATCCCCCAGTCCCTGATTGGAAAATAATTTGTCTCTGCCGCTGGAAGCAAGAAAGGTGTTATCTGCGTTTTAGGCTCTGCTGCCGGTTCGCTCTCGCTTAAATTTTGGACTAAAACTACAGGACTTAGAAAATTCAAACCCAAAAGGAGATCAAGAATTGATACTAGCAGAAATTTGGCAGGCATTTCATTTCTCCTGATTTTCTATTTTTAAATGAAGCTCTTTTAACTGCTTTTTATTTAGCTCCTTTGGAGCATCCATTACCGAAGTTCGGCCTGAACTCGTCTGAGGAAAAGCCTGAACCTCCCGCAAATAATCTTCGTCAAGCAAAGTCATTAAATTTCTCTCTATTCCGTGGGCTATGCCTCCATGCGGCGGAGCTCCGTATTTAAAAGCTTCAAGCATATGCCCAAACTCTTTTTCTATTTCATTTTCTTTATAGCCAATTATTTTAAAGACAGCTTTTAACATTTCTGGCTTATGGGCTCTGATGCTGCCTCCGCCTATCTCGACTCCGTTGCAAACAAGATCATACTGGCTCGTTAGAATTTTATCTATATTTTTTCCTTCCAAAAGCCATTCCATATGCTCGGACTTAGCTTGAGAAAATGGATTATGGGTAAAAGTCCACTTCTTCGCTCCTTTGGAGCTTCGAAGTGCAGGCGAAGAAGTGTCTTGCGTAGCTTTACGCGAAGCAGGACTTTCATCTTCTTTAATTTTTTCAAAAAACGGAAAATCTTTAACCCAAGCATAGGCCAAAACATTATTTTTTTTATCTTCTTCTGTTCGAAGATCAAACTTTTCTGATTTAAACTTTTCCATCGCTTCCTCATAAGTAAAAATTGGAAAAGGTTTCTGTTTAATTTTATAACCCATATCTTCGACTACCGAAGTTATCATTTCCTCGTCGAGTTTCATAAATTCTTCTTGAGTAGTAAAACTTACCTCTATATCGATTTGAGTATGTTCAAAACCTCTGTCAGCCCTTAAATCTTCGTCTCTGAAACATCTGGCTATCTGAAAATATCTTTCAAAACCGGCAACCATTAAAAGCTGTTTGTACTGCTGGGGGCTTTGGGGCAAAGCGAAAAATTTACCCGGATTCAAACGCGATGGCACCACAAAATCTCTTGACCCCTCCGGCGTCGGCGAAGATAAAATAGGAGTCTCTATTTCTAAAAACCCATTTTCGAAGAGAAAGTGTCTTACTCTATCAATAAACTCTGACCTGATTTTTATATTTTTTTGAAGCCTTAAACGTCTTAAATCCAAATAGCGGTATTTCAATCTAAGTTCCTCATCAATTTCAATACCCGGAGTATCCAAAGGAAAAGGCGGGGTTTCGGCTTCATTAAGAACTTTTATTTCTTTTACTTTCACCTCAACTTTTCCAGTCTCAATTTCCGGATTCTCCATCCCTTCGGGCCGCTTGGCCACTTCTCCTTTGACTCGCAAAACCCATTCCGGCCGCAATGTTTCCGCAATTTTATAAAGCTCCACGTCTTTAGGCGTAAAAACAAGCTGGGCTACTCCGGAACGGTCGCGCAAATCAATAAAAATAATTTTGCCGTGATCACGCCGGACATTAACCCAGCCAAAAAGCTCAACCGTCTCCCCTGTCTTATCTTTTATCTCATTTATCCAAATGGACTTCATAGTTAATATGATTCAAGCAAAGATTTGTTAAAAATTTTTTAATGCTCCAGCCGTGGACTTCCAAAGCTTTGGGTATCAGAGAAGTTCCGGTCAATCCGGGCAATGTATTCAACTCCAAAATATAAACTTTTCCCTTTTTAACCAAAAAGTCGGAACGTGAATAATCTTTGCAGCCCAAAGTCAAATGGGCCTTTTTAGCGGCTTCCTGGATTTCTTTGTAAAGATGCTCATTTATCGGAGCCGGAATTATTTCTTCCGTTGCCCCTGCTTTGTATTTGGCGTCGTAATCAAAAAAATCATATTCCCGGCTCGGAATTATTTCGGTTACAGGCAAAGCAACCGGTTCGCAAACGCCATTAGTCTTTTTTTCTATGACTCCGCAGGTAAATTCCCGGCCGGAAATATATTCTTCTATCAAAACTTCCGGATCATATTTAAAGGCACTCTGGATAGCTTTTTTTAAAAATCTTTTCTGCTTTACAATTGAAACCCCGACTGAAGAGCCCCTGGAGCAGGGTTTTACCACAACCGGCATCTTTACTGCTTTTGTCACAAAAAAATTAAGCTGGGATTGGAAGTTTTCTCTTTCTTTTAAAATCAAAGTTTTCGGAATCTTTAAGCCGTTTATCGAAAAAAGCTGACGGCTTTTAGCTTTATTCATAGCCAGAGCCGAAGCTAGAATGCCTGAACCGGTATATGGAATGCCAAACGACTCCAAAAGAGCCTGAAGCCTCCCGTCTTCCCCGAATTCGCCGTGCGTTGCCAAAAAACAGATATCCGTATTATCTTTCACGGCCTTTTCAAGTTTGGCGTAGCGGCCCCTAACCCAAACCTTACCGTCGCGGAAAATTTTTATCTTGACCGGTTCAAAAATTCTTCTATCCAGATGCTTCAAAACATTTTCTCCGGTAGCCAAAGAAACCTCGTATTCGCTCGAAGGTCCGCCCATTATTACGCCGACCCTGATTTTTTCTGTCATAGAGAAAGACTATCAGAATCCTGGAACAAAAAAAAGCCTAATATAAACAATTAAAATCCGCCCCCCGCGAGTCGAACGCGGAACCTTCTCCTTAAAAGGGAGCTGCTCTGCCAGTTGAGCTAGGGGCGGTTATACTGGCGGAGCCAGTATTCTAACCTTAAAACAAACATATGTAATTATATCTTATTTTTCAGATTTTTCAACCGCTTTGCCTAATGCTTCTCTTAATCCTTTCAGGTCCGGCTCAACCGCTTTTCTTTTAAAATCTTCGGGAGGCCTTTTAGCCAACTCTTCCAAAGATAGTGACTTTTCTTTTGGAGGCTGTTTTTTCTCTTTGGGGATTGGAGAGGGACCCGTGCGAAGCCGGGTCTCCATTGGTAGAATAGAAGGATTTTTCACTGCTTCAGCCCATTTCTCAATCATTTTTTCAACACTTTCTCTATGATTTCCGTATCTAAGCCTTGAATTCTCTATGATCCTTTCCCTGATTCTGGAATCTTTTTCGATTGGGATCGGCGGCAAAGTTAAGGCTGAAAAAGGCCTTGAAGAAATTCCATCAACCAAAATCTTAAGATAAACATTGTAGTTAGGCAGATTCACCAGATCCAGAGCCATAATTTCCGGACCAAATACAGTTTCCAGAAATTCCGCATCAGTAGCGCCGACTCTGAAAGAAATAAGGGTGCCGACATTGCCGAAAATTGAGTCTTTTACTCTTGTTGAAGTATCGGTAATAAGCTGGCCGATGTATTGATGGGAAATTATCAAAGCCAAACCGTATTTCCTTGCCTCTGAAAGAATAGTGGCAAAGGCATCGGTGGCAAAGTTCTGAAATTCATCAATATGAAGGAAAAAAGGATGCCTTTTTTCCATTTCTCTTATCTTGATCCGCTCCATAGCTGTGAGCTGGATTTTGGTAATTAACATGGCGCCAAGAAGCGCGGAGTTGTCTTCGCCGATCAGACCCTTGGAAACATTAACCAAAAGAATTTTTCTTTCTTCTATTATCTTTTCTATATCCAGAGAGCTTTTCGCCTGGCCGACAATATTTCTTATCATCGGCGTTGCCAGGAACTGGCCGACTTTGTTTTGGATCGGGACAATGGCTTCATTCCTGAATCTCGGCTCCCAGGCTTCGTATTCAGTGGTCCAAAAAGCCCTTACCACCGGATCCTTGATATTGGCCACGATTTTTCTCCTGTATTCCTTATCAACCAAAAGTCTTGGAATATCCATTAAGGTGGTGTCCGGCGTATCCAAAAGAGCCAAAACGCAATTATTCAAAATATATTCCATTCTGGCTGACCAGACACCGGCCCAAATTTTTGTGAATATGGCCATCAGGCCAGAAGCAACCAAGTGCTTTTGTTCGGGGTCTCTCACCTCGAGGATATTGAATCCTATCGGATACTGGGCATCAACAGGATTAAAATAAATGACGTCATCGGCGCGCTCGGGAGGAATAAAATTAAGAAGTTCGTCAACGAACTCTCCGTGGGGGTCAATGACCGCAAGACCTTGGCCTGATTTTATGTCCTGGACTGCCAGATTCTTTAAAAGCGTGGTCTTGCCGGTGCCGGTCTGACCGACAATGTACATATGCTGGAGGCGATCCTGCTCTTTGATGCCGAAGATCCTATCCTGACCTCGGAAATTAGTTTTGGCAAAATAAGTAATATCAGACATAGCGATATGTTAAAATTTTTCGAGTCTAAAACGGGATATAACCCGGCGGACTGACCTTTTTACTCTCCACCCTGTCCATCGCCGGCGCAGTCAGAACAGCATTGGTCGGCGGGTGATAAAGAGTCGCCAGCTCTTCGGAATTTAAAATCGAGATCGAAGATGTGAATTGAAAGTCGGACCCGCCTTTGGGATCAGTCAATCTTCCGACAGCCGTCTCTTCAGGAATATATCTTTCTTTATACCGGTACAAAAGGTTTCCCTTTCTCGTTCTTGTCCGACTTCCGGTAAAAAAGAAAGGCCATTTCCACCATCTTACACCAGTAATGGAATTGGGATTAATGGTAAAGAAATTCATAGAAGAACTGTATTGATTGAAATAGCTAAGAAGATTTTTCCACATATTTTTGTCGAAAATATCTTTGGGAGCAAGGTAAGCCAGTCTTATTAAAACTTCAAACCCCCGCTTCGAAACTTTCCGGCTCACCGCTTTTAATGATTCTTCTTCAGCCGGACTCAATAAAGGGAAAGACGGCCCTTGCTGGCCCGGCAAAGGCTTCATCCGGCTTTTTTCTTTTAATTCGCCGATTATTTGTCCTCCTTCTTTTTCCCAACCAGGTTTGGCCGGCCGAAGAACTAATTGGATCCATACTCTTTCCTCGGGCCTGGCGCGGGAAATGGTTTCCAAAATTTGCGAGATCGGATCAATGATTCTTTCTTCTCCGCCGGGTTCTTCAAAAATCATATAGGTGTTTATCGGGTAAGGCGACCGCTCTTTTAATTTAGCTTCAAGACCGAAAATATCGTAACCTATGCCCTCTAACTCGGCGAAAGTATCTGGAAATTCTGTTGTATAGTCTTCGGCACTGGCTATTTCAATATCCGGATAATGAGCGTAAAGCATTGACTCAACCGAATGGCGTAATTTTTTTGGCGTCCTGACTAAAAAATGGGCTTTGCTGTCTTTGCCTAAAATCTCGAAACTGTGCCAAAGCGTAACCTCGCCGTCAATATATTTTTCCTTCCAGCTGATAGGCATATTGATCAGGGTCCAGAGGCTCGTAAAAAACTGATCCATTGCTTTGGGCCCCTTTTCAATCTCTCTGGGGATGCGGATCTCAAACATCTCCCATTCTATCTCGCTTCTGTACTTTGACTGCCGGTAAAATAAAAGAGTCTCTCTGACGATCAAAAAAATTAAATAGGCAATAAATGGAAGAATTATCCATCTGTAAGAAGCAAGAAATGAAAGTATCAGTTTTAAATCTTTATAGGTCTGGGTAAGAACACTAAAATCAAAAAAATCCATCACTAACAGTATAATTTGTCTATTAGTTTTCAACAAGACAATAGAAGCCTTCTTTGTCCTTCTTGAAAAGATTCTTGTCCTGCAGATTAAGCACAATCGTGTTGGGTTTTACAAAACGAACTTCAGTCGTTTTTGCGATTATTTTATCTTTGGCCATCGGTCCGTTCTCTTTCAAAAGTTTGGCTAAAACCTCTTTAACCGTACCCGCTTCATAGCCCCATTCGGAAAGCGCGTAAAGACCTCTGCCCACAAGAACAAATCTTTTATCCTTGATAAGCTCATTATGGACTGTCTGAAAATTAGCCCTCTTGGAGTCGAATTTATAGCTGTTTATCGTATCTGCGATTTCCCTGAAATGGAGCGGCTTGCCCGTTCTTTTAAGCACTAAAAAGGCTTTATCTTTTATTCCTTTGGGCCGTATCTCGGGCCAATCCGCCAATCCAGTCTCGCCAAAAATATTCTTGCCTATCCGCTTGCTCAAACTCAAATAGGACAAAATTATTTTTTTGTCTCCTGTGCTTTCTTGAGAAGCTTTGCCAAAAAATGGAACAAGTTCAGCTTCAGGAACAACCGAGCCTTGTCTCTTGAAAGAAGTCATCACCTTACTAACAATTTCTTTAGCCCTGCTTATGTAAGACGGATCTTTCAAAGTCCAAATCTCATAGTAGTCCTCATTTTCAGGATAATTTTCAAAGTTGCTCGATATAGTCATCAATAAAACAAGAGTTCCATTGGTTTTGTTATAACGGCTTGAGCCGGAAAATTCATAGAATAAAAAATCCTGCCTGATGATGCTGCCGTATTGCTGGAAAATATTCTTGATCTCCGAAACCCGGTTATTCAGCTCAAAAGAGTCGAAATTTTTTCGAAGCTCTCTCAAAGCCGCTTCCTCGATCTGGCGGACCCTTTCCCGCGTAATCTTGTATTTTTTGCCGATAGATTCTAAAGTTTCAACGCCGCCGGCTTTTAGCCCAAACCGTCTGGAAATCACATCTTGAGTCCTTGGGTTTAAAGATTTAAGAATTTTTGAAATCGAGTCTGTAAAGTTATTTTTTTCTTGCTCATTAAGCATGTTTAAACTATATGGATAAGAATCCATATAACTACTTCGTTCGGTTAAAGTGAATATTTAAATATTCACTTTTCCCTCACTTGTAGTTATAATATCATTTACTATATATTATGTCAATAAACGAGCTAAAAAACAAAAAAATAGCGGTTCTGGGCCTGGCTAGAGAAGGGTTATCCACTTTGAAATTCTTAAGAAAAAACAAAATCAAAGCTGATGTTCTGGATATTAGATTTGATAAAAATTACGTAGATAAATTAAGCCGATACGAAATGATCTTCAGAACTCCCGGATTCCCAAGACTCCACCCAAAACTGATCCAAGCCGAAAAAAAAGGCTCGGCTATTTCAAGCCATACAAAACTATTTTTTGATTTGTGCCCGACAACGATCATCGGCATAACCGGCACCAAAGGCAAAACCACGATTGCCTCGCTTATATACGAAATGCTGAAAACCAAGTTCGGCAAAAAAGTTTTCCTAGCCGGAAACATCGGAAAACCGGCTTTGGATATTCTGCCGAAATTAAATAAAAATTCCCTGGTTGTGCTGGAGCTTTCAAGCTTCCAGCTTCAAGACCTTCACAAGAGTCCTCAAGTCGCGGTGATAACCAATGTTACTCTAGATCATATGGATCCATCCGGAAAATTTGCTCCAGCAACTCATCAGAATGCTTTTGAATATTTTAAGGCCAAGTTAAACATAATAAAACATCAGTCAAAAAAAGATTTTGCTGTTATTCATCCCTCTTTGAAATCAAAAACAAAAAATATAGGGAAAAGCAAAAAGATTTATCCTTCTCTCCTTTCGGTTGAAACAAAACTAAAAGGCAAACACAATCTTGAAAATATTGCTTTGGCTTGGCAAACGGCAAGGGTTTTAAAAATAAGCGATAAAGAAATAACAAAAGCGGTTAAAAAATTCAAAGGAATCGAGCACCGGCTCGAATTTGTCAAAAAAATCAACGGCGTTGATTTTTATAACGACTCGGCTGCCACTAATCCGGACGCGACTTTGGCGGCCCTCAAAGCATTTGACGAGCCGATTCACCCCGTTAGAGGCCGCGAGGGCTCGCAGCGCGCCTCTGCCTCTAACGGGGTCCATTTAATTCTTGGGGGTTCAGATAAAGGGTTGAACTACAAAAAACTGGCAAAATATATTTTGAAATCTAAAAATATCAAAACCGTAGCCCTGATCGGACAAATAAAAAACAAGCTCCATAAACAAATCGGCGTAGAAAAATCAAAAAGATTTAAAACTTTAAAAGATGCAGTTTTGACTTTATTTAAAAAATCTGATAAAAACGAAGTGGTTCTTTTATCTCCCGGAGCGGCAAGCTTTGATATGTTTCAAAGCTATATCCATCGCGGAGACGAATTCAAAAAACTAGTCCAACAACTTCAAAGGAGACGATGATGCCAGAAAATCTTTTGATTGCAAGGTTTCCAGTTGAAAAAGGCCCTGTCATCCGAGTTATCATCGAGAGATACAAACATCTGTTCTACAGCATCAGATGGGAACAAGAAGAGCCGCTTCACTCCGGCAAGTTCACCGGCGGGCTGGCCCGGCCTGATACGGATGATGAAGGGTCCCAAAATAGGTTCTGGTATGACGCTGACAAAGCGAAGACCCTGATGGAAAGAGAAGGCGCGTCAGTCGTCCTGTAAATAGCTGAATTCGCCGCCTGAAGACCCCGACCCCAAAGAGGTCCACTGAAATCCAGTGGGCCTCATTACTTTTTATGGAATAACATCAGAATGGGGCTTGCAACAAAAATCGAAGAATAAGCGCCGGAAGCAATCCCGATGATCAAAGCCAAAGAAAAATTCTTTAAAGTCGGGCCGCCGAAAATGTAAATGGCGATAACCGCAAAAAGAGTGGTCAAAGAAGTGCTGATCGAACGGACCAAAGTCTGCTTTACGCTTTTATGAACTGCTTGATTAAAACTTTCTCCAGATTTTTTTAAAACATTCTCCCTTATCCGGTCATAAACAACGACTGTGTCGTTTATCGAATAACCTAAAATAGCCAAGGCAGCGGCGATAAGCGGCGCATCAACAGCTACTCCCTTAAATTCGCCGAGCCAGGCAAAAACTCCGATTGGCAAAAGCAAATCATGAATCAAAGCAATAATCGCTCCAAGAGCCAAGGCAAACGGGCTTACTGCTCCGCCTATTTTCGAAAAAACAACAGCCAGATAAACGGAAATAGCGATAAGAGCAATAATAATTGCGATAATGCTTTTTCTTTTAAGTTCTGCACCGATAGTAGAGCCGATCGAATCAAAACGTTTTTCTTCCAGTTCGCCCATCTTTCTTAATTCCGCCAAAATTTCTTGATGCTTTTCTTCTGAAATTTCCTGCATCTTTATCAAAAATCCATTATCACCGGTTCTCGAAACAACCACATTTTGAATCCCTGAATTTTCTAAAGATTCTCTTATCGTTCTAAGTTCTAAATTCTCTGTTCTAAGTTCTAACAGCGCTCCTCCGGTAAAATCTGTCCCCAGATTCAAACCGTAAATTAAAAAAAAGGCTAGGGATCCGGCCATCATTATGAGCGAAATTGAAAAAAATATTTTATAAACTTTTAACATATCTTAATTTCTTGACAGAGTATCTTTTTCCACCTTTATCTTCAAGGCCATCGTCGAATACATATTTAATCTTATTTCCCATGACACCTCTTAAACTTTTTTCCCGAACCGCACCAGCAGGGGTCGTTGCGGCCAATATCTTTCTGTTCCGACGGTTTATTTTGATTTACTGGAACCGCTTGCGATTTCGAAGTTTCTGCTTGAATCCCAGCTCTAAAAATCAGGTTCGCTATTTGAAATTTTATCGAGTTTAACAGCTGGTCAAACATTCTCTGGCCCTCAATCCTATATTCTACCAACGGATCGCGCTGGCCGTAAGCCCGGAGATTCACCGAATTTCTCAAATAATCCATTGCCTCAAGATGATCCACCCAAAGCTCGTCTATTACCCGAAGCAAAACAAATTTTTCAAGCTGCCGCATAGAATCATGACCGATTTCTTTTTCCTTCTTTTCATAATTCTCAAGTGCGTTCTCTTCTTGCCCCTCACTTGCAAGCAAGTGAGGGGCTTGGGGAAATTCATTTATATATCCAATGATTTTGTCTTTTAGATTTTCGGAGGTTAAAGCTTCTCGGCGCAAACTATAAATTGTTTCCCGATGCTTATTCATCACGTTATCAAATTCAAGAACATATTTTCTGGCATCAAAATGATGCCCCTCAATCTTGCTCTGGGCCTGTTCAATGGCTTTGGTCACCAAACCGTGTTCTATCGGTTCATCTTCCGGAAATCCAAGCCTGTCCATCAAACCCTTGATTCTTTCTCCGCCGAAAACTCTAATCACATCATCGTCCAAAGAAACGAAAAATTGGGAAGAGCCCGGGTCGCCCTGCCTCCCGGAACGACCGCGAAGCTGATTGTCTATCCGCCTCGCCTCATGCCTTTCAGTGCCGATAACATGCAAACCCCCTAAATCTACCACATTTGAATTTTGGATTTTACTTGGCGGAAACCCGCCAAGCAAAATATCCACTCCCCTTCCCGCCATATTTGTGGCTACTGTTACCTGTCCCAGCTTTCCGGCTTGAGCGATTATCTGCCCTTCTGACTCGTGATTTTTGGCATTTAAAATATTATGCGGTATGCCCTCCCGTTTGAGCATCGCGGAAACAAGTTCATTTTTCTCTATTGAAACTGTACCGACCAAAACCGGTTGTCCTTTAAAATGCCTCTGTTTTATTTCTTCAACCACAGCTTTCCATTTAGCATCAACAGTTTTGTAAATCCGATCAGGCAAATACTCCCTGATCATCGGTTTGTTTGTCGGCGCAACAATGACATCAAGGTTATATACCTTATGAAATTCTTCGCTTGAAGTAGCGGCTGTTCCGGTCATTCCGGAAAGCTTTTTGTACATCCGGAAATAATTCTGAAAAGTTATTGTGGCTAGAGTCCGCGACTCTTTCTGGATCGCCGCTCCTTCTTTGGCTTCAACTGCCTGATGCAGTCCTTCGGACCATCGCCGGCCCGGCATCAGGCGGCCGGTGAATTCATCAACAATGATCACTTCGCCGTTTTTCACCACATAATCTTTGTCTTTTTTAAACAAGACCTGGGCTCTTAAAGCCTGCTCAAGATGATGAACATAGCGCATTCCGCCAGCCTCGCCGTAAATATTTTCGAGGCCAAGCGCTTTTTCAACTTTATCGATTCCGGCGTCGGTAATGCTTATTGTTTTAAGCTTCTCATCAATGGAATAGTCTTCATTTTCTTTGAGATGCGGAACTACTTTAGCAAAAGTCTTGTAAAGTTCGCCTGATTCGGTGTCCGGCGCGGAAATTATCAAAGGAGTTCTGGCTTCGTCTATTAAAATTGAATCAACTTCATCGACAATGGCAAAATTATGCCCCCTTGCCCCGTTAGAAGTCTCACTCGCGCCAAAAGGCGCGAGTCCCGCAGGGACCTCGGCAAGGCTACTTCTAACGGGGTGAACTTGAACCATTTGATCCAAAGAGTACGCCATATTGTCGCGAAGATAATCGAAGCCAAATTCGTTATTAGTTCCATAAGTAATGTCTGCTTCATAAGCCTCGCGCCTCGTTACCGGCCTTAAAAATTCGTGAAAAACTTTGAATGAGCCTTGTATATCTCTTACTTCGTCAAGTTTTGAATTTCGATCATTTTGATTTTGGATTTTATTTGAAATTTGAATTTTGTCATTTGAAATTTGGGTATGAGTTGAGTCATACAAGTATGATGCATCATGATTAATACAACCAACAGAAAGACCCAAAGCGTCATAAATTTGCCCCATCCAGACCGTATCTCGGCGAGCCAAATAATCATTAACTGTTATAATATGAACCCCCTGACCTGTTAACGCGTTTAAATAAACCGGCAGGGTTGCAGTCAGAGTTTTTCCCTCGCCGGTCTTCATTTCCGCGATATTGCTTTCGTGAAGAATGATTCCTCCGATGAGCTGAACATCAAAATGCCTTTGATTCAAAGTTCGTTTTGCCGCTTCGCGAACTGCGGCAAAAGCCTCGGGCAATAAACTATCTAACGGCTCAACGGTTGAGCCGTTTAGCCGTTGCCTGAATTCACTGGTTTTTTCTTTTAGCTCTGCATCAGAAAACTGTTCAAATTCCTTTTCAAGCTTATTTATCTTCTCAACCAGCGGCTGAACCCTTTTGATATAACGCTCATTAGCGTCTCCAAAGATTGATGAAAACATTCCCATAAGTTAAAAAATGATAACAAAAAAAGGGTTAATTTTCCAGCTCTAAAATCTTCTTTTTAATCTTTCTGGTATTCCCATGTTTTATCAACCCAAGATAAGAATTTAGGGTTTCAGGTGTTGATGATTCTTTTAACCTCCTAAACATCCTCCTTTTGGTGGTCGTCCTCAAAACCCTGTGGTCGGGAAAATAAATCCAGCCCAGAAAATCAAGGCCAGAAACCAATGTTTTAATGAAAACTTTATCGGGATGGAGTTTTAATCTTAATCTACTATGTAAAAAATATTTAATTGGACTAATCAAATTTTCTAAATAAATCTTGCTATCAGATAAAATTACAAAGTCGTCTGCATATCTGATATAGTGTTTTGCTTTTATTTTATGTTTCACAAACTGGTCAAATTCATTCATATAGATATTGACTAGAAGCTGGGAGGTGAGATTCCCAAGAGGCAGACCAGAAAAAAAACTGCGGATTACTTTTTTAAGAAGCCAGATGATATTTTTATCAAGGATATGCTTTTTCAACATATCAATCAAAATATCGTGGTTGATATTCTCAAAGAATTTCCTGATGTCGCATTTTAATATCCAGCAGGTTCTTGTATTGTTCTTACTGGCTTTGTAGCTAAAACTCCTAAATCTGTTTAACGCCTTATGAGTGCCTTTATTGTTTCGACAGGAAAAAGAATCGCTTATAAATATTCTGTCAAAAAATGGATACAATATTCTGTAAATGGCGTGATGGAGCAATCTGTCTCTGACTGCTGCTTTATGAATATTTCTCGGTTTAGGGTCATTGATTCTGAAGGCTTTGTAACTGCCGTGGTTATACTTGAAACTTTTTAAATCCTGATGAAGTCTTAAGATATTATCCATTAAATTCAATTGAAACTCCTGGATATCTTTTTTGTTTCTCTTTCCTTTGATGAACTCTTTCCACGCTTCCAAAAGATTCTCGGGCGAGATAATATCTTCGTAATGAAGATGTCTTCTACGCCCCCCCCCAACGGTGTTCTGCTTATTATCCATAGTATTATTGAATTATACAAAATCTGGCAGCAAATCCTCCCTCATTTTCCTTCAAACTCCCGGCATACATTGGGATTTCGCATTGATACACTGATTATCCAAATTGCAGAATCTATTTTTACCGCTAGTTTCATGGCCAACTACAAAAAATTAGCCCTCATAGAAGAATCTTCAATTAAATTAGATTCTGTAAAATTTCTTCTGCAACTATCCTGGGAAAGCAAAATTATCAACGATAAAAAGTATATTTTTCTATCAAACCATTTGGAAAAAGTCGGCAGACAAATCGGCGGATGGCTCAAACAATTAAGAAAACAAAACTCTCCGCGCTAGACGGAGAGAAATCAAGATAGTTTCGAGGGAGGACGAAGACAAACTGATTGTCGTCGTTCCAGGTGTTCTGCGGATTGAACCAATTCGTGTTGAGCCACAGCTCGTCGTCGTCGCGTTCGACATTGAACACGTTCAGGTTGCCGTCCGAGTCAGTTAACGTGTGGCAAGCCGCCTATGCCACCATCCGTTGAATGCTCTCCGGATTGAATCGAATTCGGTATCTAAATACCCTAGTTTGCCACACCAAGTATCTTGGTTTTTTAAAGCCGCTCAAAGCCGTAACCATGAGCATGTCGCCAGATCAATGATAATTTATTTTTTGAAAAAGAAAAAGGGTCAGTCGGAACAAGTCCAACTGACCCAGAGCCCGAGGACCGAGTGTCCAAGGGTCTTACTTGCGAGGGAGGACGAAGACAAACTGATCGTCGCCGCGCCAGGTGTGCCGCGGATAGAACCAACGCGCGTCGAGCCACAGCTCGTCGTCGCCGCGTCCGACATCGAACACGTCCAGGCTGCCGCCCGAGTCAGCTTCCGGTTCCATCGCCACCAGGAGCCATTCGTCGTTGGGCTGATCCTGGTAAGCAAGGCGGAGGGCCGGACCGACTTCGCGGGGACATTTCTCTAGACCAAGCTTCTCGGCGCGATCGCAGATCTGCTGGTGGGTTGGGTTTTTGAGACCCAAGCCAACAGGGGTAACCACGACTAGGTCGAGCTCGATCTCGGTCTGGGAGACCGAGACCTTCTTCAGAATTTTGTACGCGTAGCTATGGATTCTGAAGCCGCTGGACTCGAGCGCCTTCTCGTAGGCCTCGGTCGTCTTGTGGAGGCCGAGCTTGATTCTCTTCCAAACCTTGAACTCAGGCAGGAGCCCAAGGAATTTCTGAAAAACGTCTCGCGCCGGCACTGTGCCCACACGAATAGCTCGAACCAAGTCCGTGAGGTACCCGTTGTTAAGCACCTCGACCTCTTGCGTGGAGAGCTTCTGTTCTGCCACGACATCGAGGGTCCTGGCCGCCTGCCCGAACGAACCGAACTGTACATTGCTCATGGTATCCTCCATTGAGCGCCACTCCCTTCTCGGGGTAGCATAGTGGCTGCGTCAGTGCAGCGATTTGGCTGTTTTTGCGGCCAAATCGCTGCACTGATTTCGCAAATAATAATAATATCCTTTAAAAGTGCTGTTTAAGCCGTTTCCAGCTTGATAATTACATTATATATCCATAACTTACTTTTGTCAATATCTTAGCTTTTCTTCTCTAAATATTTCTTTATCTGCACCTGCAGTTCGTCTTTGACTTGGTTAATGGCTGTGCGGAGGTCTTTATTTGTGTCTGTCGCCCGCAATAATTTTCCCGGCAATTTTAAATTGACTTCGGCATACCAAACCGGGCCTTTGTGATGATGACGGGACGGCTTTCCTATCTCTACTCTTGCTTCGATAACAGCCGGGTCAATTTTTTTTAAAAACTTATCAAGACCGCCGATTTTTTTCTCAACCCAAACAACTAAAGCATCATTAAGTTTTATATTTTTTGATTCTACTATTTGTATAAGCATGCTATTGAGCGAGTTCGGCTATCTTTGCTCTGGTCTTTACCCCAACATAACCTATCTGCGGAAAAATTCCATATTTCTGCTGAAAGCGGATAGCGGCGGCGCGAGTCAAAGACCCGAAATAGCCGGTGGTTTTAGCTTCCTGATAAACGCCTTGTTTAACCAAAAAATCCTGCAGCCATTTTACATCATCCCCACGGGAACCGGCAAATAAGTTTCTTGTTAATGGAAAAGGCTGGGCTTTCTCTTTTAATTTATTCAATTGCTCCTGCAAAAGAGCTATTTGCTTCAACAAATCCTGGATCGAAAAAGCAGGAGAAGGTTCAGGAGTCGGCGTCGGAGTTATCTCCTGAAATTCAGCGGTTGATTGAACTCTCAAAGAAAACAAAGCCGTCGGATCATTATCGGTAAAACCGGAAACCTTTGAATGGTTAGCCGGAATTAGAACTACTTTATAAAAATCCGAACCGAAGTTTTTTAAAAATAATGTCCCGTTCGAACCACTTACTTGTGGTGAGCTTGTCGAACCAGAAATCGGAACAAAACCTATTTCTTTCTGGCCATTGATCTTGTAAGCGATATAAGGAACCCGAAACTTTGTTCCGAAATCAGAAGAAAATTCAATCTTTAAATTCAAACCAGTGCCGGAATTGATTGGAGTATTAAATTCATACCAAACCGGCTGCCAATCTTTAACCGAACTAGAAATTGAAACAAGACTTTGGCTTCCAGAAATACTGAAGCTTTGGGTCGAAGAAATTCTAAAATTAGCCAAATGGACCGATTTATAAGCAAATTTTGAATCAACTGCCGAATCATTAAGAATATTGGTTATTGTCCAGTTGGAAAAAACATCGGAAAAGTTTTCTTTAAATCCGTTTAGAGACAAAAATTCGTTTATTGATTCTATGCCGGTTTTGGAACTTCTTAAGGTATCTAAAAGAATCCTGTCTCCATAAGTATCAGCTAAATAATAGGTAAAAAGAGTAATCGAGCCATAATCAGATTGCTGATTCTTCCACTCGCCAAGCGGCTCCGAAGGACTTTGCTGAAAAGCAATGATTCTCCTTCTGATATTGGAAATTTCGAAAATATCGTCATAGCCTAAAAGCCTTGGGGCGTATTCAGCTCTTGCTTCATTCAACCAGACTTCTTCGCTTGCCCCTTTTAAAACATCTTTCTGATAAAAAGCGATCAAATGCTGAAACTCATGAGCACTAAAGATCTTTGTCCGTTCATTCAAAATAGCATTTGAATTTAGAAAAAACATCTCTCGTTCGTTTGAATCCGGGGCATGGCTCTTTCTGTAAAGATGGGTCGATTCGAAATATCCTCCGGCAAAATCAACCAAACGGGTTATTAGAATGGTTGTCCTCGGATCATTATCAATTCCGGGATTCGGCTCTGTCCCCCAAAAATTTGTTTCGATCGGATAGATCCGGGAGTCAAATTCTTGAGCCAATTCATCAATTCGCTGCAAGAAAAAATTCCGTTCAGATTCTGAAAGATTATTCCAATAGTCATCGCCTATATACCAATAGGCTTTATCGGAAATTTTTCTCAAGGTCGCGCTTACTTGGCTTCGGCCAAGATAATCATAATCTGAATTGATATTGAAAATTACGGTTTGGTTTAAAAAATCGGCGGAAACAAAACCGGCGTTTGTAAAATATAAACCGCCGATTAGAACTAGAGAAATGAAAAAAACAGAGGACTTCCTCATTATCTAAAAGAGTTAATGAAATCCTGGGCTTCCTTGGCAAAAGCAGGATCAATCTGAGCGGCCTTTTGGGCAGCTTGGATCGCTTTGTTTATTTCGCCTAATTCCCGATAGGCCGCAGCCAAAGAAGCGTAATATTGAGCATTCTTCGGGCTTAGTTTGATCAAGGCCTCATAGATTTCGGAGATTTTGCGAAAATCCCTTAATTGGAAATAAATTTCTAACATCCGCAAGGAATCAGTTTCGCTGGCTTTATACTCATATCCGGATTTTTCTATAATAGCGGAGCCTTTCTTAAAATCGCCTGACTGGGCAACGGTAATACCGAGATACCAATGGGAAAGCTTGACACCAGGGTTTAATTCAACAACTCTTTCAAACCACTCGATCGCTTTCCGATAGTCCTTTTTGTTTAAGTAGGCCTGGGCAATTTCGTAATAAGTCCTGACAAAAGTAGGCGATATTTCAAGCGCTTTTAAACTGTTCTCCAGGGCAAGATCATTGTAGGGAGATTTGGGATCGCCTTTTCCAAGTATTATGTAAGAACGGCTTATGTAAAGATACGGCAAATAATCCAAGGGGGATTCCTCAACGTTCTTTTTGATATTCTCTATGGCCACAAGGAGCCGACCCTGTGTTTTTTGGTCTATTTGCTGCTGGCTGTTAGCCCTTTCAAGAATATACTGGCCGTAGCGATGGCGGATATCGTATTTGCCGAAAGTGTCGTAGCTCATCGCTTCTGTGAATTTCTCAAAAGCCAAATCGTGATTGCTATTCCAAGAAGCTACAATCCCTCTAGTGGTTGCATAATTAGCCTTTACCGGTAAGATTTCAAAAAAATAGATAGAGAGAATAACTAATATCGCTAAAGAGACCCCGACAAAATTTGACAATAGAAGTTTCTTTGGACGAGCAATATCTAAAGAAACACTACTTTCAGAGAATATATTTATAAATCCAAGCATAAGAAAGAAAATCAGATAATTAGCCGAGGTGTCAAAAATAAAGAAATTATGAATCATATAAGCAACAAGGCCTGAAATCAAACCTAGCTTGAATATTTTATTTTCAGCCGTATCATTCACCCCGTTAGAGGCAGAGGCACGCTGCGGGCCCTCGCGGCCTCTAACGGGGTTTATTTTAAGAACCCTGAAAGCCTGGACAAATATCAAGATGTAAGCGGCGAATCCGACTATCCCCATAGTAAAGAGAACTTCTAAAAATTGGTTATGTGCCCGGTCGAAAAGAGTTTCCGAACCAAGACCTTTGAAAAACTTCGGGTTGAAGTTCTTTGAAAAAGGCACATTAAACATCTCTGGCCCCCATCCCAAAGCAATTGTTTTTAAAGAATCGCCCCAGCCTTTAAATCCGGCCTCCCAGGCCCAGATACGAGTTTGAACAGTATATGCTTTAGGAGAAATATCAGCGTAGCGGGATAAGTAATGATTCTCTTTTACTAATTCCGTATTCCGCAGAGAGTATAAAATTCCAGCAACTGATAATACAAAGATAAAAAAATAAATAGTATATTTTTTTATCTTTACTGAACCGAAATTCATTGAGTATAGAAAGCCAAATAAAATTATGCCTATAACCAAACCTAAAACCGAACCCCTAACCCCGGCCAGCAAAACAGCCAAAGCATCTAAAATAAAAACTGATCCAGAAAATATTTTTTCGGTTTTTGAAGAATCGGGTTTAAAATAGAGCATCAAGGCTAAAAAGATATTTACTATCATATAGCCAGCAAAAAGAGCCGGATTACCGATGGTGCCGAAAATCTTATTTCTCCCACCGGAACCAATCACCCACTGCAAATCAGTTTTCTGCAAAAAGCCGTAAAAAGCCGAAAGCAGACTGACTGCCAATGAAATCTTGATAAGAAAAAGCCAAGCTTCTTTTTTCTTTAAAACAGCTGTGGCAATTACAAAGAAGCCCCAGAAGTGCAGAAAACTGAACCAGCCGCCCATCCTCTCCAAAGTGCCGAAAAAACTTTGAAATGGATTGGTACTGGCAAAAGTTGTTAAGCCAAAGACTAAAGTAAATAAAGTGACGAACCAAAATATAGGAGTCATAGGCGGCCCATAGGCTTTTCCGTACCTGATTAACAAAACAACGTAAAAAACTGCCAAAATCTCTATTAAAGAGCGGAAAAGTATCACTTTACCGAAATGAAAAGGAGATATGAATTGGCTAAAAATAATAAGAGGAATAAATACAGCTAAATAAACCCCATATTTTAGGAATTTCAGCAGTTTCGGCTCTTGAATTGTTTGGTTAAATTGCTTTGACATTCCTTATCCTATATTGTAAATATATACATAAATTATTATGAAAAGAATTGTTCTGTTTTTAGGAGACCTGGTCGTTCTTTATGCTTCGCTATACATCACTCTCTTTATCCGCTACGGCTTAGTCTTCAGAGATCAAATTTCAATCCACTTAATACCTTTTTCTCTTCTCTTTATTTTATGGCTTATTATTTTCTATATTGCCAGTCTCTATGAACTGAATCTTTCAAAAAATTCTCCAGAATTCTATTCATCGCTTTTTACTTCAATAGCCCTATCCACCGCCATCTCCGTTCTTTTCTTTTACCTTATCCCGAACATACAAATCGCTCCCCGGAGAAATCTTTTGATCTATGTCGTCATTCTTACCGGTCTGATCTCCTTGTGGCGCTGGCTTTATAACAAAATCCTGGGACAGACATTCAAGAATAATACCATCATCGTGGGCTTCAATCAACTTGCCTATGATCTGGCAAAATTCCTGAACCGAAATCCTCAATATGGATACAATTTAAAGTACGCTCTTGATATTTCCGAACAGGCCGCTTTTTCATTTCAAAACATTGATTTCAAACAAGTTCGCGGAGCCAAGGATATACAAAAAATCATAGAAGAAGAAAAAATCAATACTATAATCTTGAGTCCTGAATCATATCGGCTGCCTGACATAATTGATGTTTTTTATAAGGTGGGCAAAAGAAATGTTTATTTCATAAATTTAGCCAGCGCATATGAAAAAATAATGAAAAAGATTCCTTTAGAAACTCTGAATCAGCTTTGGTTTCTTGAAAATATCTCTCGCGGAGAAAAAAAATTATATGAATTCATAAAAAGATTCCTTGATATAACTTTAGCCATAATAGGAGGAATAATTTTTATAGTACTCTTTCCTTTTATCGCTTTAGCCATAAAAAGAATCAAAGGCCCGGTTTTTTACAAACAGACAAGAATAGGAAAAGGCGGCCAGCCGTTTGAAGTAATCAAATTCAGAACGATGGTTGAAAACGCCGAACCAAACGGCGCAGTCTGGGCCGAAAAAAATGATTCAAGAGTTACCAAAATCGGCAAATTCTTAAGAAAGACCCGGATAGATGAACTGCCTCAAATAATCAATATACTAAAAGGCGAGATGTCTGTCGTCGGCCCAAGAGCCGAAAGGCCCGAATTCGTGGAAAAACTTAAAAACCAAATTCCTTTTTACGAAGAAAGGCTCTTGGTCAGGCCGGGGCTTTCCGGATGGGCCCAGATAAATTATGGAAAAGACCTGGACCATAACGACACGAAAGAAAAACTCCAATATGATCTCTATTATATAAAAAATAAATCTCTTACGGTTGATCTGGCTGTGATTTTGAAAACTATAAAAACAGTCCTCTCGGCAACCGGCTGGTAGAAATAAATAATAAAACCCTTAATCGGTACAGCCTCACAGGTTTTATTCAATTACAAAATATCAATTTCCCAAAAAAACCGAACAATTTTAAAAACGAAAAGCTGCCCTCGGCATATGTTTTCGAAAACTTTCCGTCCCGCAACATCATTTTCTTCATAGGGGCGGCCCTTCTTGGAAATGGCACGC